>JAQXNZ010000197.1 GCA_029098265.1 Clostridia bacterium | reverse complement strand
GTAGATATAATTGAAAAAAAGGATGAAATACTGGATCATTTCAAAAATGCAGGCAGAGAAAAAAGACAGAGCCTGTCGGTTTCCAGCGAGCATTATTCCTTTGTGGTAGAGGTACTGACCAAAATGGCCAATGAAATGAACTCTGATAAGTATGTGCTTAGACTTAAGGAAACAAATATGATGTCGGCTATTGAGGACGTGGCAAAGATGAGAAGCGATATAGGTGTCATTTATAAGGCTGTATATTCCGAAAAGGACATAAGCAGGGTGCTGGATCAAAGCAGTCTGGAGTTTATACCGATGAAAAAGATAAAACCCCATGTTTTTCTGCATAAAAGCCACCCTTTGGCTAAGAGGGAATTTCTGCGCTACAGGGATCTAAAGCCGTATTTGCAGGTAAACTACAGCTTGGATGAAAATATACCGATGTTTTTTTCCGAGGAGATAAATAACAGTTCCCACATTCCCGACAGAAATATATATACCAGTGACCTGTTTACAAGCGTCAGCTTTTTGAGGGAATGTATGGCCTATGATATAGGCACAGGCATACTCACCGAGAATTTGAAAAAGGAGTTTACCGCAATACCGCTGGATTCGGATGAAATGATTACCATAGGTGTATTAAGGCACAGAAGTGTGCCCATATCCGCCATGTCACAAAAATTTATAGACCTGCTGGGCGAGAAGCTTAATTCGGATATATCATAGATTTTTTTTATGGTGTTTTATAAATATTAAGTATTTGATTTAAGTGTGTGATAAACATATACTTTCAGTATGAAAATAATACAGGAGGTATAAAACAATGTTAGACACTAATGAAAAGTACGGATTTTCAACAACAAGCATACATGCAGGCGAGGCCGATGACCAGTACGGCGCCCTTGTACAGCCCATATACCAGACCTCTACATTTAAGTTTAAGACAACTGACGAGGCCGCCGAAGCATGTGAGCACCTGGCAGAGCATTTCGGCTACAGCAGAATAACAAATCCCAGCTGTGATTATTTTGAAAAGAAGCTTGCCGCCATTGAACACGGCAAGGGAGCCGTTGCTTTTGCATCGGGTGTAGGCGCTATTGCGGCGGCATTCATGTCAATCCTTAAGGCAGGCGACCATGTTATTTTCGGAAAGGCTGTATATTCTGCCGTTGAACACATGGCAAACAGTATACTTCCCAAGTTCGGCATTGAGACCACACAGGTCGATACATCAAAGCCCGAAGAAATAGAAAAGGCCATTAAGCCCAACACAGTGCTTATTTATTTTGAAACTCCCGCCAACCCCACTATGCTTATCACAGATATTCAGGCGGTAGTGTATATAGCCAAAAAGCATGGAATCAGAGTCGGCGTTGACAATACCTTTGCTTCACCGTATATCACAAATCCCCTTGACTACGGCGTTGATTATGTTGTACAGAGCTGTACAAAATATATCGGCGGTCACGGAGATGTAGTTGCTGGTGCTCTTATTTCCAATGATGATGAGCTTCTTAAGCTGTTCAGACTGGAGGGTCTTATGCACTTCGGCGCAGTAATGAGCCCCTTTACAACATTCCTTCTTACAAGGGGTATCAAATCCCTTGAATGCAGAATGAAACAGCATTCGGAGAATGCCCTTAAAATAGCTCAGTTCCTTGAGACCTCCGACAAGGTTTCGAAGGTATATTATCCGTTCCTTGAGTCCAACCCTCAGTATGAAATCGCTAAAAAGCAGATGAGACTTGGCGGAGGAATGATTACCTTTGACATTGCCGCCGGACTTGAAGCCGGAAGAAAATTTATGAACAACCTTAAGATATGTACAATTGCCGTTAGTCTCGGTGATACGGAGACACTCGTTGAGCAGGCCGCAGCAATGACACACACAATGGTTGATAAAAAGGTAAGGGAAGAGGCAGGTATCACAGACGGACTTATCAGAATGTCCGTAGGTCTTGAAAATGTTGATGACCTTATCGCAGATATTAAGCAGGCATTGGATAAGATTTAAGTTTAACGGATTTACATAATAAATAAGTACCCCTGCCTTAGAGATAATCAGGCAGGGGTTTTGCTTTATATCATTTATTACTTATATCATTATTCCTTATTCATACATTTTTACAAGCTCGTCAATCGTATAGAACATCTTGCTTCCGCAGTCTGCAACCGCTTCGTCGGAACGGATTATGACTGCCAAATCATCACATACAATCATAAGGCTTACACCGTCGGCTGCCGCAAGGGCTACCATAGCGTATGCGGGTAATTTGCCCTTATCAAGCTGTTTTTCAGATATTGTTACAGTGTCACCCGGCTGGGCTTTCTTTATCCTCTGAGTAAGTCCAAGCTGCTTGAGCTCATAGGTAGTTACATTTGATTTGGGAGTCGGTTCAACGGACTCTATATTTTCGGTATTTACGCCGCCTATCAGACCAAGCTCAAGGAGCTTTTCAATATCACTGCCCGATATACCGTTTATTTTTGCACCCGTTGAGAGTACGATAC
>JAQXNZ010000196.1 GCA_029098265.1 Clostridia bacterium | reverse complement strand
TCCGGCTCCGCCGATAACTGCCATTTTCATAAAAGTATCCTCCTTATGCATTAATTATAAAAAGTATATCATTTTAATGCATATTATGGCAAGTAACAATGAGTCAGCCTTTAAAAACAAAAAGCCGCAGAGGTTAATCTGCGGCTCAATTATTAATTATAACAAGTATCCGTATTTATTTTTAACCGTCAGTATCAGAAGCTCAATGTCTTTGTCAAGATCATTGTCCTTTGACAGGTCATAGTCCTTTACCTCTGCGTCAAGGCGCACTCTGTATACGTCATTTCCGAGGGGCAGGAAGCCACTGTTGGTGCTGTCCTCAAAGTCCTCCTGACTGCCGTAAAGGGTGAATTTATCCTTATAGGGTGCGCTGTCATAGGGACAGAATGTGGCACAGTTGCCACACTCATTGCACAGGGCATCTAGATGAAGTATGCTTGCATAGGCCCCCTCGGGTCTGATAACAACATTTGCCCTGTTGGGACATACGTCGGCACAGCACTCGCATACAACATTGCAGGCAAAGCAGCGTTCCGCCTCGCAGGAAGTCGGCATTTTGAGAATACCCTTCTTGGCCTTGGACTCCTCAACACTCTGATATGCCTCGTCGGGTATGTCTGCCTTTATTTCCTCACCGAGAACATCCTCGGCAAAGGCCTTGGCATCGGCTATGCACTCGACAACAGTGCAGGGGCCTCTCAGTGCATCTCCCGCTGTATATACTCCGTCTATATTTGTCTTGAAGGACGGGCGTCCCTTTTTGTCCGTCTCTATTCCCTCGGCCTTGAAAAAGTCACCGTCAACGCTTTCGCCCACTGCGGCAATAACGGTATCGGCTTTAATATCTATGGTTTCATCGGTCTCAACGGGGCTTCTTCTGCCGCTTTCGTCAGGCTCGCCGAGAACCATCTTTCTTGCGGTCAGTATACCGTCCGCCTGTTTTACGGGTGCGGCAAGCTCCACAAACTCCACACCGTCATAAAGCGCCAGCATGAGCTCCTCCTCATCGGCAGGCATATATTTTTTGGTTCTTCTGTATACAAGCGTGACCTTCTCCACACCCTTTGCTCTCTTGGCGGCTCTTGCGGCGTCCATTGCCGTATTTCCGCCGCCGATGACTGCCACGTTTTTGCCGAGATTTAAGGGGTTTCCTGCCTTAAGGTCTGTCAGGAAATCTATTACGTTTAGTACGTTTCCTTCTATATCAAGACTGCCCTTTTTCTGCGCTCCCACACAGTACATTATATGGGTGTAGCCCTGTGCTTTAAGCTCATTGAGTGTGGGTGCCGGTGTGCCAAGCTTTATTTCTGCGCCCATTTTTTCCACAAGAGCCGCATCCTTGTCTATGGCTTCACCGCTTATTCTGAACTCGGGTATTACGTTTCTTACGATACCGCCTAACTTATTTTCTTTTTCAAACAGAGTTGTCTTTACTCCGCCTCTGCCCAGGAAGAATGCCGCCGCCATACCTGCGGGGCCGCCGCCGATGACTGCCGCCTTTATGCCGTCCCTTGTCTTGGGTGCTTCAAGTTCTGCCATAAGGCTGTCATAGCCGTTTTCTGCAGCCGTCAGCTTTGTTCCCCTTATCATTACGGAGCTTTCATAGAAGTTTCTCGTACACTTATCCATGCAGTGGTGGGCACAGATTGTGCCTGTTATAAAAGGCAGAGGGTTCTTAGCCGTAATCACCTTAAGCGCCTCGGCATATTTCCCCTTGCCGCAAAGCTCTATATATTCGGGTATATCCTGTCCAATGGGACAGCCGCCCTTACAGGGTGCGGTAAAGCAGTGCACCAGAGGAACCTTTTTATCCAGCTTTCTGTCGGGCAGGGGCTTTATAGGCTTAATATGGTGTATGTCCTTTTTGGCTTCCTCGGACAGTGCGGCAACCTTGGAATAATCCACGCCGTCAAAGGGCTTAAACTCGCAGTTTTCCAGCTTTTCGGCTATCTGCTTAAGTCTGTTGTAGCCGCCGGGCTTGAGTATTGTTGTCGCCACGGTTATTGGCCATATTCCCGCTTCAAACAGCTTATCGATATTGAAATAATCCGCACCGCCTGAATAGCTGATACGCATTTTTCCGCCGAATTCCTTTGATATGCGGTTTGCCATTTCTATTGTCAGAGGATAGAGAGCCTTGCCGCTCATGTACATTTCCTCCGAAGGCAGCTCTCCCGCCTTTACGTCAACGGGGAATGTATTGGACAGCTTAAGACCGAATTCAAGGCCGTTGTCCTCCGCCAGCTTTTTAAGCCTTGTAAACATGGGAACGGCATCGGCATACTGCAAGTCCTCTCTGAAATGGTGGTCGTCAAAGGCGATGTAGTCATAGCCCATGTCGTCCAGTGTCTTTCTTGCGTATTCATAGCCCAGCAGTGTGGGGTTGCATTTTACAAAGGTGTTGAGCTTCTTCTCGGATATGAGATATGAAGCAATCCTCTCTATCTCCTGGGGCGGACAGCCGTGGAGGGTGGAAAGTGTAACGCTTGTGCATACCTTTGGCGATATGCCGTCTATATATTCCGCTTCATCGGGGAAGTGTTTTTTGAGAACAGCCTTGTATTCCTCCCACTGAGGAAGTCTTGCGGCGTCCTTAAGCCCCTCGATGAAATCATCTATCTTTTTGCTCTTTATGCCCTCTAAATCATAGCCTACACTCATATTGAATATAAAGCCGTCGGGTGAACCGAAACCGTACTTTTTGGAAAATACCTTAAGCGCCAGCCATGCCTTTACATATTCGTCAAGGGCCTGGGGAACAAAAAGCTCCGTTGACCATTCGCAGTTGTAGCCCTCATCGTTGGCAAGAATACAGGGTCTTGCTATGCAGGCGGCAAGCTCATCACCGTCCATGACCTGCACCGTTTTCAGCTCAAAGAAGCGGCTACCCGCAAAATATGCCGCAATTATATTCTGGGCAAGCTGTGTATTGGGGCCTGCCGCAGGACCGAAGGGCGTTTCCATACTCTCGCCGAATATGGACAGCCTTTTATCGTCTTTTTTTATGTAAGGGCTGTGAACCCCGAACATTGTTCCCTGTTTTTCATATTCACCGACTGCCCGGCTTATAAGCCTGTCAAAGGCAATGGGCGTCATTCTCTCACTCATATTTAAACCTCCTTATGTCAGCCGTTAATGCTTTTCCAGAGCTTTTTGGCGGTCTGCATGATGTCTGCATTAATCTTTTCCTCGTCTATGCCTATAAGCTGGCGGTTGTGCATAAGCACCTTGCCGTTGGCAACGGTTGTCAGACACTGTCTGCCGTTCATACCGAATATCATGTGTCCGTCTATGTTGTCGGCGGAGAAAGGCGTATAGGGCTTATAGTCCATTACGACAATATCTGCGGCGGCGCCTGCCTTAAGCACTCCTAAGGGCTCGTCAAAATATTGGGCGCATATCTTCGGGTTGTTCTCAAAGAGCATACCCGTTGCCTCTGCCCAGCCTACGTTAGGCATCTTTGCGTTATGTCTCTGTATGGCAAGGGCGACCTTGAGGCTTTCCAGCATGTCATGGGTATAGGCATCTGTGCCCAATCCCACGGTTATTCCCCTGTTATAGAGGTTGAGAACCGGTGAACAGCCTACGGCGTTGCTCATGTTGGATTCGGGATTGTTCACTACCATAGTGCCTGTTTCCTTAATAATGTTCATCTCACGGTCATTGACGTGTATGCAGTGACCCAGCAGTGTCTTGGGACCCAGTATTCCCATGTCTCTCAGTCTTTCAACGGGGCGTTTCTTATATTTCTCCCAGGTGTCCTCCACGTCGTTTATGCCCTCGGAAACATGGATATGGAAGCCCGTCATGCCGTTGTTGACCTCGGCGCATTTTGCCATTGTCTCATCGGATATGGTAAAGAGGGCGTGCATTCCGAACATTGCCTTGAGCATGGGGTCGGGTTCTTCCCTTGTATATTTGATGAAATCATAGTTTTCCTTGATTGCCTGCTTGCATTTCATCTCTCCGTCCCTGTCGCTTACCTCGTAGCAGAGACAGCTTCTTATGCCCATTTCCTTGGCCACATCGGCAATCTCAAACAGTGAGCCGGGAACACAGCCGTAGCTGGCATGGTGGTCAAATATGGTTGTTACACCGTTTTTGATACACTCGATATATGTAGCATAGGCAGAAGCCCTTGTTCCCTCAAGGTCAAGCCTTCTGTCGATATTCCACCACATGCCGTCAAGTATTTCATAAAAGTTTCTGGGATTATAGCCGTTTATGGAGAGTCCTCTGGCAAGGGCGCTGTATATATGGGTGTGGGCGTTTATAAATGCGGGCATTATAACATTGCCCTCGGCATCTATTATCTCCGCATTGGGATATTTAAGCTTAAGGGTAAGGTCGTCGCCCACCTCTACTATTTTATTGCCCTCTACAGCAACTCCGCCGTCCTCAAAGTACGGATTGTCTATGTCACGGGTAATTAATTTTCCGTTGGTAACGAGATACATACAAACTCCCCCTTTGGTCAAAATAGTGTATAGGAAAAAATTTTTTTCAAAGTCTCTGAATAAATTTTATATTATTTTCCCGATAAAAGCAATTAATTTATGCACAACAGCAAAAACTTACCTGTCGATTTACATATTATACTGAAAAAAACGCTCGAATTTTTATAATTTATGCTATACTGTAAATGCCGTCAGGCAAACAGTACAAACTTCGGAGGAAAAACGATGATAAGATTCAACAACGATTACAGTGAAATATGTCACGAAAGAATACTCAAAAGATTTGCGGAAATAAGCGATGTGCAGGTTTGCGG
>JAQXNZ010000195.1 GCA_029098265.1 Clostridia bacterium | reverse complement strand
AAATCATTCAAATTTTTTAAGTCTTCCGCTTTTAATCCTTCTGTTTATTTTAGAATCCTGCACTTTATATATCGTCAAAACATATAGATATTTGTATCTCTAATCTAACCAGTGCTCTTATCCGTATCAAAAAATCCTATAGCAAAGTACATATGCAGAATATTCTGCAATGTTAAATCATTTATGAATATATTATGTTTCTTAACGGTATCATTTCTTCATACCATTCGTTAGTTTCCCTATTGTAAAACTTTGTATCGGAATTAACCGCATAGGGTATACCTGCCCTTTCGAGACTCTCAGTCATAAAAGAGGCAAACTCTATTTGTTCTTCAATAGTGTAATCATTACCGTCATTGTAATTTCCCGGCATCCATGCTCCTACCCATGTCGGTATGCCTGTTTTTTCCTGCCATTCCAATGCCTCATCTATTTTGTCTGTTATCAGCTTTTTCTCCTGCAATGTTCCTGTTGTCCACAGCTTTCTTTCATTTGTTTTGCTTGGTCCTGCCGCATAGAAGTGCCACTCCGCCATAATATATCCGTTTCCATCCGACGGTATTTCAAGCTCATTCAGATAATACGCATCTGAGCGCAGTCTCGGCGATATTATTATGATTCTTTCGGGATTTGTCTTTCTTATTTCCGAAACGGTTTTTTCATACAATTCATTGAGCTTGTCAGGCTGTTTGTTAAGCTCGTCTGTAGCTTCAATAATCAAGTCAAATGCAAGAAGATATGATTTGTCCTTATATCTTTCTGCAACGTTTTTCCACCATTTAATAACTTTTTTCATATTTTTGTCGCTTGGGTCATTTTTGAAATCGTCTGCCTGATATGCAATTATCGGTATTATGCCGTTTTTCAGACAATCATCTATTTGACCGTCAAGCCCTCTGAATAATTCTTCATCGGCATCATCGGCTATTCTTATTCTTACATGGGATATTCCTGCGGCTGCAAAATCCTCTGCCGTCCTTTCGTTATAGTATTCCTTTCCGGCCTTTGTTTTTGACCAGTCCACGTCCATACCTCTGCCGAGCATCTTCTGATATTCCTTCGGTAATATCGGCATACTTCCCTTAATGGTATTTATTTCGGTACGGCGTTCGGCTTCGCTCCATTCTGCATCAAAACCCAGAATATCTGTCAAATCTCTGAGTTTGAAATATGTATATCCGTCTATATTATAGGCCTTAGGAAATACAAATTTACCGTCTGCCGATACATGTGCGTCGGAGCTGACCGCATAAGCCTTTTCTTTCAGAGAAACGTTCATATCTATGCCGCTGTTTACTCCGTCAGACAAAGTATCTATAATTACGGTTCGGCTCATTTCATCCCAAACGACTAAAAAATCCGCTTCCGTATCTTTTGTAATATATGATATATCTCTGAGACTGTAATAATTATATCCTTCAATGTTATATGACGGCACATTATATACATTTCCGTCTACGGCTATACTCTGCATTTTTCCGAAGCACTCAGTACTGTCCTCAGCATGGGCGCATATAGGCAAAGCAATACATACAGTCATAAGTAAAGGTAAAATTGACTTTCTCAAAAAAGTTTCCTCCATTCAATTATATAGGCTATATTAACATATACGGTCATTTTCTGTCCACATGAAAAAAACCGGCATAACCGGCTCTTTTCACTCTATAATTATATTCCACATTTCATATCCGTTTTCTTTTCTGACATACTCATGGCTGTTGGAGGCCTCCTGTATGGCCGAATAATACCACTTTGTACTGTCTGTATTATCCGTCCACATCGTCATGCCGTTAAGCAAATCGTCCTCGTTTTCAGTCCTTCTGTTCAGCACATTGTTTATCATGAATATCATTTCTGCCCTCGTTATATAGTTTTCCGGCTTGAACTCTCCGTCGGTATATCCCGCCAGCCAACCTGCCGAAACGGCGGAAATAATATATTCCTCGGCCCAGTGACCCGCAATGTCAGCCAATGCAGCACCGCCCTTTTGGCTTCCGGCAAATTTTACTGCCATTACAGCCATTTCCGCCCTTGTTATTCTGTTCTCGGGACGGAACATTCCGTTATCGTCTCCGGCTATAATGCCTTCACCCGCAAGGGTACATACTGCTTCATAGGACCACCTTGCAGGGTCAACGTCATTAAAGGCCAAATTTATCTTTTTGCCATCGCCCTCCATAAGTCTGTAAAATACCGAAGCCGCTTCTTCCCTTGTAACATAAGCATCAGGTCTGACACTGCCGTCGGGATAGCCCGATATATAGGCTGTATGGACTCCTCTTTCTCCTTTATAATCTTCTGCGTATATTTTCTGCGGAAATGCCGTGATTATCGCAAGGACTGCGGCAATCACGGCACAAATCTTAGCTTTCATGTCCGACACTCCTCCTGTTTTCAAAAAGAGTATGGCACAAAAGGCAAATATTTACACATAAAACAGCTCATCAAATTCCGATGAAATCTGCATTAATCTGACATCATTTGTTTTCTGCGAATACAACGGTAAAACAGCTGCCCTCGTTCACTTTGCTTTCTACCTCAACGGATGCATTATGATAGGCCGCACCGTGCTTGACAATTGAAAGCCCCAGACCCGTTCCGCCTATCTTTCTGGAATGGCTTTTATCCACACGGTAAAATCTCTCAAATATTCTCGCTCTGTCCTCCTGCGGTATTCCTATGCCCGTATCGGAAACTTTCAGCACCCTTCTGCCGTTTTCCACACCGACAAATATATCCACCCTTCCGCCGGGCTTGTTGTATTTTATTCCGTTTTCGCAGAGGTTGTATACTATTTCGTCAAGCACCGAGCGTATACCGTTTATAATAAGCTTTTCTCCGCTGACACTGACGGTTACGTTATTATCATCAGCCACGGTTTTGAGTCTGAATGCTGCATCCTTCGCAAGAGCCAGCATGTCCACATCTTCTCTTTCCGTTGTAACGGAATTTTCGTCCAGCTGTGAAAGCTTTATTATATCATTTACAAGGGTTATAAGCCTGCCCGACTCGCTGTGGATATTTTCGGCAAATCTGCCCATATCCTCAGGCTTTACTATGCCGTTGACCATTATCTCGGATATGCCGTATATGGAAGTCAGCGGCGTTTTCAGTTCATGGGAGACATTTGAGGTAAACTCACGTCTCATTTCCTCCTGCTTTTCCTTTTCGGTCACATCCATAATGAGTATAACGGCACCGTTTATACTGCCGCCCTCATATACGGGGTTTGCAAGCAACTGGTATATTCTTGAGCCGCACTCCATAAGGGTTTCCTTATGCTCTCCCGAGAGTGCTCCCTCTATGGCCTTTCTGAAATTCTCGGAGCGGTTGAGAACGAATACACTCTCGCCCGTTTTTGCTTCGTCTTTTCCCAAAAGCTTAAGCGCACCTCTGTTGCAGGAAAGAACTGCCGTACCTCTGTCTATAATTATAAGTCCCTCGGACATATTTGAGGTTATAGCCGTAAACTCCTCCTCGTTTCTTTTGAGAGTCCTCATCTGCCTGTCAATAAGCATATTCTGGCGGCTTATCTTTTTAAGCAGAGGCGATATTTCGGGATAGTCCCCGTCTATGTCGGGGTGGTCCAAATCAAGCTCGTTTATGGGCTTAACTATCTTTTTGGACAGCTTTGAAGCAAGTATTACCGACAGTATTATTACTATTATGAGCACAAATATCATCGGCTGTATCATTGCCAAAAGCAGTGTCCATACCGTGTATTGGGAGCTGGCTATTCTTATTACCGTTCCGTCGTCCATCAGCTTGGCATAATACACATTTCTTTCGGCAAAGGTATCGGAATATCTTTGGCTGGATCCGCTGCCCTTTTCAAAGGCCTCTGCCACTTCTTCCCTTTCGGCATGGTTCTCAAGGGAGGCGGCATCGGCATCGCTATCATATATTACGGAGCCGTCGCTGTCTATCCATGTTATCCTGTTATCGTATTTAAGGCCTTTCAGATAGTCCTCTCCATAGTTTTCGATGCCGTATTCGGTGAGGACGGCCTCACTTTTAAGCTCGCTGATTAACTGGGCATTGAAGTAATCGTATAAAATGCCCATTATGAAAACAAAACAGGCCAGAAAGGTGACAACGGAAACACAGATTATGCTTCGGAATATTTTCTTTGTCATGCCTTATCCTCCTATTTTGTAGCCTATGCCCCTTACAGTCTCGATAAGGTTTCCGCAATCTCCGAGCTTTGTCCTCAATGTTCTTATATGCACATCTACGGTTCTGTTTTCTCCGTCAAACTCAAAGCCCCATATCCTCTGGAGTATCTGGTCACGGCTGAATACCGTTCCCTTATTGGATATAAGCAGGCTTAAAAGCTCAAATTCCTTATATGTAAGCACAACATCGGCGCCGTTTGCCCTTACTATATGCTTTGAGGGGCATACATACAGGCCGCCGACTGTGTATTCGTCCTTTTTAGTATCCTCACCGGTTCTTCTCATAAGTGCCTTTATGCGTGATATAAGCTCCATCATGCCAAAGGGCTTGGAAACATAGTCATCAGCGCCGCTGTCCAGACCTATGACCTTGTCATACTCCGAATCCCTGGCCGTAAGCATTATAACCGGTATATTTTTTGTATCGCTTCTGTTTCTTATTTTTTTGAGTACCTCAAGGCCGTCCTCCTCAGGCAGCATAACGTCGAGAATTACAAGCCTGGGTATCTCCTCCTCTACACCCTTCCAAAAATCAGAAGGCTTTTCAAAGCCTCTGGATTCCAGACCCGAATTGTTAAGGGCATATTCAACAAAATTTCTTATACTTTCATCATCTTCAAGCAGATATATCATTTGCTTTCCCTTCCTGTATGTACATATCAAATAAGCGGCTGGTCATTTATAATAAGCTTAAACTGAAGCCCAAGCCTTTCCGCCGCCTTGCGGCAAAGTATCATTCGGTCAAGAAAAATCTCAAAATAGTCCATGACCGAACCGTAATTTGTGTCAATGGAAAGTACAAGGGTAATATTGGTCTTTTCCTCGTTTATCACAAGCCTGCTGCTGACAACCGAATAGTTTACCCGGTCATGTATGTCAAAGCTTGATATGTCATTATTTCTTACCCTTGAGCGTCTTACGTCCGATTTGTCAGCCAGTATCAGTGCCGCTGCCACAGCGTTTACCGGTACGCCGTTGCCCTCGTCATGGTTGCCTATGGCTGTCGTTATGGTTGCTATATCCTCTGCCTCCATATCCATATTGGTCAGCAGACGGAATGCCATAACCGCACCGCTTTGGGAATGGTCAACCCTGTTGACAAGGTTTCCTATATCATGCAGATAGGCGGCTATCTTGGCTGTTTCGATTTCGTGCTCGCTGAAGCCCATTGTACGCAGTATATATTCCGCCGTAACAGCCACATTGCCCACATGGGCGAAGGAATGCTCAGTATAGCCCAATGCCCTGAGCGACTCATCCGCCTTTTTAATATAAGTGTTTATCGCATGATTTTTCTTTACTTCTTCGTATGTTACCAATACACATCACCTCAGTTGTTCTTACTTCTTGTTCCGGTGATTGAATATTCCACCCATTCGGCTATATTGGTCGCATGGTCTCCTATACGCTCAAGATATTTGGCTATCATAAGTATATCTATGGAGTATTCTCCCATGGAACTGTCCTTTGCTATCATTTCTATTACATCTTTTTTCATGGTATCAAACCATGTATCAACTACATCATCATACTCAATGACCTTTCTTGCAAGTTCAAGGTCTCTCTTTACAAAGGAGTCTACGCTGTCCGTAACCATTTTTACGGCTTCCCTTGCCATTTTCTTCATATCGTCGGAAATGCTTACGCCGTTGGCAATAAGTATTTTTGCAAGGTCTGCAATGTCCGAAGCCTGGTCGCCGACTCTCTCCATGTCCGTTATCATTTTAAGGGCAGAGGAAATAACTCTCAGATCCGTTGCTACGGGCTGCTGCTGTAAAAGCAGTCTCATGCACAGTCTTTCAATGTCTCTTTCCTTCTGGTCTATCTCTGCGTCTGACTCAAATACCTTTGTCAACATTTCCGCATCATTTTTTTCAAGGGCTGTTATTGCTCCTCCAATAGCCTCCTCGCAGAGGGCGCCCATTTTTATAAGCTCAATATGCAGTATTTCAAGCTGCTCGTCGAATCTGTTTCTCATTAACCGAACCTCCCCGTTATGTAGTCCTCTGTTCTCTTGTCCCTCGGCATGGAGAACAGTTTTTCAGTGTCATCAAACTCTATTATTTCTCCCAGCAGGAAAAAGGCTGTTTTGTCGGAAACTCTGGCGGCCTGCTGCATATTGTGCGTTACCATTACAATAGTATACTTTTTTTTAAGTTCCATTGCAAGGTCCTCAATCTTTGATGTAGATATGGGGTCAAGGGCACTGGTGGCCTCGTCCATAAGCAGCACCTCCGGCTCTACGGCAAGGGCTCTTGCTATACACAGCCTCTGCTGCTGTCCTCCGCTCATGCCTAAAGCACTCTGTTTCAGTCTGTCCTTTACGTCGTCCCAAAGCACTGCGTCCCTCAGGGATTTCTCAACAATCTCATCAAGCTTCACCTTGGAGCGTATACCGTGGGTTCTCGGTCCGTAGGCCACGTTGTCATATATGCTCATTGGGAAGGGATTGGGCTTCTGGAAAACCATACCGACCCTTTTTCTCAGCAGATTGACGTCCATTCCGTTATAAATGTCCTCGCCGTCAAGGGTTATCTTTCCCGTTATCTTACAGTCCTCTACCAGGTCATTCATTCGGTTCAGGCTTCTGAGCACCGTAGACTTGCCGCAGCCGGAGGGTCCGATAAAGGCCGTTATCTCGTTGGGCGGAATTTTCAAATCTATGCCCTTTATGGCTTTGAAGTCGCCGTAATACAGCTCCATATTTTTTATTTCGATTTTATCCATATTGTCCCTCCGTTATTTCTTTGTAAGCTTCTTGGCAAAAAAGCTGGACAAAGCGTTAATAAGTATTATCATAACCAGCAGTATTACCGCAGTGGCATAGGCCTGCTCGGTGTAAAGTCCCTCGGAAAGCAGACAGTACATGTGGACAGCCAGCGTTCTGGTTGATGAAAATACATTTTCAGGTACGGCCGCCGTTGTGCCTGCCGTAAATATAAGTGCCGCCGTCTCTCCGACGATACGTCCTATGGCAAGTATTATGCCTGCCAATATACCGGGCATTGCCGACGGCAGAACTATCTTAAACACCGTTCTAAGCTTTCCTGCACCCAGTCCGAAGCTGCCCTCTCTGTAGGAATCGGGCACTGCCAATATTGCCTCCTCCGTTGTCCTCATTATAAGCGGAAGCACCATTATTGCCAAAGTCAGCGAGCCCGCAAGGAAGGAATACTCCCATTTCAGTGCTATTACAAAGGCAAGAAAGCCGAACAAGCCGAATACAATTGACGGTATGCCCGACAGTGTTTCAACTGTCATTCTTATTACCTTTACAAGCTTTGAACCCTTTTTCGCATACTCCGCCAGATAAACCGCAGAAAATACGCCTACGGGAACGGCTATGAGAAGCGTAAAGCCCGTCATCAATACGGTATTGATAATAGCCGGCATCATGGATACATTTTTTGATGTGTACGTCCACTCAAAAAGCTCCGGCTTTATATTGGGTATGCCCTTTACAAGTATGTAGGCCACTATAAACAGCATACAGCCAACAGTTATGACAGCCGCCGCCATTATAAGCAGGAACACTATAAAGGAGCCCGGGTGTTTCATATATTCTTTCAGTTTTTCCCTCATCAGCTGTCCCTCCTTTTAATAAGCGAGAAGCAAATATTTATTATAAGTATAAATATAAACAGTACCACCGCCGTGGCTATAAGCGCTTCACGGTGAAGGTCTGCCGCATAGGCCATTTCGAGTACTATGTTTGCCGTCAGTGTTCTTACTCCCGACAATATGCTGTTCGGCATGGCGGCCTGATTTCCAGCTACCATTATTACAGCCATTGTTTCGCCTATTACACGTCCTACGCCGAGTATAACTCCGCTCATTACTCCCGATTTGGCACCGACCATTACGGATTTAAATATGGTAGTCTCCTTTGTGGCTCCCAATGCCAGAGAACCCTCATAATATGAAATCGGCACCGCCCTGAGCGATGACTCCGTTGTCTCTATGAGCGTGGGCAGAACCATTATTCCTAACAGTATGGATGCTGTAAGTATACCCTTGCCGCCCGTATGGAACACGTTCTGTATAATGGGAACGATAAATACAAGGCCGAAGAAGCCGTATACTATTGACGGTATGCCTGCCAGCAGCTGAACGGCGGGCTTAATAAGCGTATACAGCTTTTGGGGGCAGTAGAAAGCCAAAAATACCGCACACAGTATACCTATGGGCACACCTATTATAAGTGCTCCGGCAGTTACATATATACTGCCTATTATCATCGGGAATATGCCGAATAGGTTCTGTCCCGGTCTCCACTCTTTACCGAGAAGAAATTTGAAAACACCGATTTCCTTTATGGCGGGAAAGCCGTTTATGAACATAAATATGCAAATAGCGGCTACCGCCACTATGGAAACGCAGGCACAGAGCAGAAATACGAATTTCATTATTTTCTCTTTCGCTCTCATAAAAACCTCCTGTCTTTGCGCAGATTATTTTCTGCAAGTTGAACCGCCTACAGAGGCAGGCGGCTCAAATATGATTTCTTAAGTATGTATTTCTTACTGAATTTCTGACCAGTCTGTAATTTCACCAAGGTAGATGCTCTTAATCTGGTCTGATGTAAGCTCGTTTACAGGGTTTGCATTATTTACGATAACTGCGATACCGTCCATTGCTATCTGTGTGCTTGTAAGCTCAGCCTTCTCACTGTCCTTAAGTTCACGAGATGACATACCGAAGTCGCATACGCCCTCAATGGCTGATGTGATACCTGCGCCTGAACCTGTCTGCTGAATCTCAATTGTTACATCGGGGTTGATTGCCTTGTAAGCATCGGCAAGTACTTCCATTACGGGAGATACCGATGTTGAACCTGCAAGTACAAGCTTTCCTGTAAGACCGCTTGCTGTGTAAGCTTCTCCGTCGGCAACGCTGATGTAGCCTTCTTCTGCGATGATTGCCTGACCGTCAGCGCTCATAATGAAGTTTAAGTAATCCTGAGCAAGGTCTGAAAGTGAACCGTCTTTGTAAGCTACAAGGAAGGGTCTTGCTACAGCGTAGCTTCCTGCTTTAATATTGTCTGTTGTTGCCTCAACTCCGTCAACGCTTACTGCCTTAACATCGTCTGAAAGAGAACCGAGTGAAACATATCCGATGGCTGATGTGTTGCCTGCAACTGTTGTAAGCATAACAGATGTGGAGTTTGTTATCTCTGCGCTTAATGTTGTGATGTCGTTCTTATCTGCGTCAACAACGCCCATAAGCTCAACAAAAGCTCCTCTTGTGCCTGAACCTTCCTCACGGGAGATAACCGAAATGGGACCGCTCATTGCCTCAGCATCTGTGCTCTCCTCCTGATTGCTCTCTGCGGGTGCTGACTTTGATGATGAACATGCGGCTGCGCCCACAACCATAAATGACGCCATTAATAAAGCTAAAATTTTCTTCTTCATTTTTGATACTCCTTTAATTTAGATAGTATATTTTCTGCTAATGCCTTTCTTCAAGGTACGGGTACAGTATATAAAGAACAGGTTAAATCCCCAATCTTGCTTATGTTAAATCTTTGTTAAATCATATATCATGTGCTATTTTTCCCGTAATTTCGGGCTTTTTAAGATTTTTTAATTTAAAAATATGCAAAAATAAGCCGAGCTTTACAGCCCGGCTTAACAAAACAACTTAATATTCAATTATCACATTCTGTCTCTGAATGCTTTTATTTCCGCTATATCCGCAGGGGATGTACGGCAGCAGCCGCCTATTATATTTGCTCCTTCGGCAAACCATTCCTCTGCCCAGTCACCGAAGCCCTTCATATCGCTGCTTCCCAGCCATATCTTTTTTACGGCGTCATATTCCTCGCCTCTGTTGGGGTAAACAATAACAGGCTTTGTGCTTGCTTTCCTTATGTTTTTAATAAGTCCCGCTATATATTTGGGATGTGTGCAGTTTACGCCGACAGCACATACATAATCCTCGCCGTCAAGCCTTGCCGCACATTCCGATATGGGTGTCCCGTCGCTTATATGCTCCGTGTCTTTACAGCTAAAGCTGAACCAGCAGGGAATGCCAAGCTCTTTGGCTATGTTCAGTATTATTTCCGCTTCCCAAAGACAGGGCAGGGTCTCGCAGGCAAATACCTCGGCACCCGCCTCTGCCAGCAGTGTCATTCTTTCTCTGTGGAAATCTCCGATAACCCTTTCGTTTCTTTCATAGTCTCCTCTGTACTCGGAGCCGTCTGCAAGATACGCACCATAGGGGCCAACGGCGGCGGCAGCAGTCAGGGTACCGCTATCCGGAAAGTCCTTCATAAATTCCTCTCTTGCCTCAAGCAGCAGTTTTACGGAGCTTTTTACAAGGTTTTCGCTCGCCTGCCTTGTGAAGCCCTTTTTCATAAAGCCCGGCACCGATGCCTGATAGCTGGCGGATATGCCTATATCGGCACCCGCCTTAAAATAATCATAGTGTACCTGCTTTATCATTTCTGGCGCTTCCGCAAGTATTTTAGCCGACCACAGTTCATCGTTTATATCACAGCCTCTGGCCTCCAGCTCCGTTGCCATTGCACCGTCAACTATAACAAGCCTTTTATTTTTCAGAAGTTCAGTAAGTTTATCCATTTTTATCCCTTATCTTTCTATTGTTTCGTAGGAAACGGGTTCAGGCTTTTCTCCTCTGTTTATTGCAGGTATAAATCTGTTCCAGAAATCGTTGTACAGCCTGAATATTTCTTTTCTCTTTGAGTATATGAATATAAGCGTTATCACAACATACATTGCGCTGATAAGGTCTGTTGCCGCCCAAAGCAGGTCTGCCTTTATGTTATAGAAGAACAGGCAGGGAAGCATATAGTATACCATGTATATGGGTGTTGCGATTTTATTTGCCTTTGTATCACCGAAGGCGTAGTCTATAGACTTTGTGCAGGAATAGTACATGCCGATTATAGTAGTCCATACAAACACCGTTGTTGCTATTGCCATAAAATATCCGCCGAATTTGCCGTAGGCTATTTTAAAGGCTACCGTTGTAAGCTGTGCGCTTGTAACATCGGGGAAATCTATGTAGGCATTTGTGATGATTATGGATATAGCCGTTACGGAGCATACAACTATAGTATCAAGGAATACTTCGCCCCAGCCCCATGACGACTGGCGTACTGGGTGGTCTGTTTTGCCTGCCGCATGGGCAACTATGCCGTAGCCTGTGCCGGCGTCATTGGAATAAAGACCTCTGGCTATTCCGTATCTCATGGCATCTCTTACGGTTGCGCCTGCAAAGCCACCGATTCCTGCCATAGGTGTAAATGCCGACTTGAATATAAGTCCTACGGCATAGGGTACCTTATCGATATAGAGGATAAGTATGCCTATACCTGCTATTATATACGCCATTGCCATAAACGGAACTGTTCTTTCCATTACGGAAGATATTCTTTTAAGTCCGCCGGCTATAGTTATAAAGCATGTTATACCGAGTATAATTATTGAAATTTTAGGATTAATTCCAAAGCCCTCATAGAGTGAGCTTGTCAGCGATTCGGTCTGTACACAGCATGTCCAGGGGCCGAAAACGAAACAGAATATGGCAAGTATGAATGCTCCCGTTTTCCAGCCGAGGGCGTTTTTCATAACAAATGAGCGGTCACAAAGATATTCGTCCTTTGACTTGTCGTATTTTACACGGTATCTCTGACCGAGTATTATTTCACAGGCCTTTGTTGACATTCCCAAAAGACCCGAAAACCACATCCAGAATACGGCACCCGGGCCGCCCATTGTAATGGCTGTTGCTACTCCGCCGATATTGCCTACGCCTATGGTATTTGCCATAGCTGTGCAGGCCGCCGCAAAGCCTGATACCGTTCCTTCTCCGTCTCCGCCTTTAAACATTTTGCCGAAGGTGTTTTTGAAGTGGAACTTCATTCTTGTTATGTATCTGCCTTTAAATTTAATTGTAAGATAAAGTCCTGTTCCCACAAGGGCTATTGTCATCGGAGTGCCCCA
>JAQXNZ010000194.1 GCA_029098265.1 Clostridia bacterium | reverse complement strand
TATGCCGGCCTTGCTGGAGTCCCAGGGCACCTCGTTTATGGAGCTGTCAACGGTTATTGTATCATTTATGTCCATGTTGTCCAGTACCACCATAGCTGTCAGCATTTTTGTCATGCTGGCGGGGTACATTTTTTCATGGTCGTTTTTCTCATACAGTATTCTTCCCGTATCGGCGTTTATAAGTATGGCACTTTTGGCTGTCGTATCGGGTGATGCAGGTTCAGCGGCATAGGCCGTTGCCGACAAAGCAAGCACCGCCAGAAGGGCAGTAAGTTTTTTAATAAGCTTCATGCTCCATTCTCCTTATATAAGACCCTTATCCTTCATGGTCTGTAAGCCTGTCATAATGCCTATCTTGGCATGATGCCAGCTGAGTCCGCCCTGCATATATACGATATAGGGCGGCTTAATGGGGGCATCGGCACTGAGCTCTATTGATGCACCCTGCACGAATGCTCCAGCTGCCATTATAACGTCGCAGTCATAGCCCGGCATATCCCAGGGCTCGGGCGTAACATAGCTGTCAACGGGTGCGCCCTTCTGTATACCTTCACAGAATGCAATGACCTTTTCGGGTGATTTCATCATTATTGACTGTACGATGTCCCCTCTCTTTACGTTAGATGAGGGAAGCACCTCCATACCGAGCTCCTCAAAAAGCTTTGCGGCAAACATAGCACCCTTAAGACTGCCGTTTACCACCTGTGGAGCCATGAACAGTCCCTGTATAAATGACGGTGTAACGCCGAGTGTTGCGCCTACCTCCTTGCCCATGCCGGGTGAAGTCAGTCTGTAGGCCGCATTGTCCACATATTCCTCCCTGCCGACTATATAGCCGCCTATGGGTGCCAGTCCGCCGCCGGGATTCTTAATAAGTGAACCGACACAAAGGTCTGCACCGACGTCTGTGGGCTCTATTGTCTCAACAAATTCGCCGTAGCAGTTATCCACCATGCATATTACATCGGGTCTTATCTCCTTGATGAAAGCTATAAGCTCGCCTATTTTCTCAACTGTGAATGACTCTCTCCACGCATAGCCTCTTGAACGCTGAATTTCAACAAGGCGTATTTTCTTATTTTTAAGCGCTTCCCTTATGCCCTCATAATCGAAGGAGCCGTCGGTCAGAAGCTCTCTTTGGCTGTAGGTAATGCCGTATTCGGCAAGACAGCCCCTTTCGGGACGTATGCCTATAACACCCTGAAGCGTGTCATAGGGCAGTCCGCAGGGAGAGAATATTTCGTCTCCGGGTCTGAGGTTTCCTGCCAGCGCCACGGTCAGCGCATGGGTACCCGATATAACCTGGGGTCTTACAAGCCCTGCTTCTGCATGGAATACATCTGCATATATCTGTTCCAGTGTGTCCCTGCCTAAATCGTTGTAGCCGTATCCTGTAGTGCCGACAAAGTGGGCTTCGCTCAGCCTGTTTTTCTGCATGGCATGAAGCACCTTATACTGGTTGTACTCGGTTATCCTGTCAGCTTCCTCAAATCTATCCTTTAATGCAGTCTCGGCCTTTTCTGCCAGACCCAGTATTTCCTCTGAAATGCCGTAGTTTTCCCTTAAAAATTCGGCTATCTTATCATCGTACATCTTTTTCCACCTGTTTATATCATATTTCTGCTTTTTATTTCATTTATCATTATGTCGAGGGCCTTCTGTTTGTCACCGTCTGTCATATCAATCCATGTGCCCTCGGTCTGGCGTCTGAACCACGTCAGCTGTCTTTTGGCAAAATGCCTTGTGTATTTCTTTATATCGTCAACGGCCTTATCAAGGCTTATTTCCCCTCTGAAATAGGGCATAAACTCCTTATAGCCCAGTCCCTGCATACTTACAAGGTTCGGTGAGTAGCCCATATCCAGCAGGCTTTTTACCTCGGCTTCAAGACCGTTTTTCATCATTATATCAACTCTCAGGTCAATTCTGTCATAGAGCTTCTGCCTGTCCATGTTAAGCACAAAAAATGCTGTATTATAGGGGCTTTCCTTTTCCTTGGCGCACTTATTGTGCTCGGACATTTTCTGTCCCGTCAGTCTGTAGTATTCCAGCGCCCTTGCAACCCTTTTTACGTTGTTGGGGTGTATCGTTTCAGCATATTCTGGGTCGGCCTCGGCCAGCATGGCATGGAGCTTTTCGGCTCCCTCTCTTTCGGCTATCGCATAGAGCTCATCTCTAACGGGTGAGCCACTTTCCTCGGCAAAATCATTGTCATAGACAAGGGCGTTAATATAAAAGCCCGTGCCTCCAACAATCATCGGTATATGACCTCTGCCGTATATGCCCTCCATATATTCCTTGGCCTTTTTCTGGAATATCATCACATTGTATTCCTCATCGGGATACAGCTCGTCTATGAGAAAATGTGGTACTCCGTTCATTTCCTCGGGTGTCGGCTTTGCTGTGCCTATGTCCATAAGCTTATATACCTGCATGGAGTCGCCGGATATTATCTCTCCCCCTATTTTTTCGGCGAGCATTATGGACAGGTCTGTCTTGCCGCAGGCTGTGGGGCCTGCTATGACTATAAGCGGTTTTTTCATGGCTGTCTCCTTACTGTATCCTCTTGAATTTCTTCTCCAGCTCATACTGAGTCAGTTCTATGACCGTCGGTCTGCCGTGGGGGCAGCTGAACGGATTATTAAGCGCAAGCAGTCTCTTTATCATTTCCTCTGCCTCGTCATGGGTCATGCTGTCTCCGCCCTTTACCGCCGCCTTGCAGGCCATAGTAGCTATGGCAAGCAGCTTTGAGTCATAGACATTTTTTATATTTTCCGTCTTTATGGTGTCTATCATATCCATAAGGAATGAAGCCGTCGCAGGCTTGTCAAAAATATACGGCACGCTTTTGACATAATAGGCTCCGTCCCTCTGTTCAATGCCAAAGCCCGACTTTTCAAAAAGCTCTCTGTTTTCTTCCAGTATTTCCGTTTCCGCACCGCTTAATATCAGTCTTTCGGGCACAAGCATATCCTGGGATATGACGTTTCCGTTTCGGAACTTATCATAAAACTGTTCAAACAATATTCTTTCGTGGGCGGCATGCTGGTCGATGACGAACATACTGCTGTTCTGCTCCACAATCCAGTAGGTGCCGAATACCTGTCCCACTATTCTGTAATTATCAAAAAACGGCTTTTCCTTTGAAAACTCCGCAGGCTGTGAAACCTCCGAGATTTCCTCCTTGAGCTGTTCAGCTATTCTGTTATCCGTTTCAGCCTGTTTATCAGTGCTTTCGGCACGTCTTTTTTCAGCCTCTGCCTTTATGCGCTCTATCATTTCCATGTGCTCTGGCAGAAGCGGCGCATCATTTTCTGTATTATCTGTGCTCTCTTTGATTTCAGCCTTTACATCACTTACGGCACAAAGTCCGCCGTTATTGCTTTCAAGCTGTCCTTTAAGAAGCATTTCCGCCATTTTTCTGTCATTTTCGGAAACCGACCTGTCAAACCTCGTGTGCTCTGCTGCCTGTTCTCTCAAAGAAGCAGGCCTATTTAAGGGCTCCGTTGCTTCGGGCTTTTTGTCCTCATTCTGACTGCCCAGCTCCTGCTGAACCGCCTTCTGTATTGTTTCGGGACGGTTTATGTACTCTTTTACCGCCGCAGAGGGCTTGCTTTCCCAGCCACCGCTTCTTATGAGAACCTTGTCACTGAAAGTATTGACGATGCTGTCATATACAAATCTGTATACTTCCTCCTCGTCTCTGAAACGCACCTCCAGCTTGGCAGGATGTACGTTTACGTCCACCATTGTGGGCTCTATCTGCATGGACAGTACATATACGGGGAACTTGCCTATCATCAGCCTGGTTTTGTAGGCTTCCTCCGCCGCCGCTGAAACAACGGCGTTTTTGATAAATCTGCCGTTTATGAACAGATTTTCATAACTTCTGTTGGCACGGGAAAGCTCGGGACGTCCTATAAGACCCGTCAGCTTCATCTCTCCGCATTCCGCAGATATATCAAGCATTTTGAATGCCGTATCCTTGCCGTATACATGGTATACCGCCGTACGCAGGTCATTGTTTCCCGATGTATGTATTATCGTTGTGCCGTTATTTATGTATTTGAATGAAATTTCAGGATGACCGAGCACAAAGTGCATTACCGAGTCTGTAATATATCCTGCCTCGGAGGATGCTTTTTTAAGGAACTTCCTTCTGGCAGGGACATTATAAAATATATCCTCAATGGTTATGGTGGTACCGTCGGCGGCGCCCTCGGGCTTTATATCGTCCAGTATACCGCCGTTTATCCTGATTCTTGTTCCTGTCTCGGCTGTTCTTGTCTTTGTTATCATCTCGGCTCTGGACACAGCGGCAATACTGGCAAGGGCCTCTCCCCTGAACCCTAAGGAGAATACGCCCTCCAAATCCTCGGCGCTTCTAATCTTGCTGGTGGCATGCCTTAAAAAGGCCGTTTTTACGTCCTCCTCGGGTATTCCGCAGCCGTTGTCTGTTATGCGTATATAAGTTGTTCCGCCGTCCTTTATCTCAACGGTTATGGCTGTGGCTCCTGCATCTATGGAGTTCTCCACAAGCTCCTTTACTACGGAGCTGGGTCTTTCTACGACCTCGCCTGCGGCTATTTTATTTATTGTGCTGTTGTCCAGAAGCTTTATCCTGTTCAAGTCATTCACATTCCCTTGATTTTATTCTGTAAGTCGAAAAGTGTCTGTAATGCCTGTATGGGCGTAAGGCTCATAACATCTATCTTGCTTATTTCGTCCGCCAGCTGTGTTTCCTGCACATTGAACATATCCAGCTGTACAGCCGTCTCCTCCGCCGCCTCTTTCGCTTCATTGGCAAGCTTTTTCGTCTTTTTGTTTATGTCGGCGGCATTGAGCTTTTTGAGTATGGCATTGGCTCTCTTTATGACCTTATTGGGCAGACCCGCAAGCCTTGCAACCTGAACGCCGTAGCTATGGTCGGCACCACCGCGCTTTATCTTTCTGAGGAAGATTATGTCCTCTCCCTCCTCCTTGACAGTTATGCAGTAGTTCTTAACACCCGGCAGCTTTCCCTCCAACTCCGTCAGCTCGTGGTAATGGGTTGCAAAAAGTGTCTTTGCGCCCAGCTGTTTTGTGTCGGCTATATATTCCAGTACAGCCCACGCAATGGAAAGACCGTCAAAGGTACTTGTACCTCTGCCTATCTCGTCAAGTATAAGCAGGCTCTTTTTTGTGGCGTTATTCAGTATATTGGCTACCTCCGTCATTTCCACCATAAAGGTGCTCTGACCCGAAGCCAAATCATCGGAGGCGCCTACCCTTGTGAATATCCTGTCGCACACGCCTATTGTGGCCTCGGAAGCAGGTACAAATGAGCCTATCTGCGCCAAAAGCGTTATTATGGCAGTCTGTCTCATATATGTGGATTTACCCGCCATATTGGGGCCCGTTATAATGAGCAGTCTGTTTTCGTCGCTGTCAAGATATACATCATTGGCAATAAATGTGTCCGATGACATCTTCTCCACGGACGGGTGTCTGCCGTCCTTTATGTCTACCACATCGCCGTCATTTACAATAGGCTTGACATAGTTCTGAGCCTGTGCGGTATCCGCCAAGGACTGCAATGAGTCCAATACGGCAACCACATAGGCCGTATATTGTATTCTGTTTACCTGGGAGGCCACCTTTTCCCTGACCTCGCAGAAGGTATTATATTCCAATTCAATAAGCCTGTCCGATGAGCCCAGTATGAGCTCCGCCAGGTTTTCAAGCTCCGCCGTAGTATACCTTTCGGTATTTGCCAGAGTCTGCTTTCTTATAAATCTTTCCGGTACCTGATCCATATAGGACTTTGATACCTCTATGTAATAGCCAAAGACCCTGTTATAGTTTATTCTCAAGGTCTTTATGCCTGTCTTTTCTTTTTCGGAGGCTTCAAGCTCCTTTATCCACTGGGCACCTTTTTTCTTGGCCTGCAGGAGTGAATCCGCTTCGGAGGAATAGCCCTGCTTTATCATGCCGCCCTCCCTGACGGAAAACGGCGGGTCATCTACTATGGCCTTGTCTATGAGCTTATATATATCCTCCAGTGTGTCAAGCTCACTGTACAGCTCCTTAAGATATTCGCTTTGCGTACCCTCCAGCAGTTTTTTAAGCTGCGGAAGATTTTCGATGGAAAGCTTAAGATTAACCAGTTCTCTGGCATTGGCTGTCTTATACACGATTCTGCTCATAATACGCTCAAAGTCATGCATGGTGGACAGAACTTCCTTTATCTCCTCCCTACGGAAGAAATCATTTACAAGCTCCTCCACGGCATCCAGCCTTTTGTTTATATCAGCTGAGCTTATAAGTGGCTGTTCCACCCATTTTCTGAGCAATCTGGCACCCATAGCCGTCTTTGTCCTGTCTATTACCCAAAGGAGCGAACCCTTACGGTTTTTCTCCCTCATGGTTTCGGTCAGTTCCAGATTTCTTCTGGTATTGGCGTCCAGAAGCATGAAGTCATTGGTCGAATACAGTGTTATTTTGCTTATATGCTCCAAATCGTTTTTCTGGGTCTCATAGAGATAGTCAAGAAGTCCACCGCTGGCGCATACTGCAAAAACCTTTTCATTCAGTCCCAGTCCGTCGATATTCATCACATTAAAGTGCCTGCATATCATCTTTACGGCGTTTCTGTAGCTAAATCTGCCGTCATCAAAGGCATTGAGCTTTATATTAAGCCCCTTGCTTATCCTGTCAGCACAATCCGTGTCGCAGAACTGTCCGTTTGTGATTATCTCCGCAGGATTAAATCTTGCGGCCTCATCAAACAGCTTTTCCTCCGCATTGGCAGATACAAATTCCGCCGTCTGGAACTCTCCCGTCGTTACGTCGCACACCGCCAGAGCATAGCCCTTGGCGTCGCCGTATATAGACATTATGTAGTTGTTTTTTGTTTCCTCCAGCACCTCATCGTCTATGACTGTGCCCGGGGTAACGATACGGATAACATCTCTTTTGACAATGCCCTTGGCGGCCTTGGGATCCTCCACCTGTTCGCAGATAGCTACCTTATAGCCGTTTTTTACAAGCTTGTCAATATATCCGTCGGCAGAATGGAAAGGGACGCCGCACATGGGCGCCCTCTCCTTCTGTCCCCAGTCCTTCCCCGTCAGGGTCAGACCCAGTTCTCTTGAGCCTATTACGGCATCCTCGAAAAACAATTCGTAAAAATCGCCTAATCGGAAAAACAGCAGACAATGTCTGTATTTATTTTTTATCTCAAAATATTGCTCCATCATCGGCGTAACTTTTGCCATTTTTATCCCCTCTTAAACGTCTCTACGTTTCTTCTGAAAAAATGCTTATCAATGACAGCCTGCGCATGTTGAGCATGAGCCAGAGCATCCGCCGCCTGCGTTTTCGGGAGCGATAGCGTTCTGGAGTGCTGTTGTGATAAGGTTGAAAATGCTCTGTGTAAAGTCATTGAAATCTGTCTCTGCTCTGTAGAGGGCACCTGATGTTCCTCTGCCCTTTATAGCGTTGTTGAGCTCGTTAATCTCGTTGTAGTAAGCATCCTTTTCCTCATCTGTTACATTGCCGAAAGCAAGCTTATTCTGGAAAGCGTTCTGCTTGTCGATATACTGCTGAAGCATAGCCTTTGCCTCGTCATCGGCATCGTAAGCCTTTTTAGCCTCGATGAGTGCCTGACCGTACTGGGACTTGATTATTTCCTCGGCTAACTGTCTTGCTGTCTGTTCTATCATGTTTATTACATCCTTTCTCCTATTAAATAGAATATTTTGTTTTGTGTTATTTTAACAGGTACAACCTGTCCTATGAGCTCTTCTCCGCCCTCGAAATGCACGAGGGAGTTTCTTTCGGTGCGTCCCGTAAGCATGTTTTTGTCCTGCCTGTTTATTTCCTCGACAAGGACATTTTCAACGGTGCCCACCATTGTCTCGCTTATTCTTTCCACACCGGCGTTTACATGCTCAAGCAGGCGATTGAAGCGCTCCTTGGCTGTTTTTTCGTCTATCTGATCCTCCATGACTGCAGCGGGTGTTCCCGTCCTCTTGGAATACAGGAAGGTAAAGGCTGTAGAATATCCCACCTTGTCCACCACGTCTAAAGTCTCCTGAAAATCCTCCTCGGTCTCCCCGGGGAATCCGACGATTATATCGGTGCTTATGAGTATATCGGGTATTTCTTTTTTAATTTTTGCCACCAAATCAAGATATTTTTCTTTGGTGTATCTTCTGTTCATTCTCTCAAGGACGGCACTGCTTCCCGACTGAACGGGCAGATGCAGATAGTTGCATACCTTATCGCAGTCTCTCATGGCGGCTATAAGCTCGTCTGACAAATCCTTGGGGTGGGACGTCATAAAACGTATTCTCTCAATGCCTTCTATCTCGTTTATCTGTCTTAAAAGCTCTGCAAAGGTCACAGGCTTTTCAAGAGTTTTGCCGTAGCTGTTGACGTTCTGACCCAGCAGCATAACTTCCTTTACGCCCTCTGCGGCCAGCTCCTTTATCTCTTTTATAATATCCTCAGGCTGACGGCTTCTCTCCCTTCCCCTGACATAGGGAACGATACAATAGCTGCAGAAGTTGTTGCAGCCGTACATAATATTTACCGAGGCCTTGAAGGGTATCTTTCTGATGCTTCTGAAGTCTTCCATTATCTCGCCGTGCTCCTGCCATATATCAAAGACAGTCTCACCCGTCTCCATATTGGTCAGCATAAGGGTCGGCAGCTTATAGATATTGAAGGTGCCGAATACTATATCGACGTTTTTGAAGGTCTTTTTTATTTTGTCAAGGACGGTCTCCTGCTGCATCATACAGCCGCAGAGTGCAATTTTGATGTCCCTGTTTTTCTCTTTATAGTATTTAAGATAACCGAGTCTGCCGTATATTTTTTCTTCGGCATTTTCTCTGACACAGCAGGTGTTATAGAGAATAAAGTCCGCCTCGGACTCAACATCGGTATGCTCATACCCCATATCGGTCAGCATAGAGGAAAGCTTCTCCGAATCATGGGAATTCATCTGACAGCCTGTTGTGAGTATAAAATACTTGCGTTTTCTGCCCGTTTCGGCTGTATATTTATCATTCATGGAGCGTATTTTTGCTATAGCTTCCTCCTGCTCCCTGAGTTCTTCATCATGTATTATTCTGTTTTCAGCCAATTGCCAAACCACCTTAATGTTAGTATTCACAGTTCTTTTAAGTATAACATATAAATCCCGCATACTCAATATTTTTATTGATTATTTCATATTGCTTTAGTGGGAAATCGACAGCTATTTCAGCC
>JAQXNZ010000193.1 GCA_029098265.1 Clostridia bacterium | reverse complement strand
AATATTATATCTCTCACCTGTTTGGTCAATATGAACCTTAATATATAGAACAGCATCATTGCTGGAACAATATGTCCCTTTATGCTGAATTCTCCTTCAATAACCTCTCTGTCAAATACAGCGTCTATCTCTATCCTTTTATCAAGAATACCGTTAAGCGCCCATGCCGCTCCGACTATCTGTCCCGTAATCGCAGGGTCAGACATACCGAGTGTGCCGACCAGATAAAAATCATTAGGTTTAACACCCTTTAACAGTGATTTCAAAAGTCTTATTGCCGCACTGAGAAGCTTCTTTTTGTCGGAGGCAGGCATTTTAAGAAAATACTCGGCATTTAGACCGCCTTTTTTCTTTTCTTCCTGTTTCTCCGCACTGTCCTCTTTATCGTTTATAACTGATGAGCTGTCTCTTATCGGTTCCTCAGCGGGCATTTTTATCCTTTTTACATCAGCCTTATACTTAGGACTGTCCGTTTTTAATTCCGACAGCTTTATTTTTCTGACCTGCGGGTCGGTGGCTTCCTCTGTGGTGTCTCCCCATTTGGCGGGCTTTATTACCGCTTCGGCTTCCTGTTTTTTAACTTTCTCCACCGCAGTTTTTTCGGTCTTTGGCTTTTCCTGCTTTATGACCTTAACTCTGTTTTGCCCGTCTTTTTCAGCTTCAGTCTTTTCTTTGGCCTCTTTCTTTTCAGTATCGTCGGGCTTGGGTGTGACGGTTTCGGTTTTTTCATCGTCGGCTTTATCGGCTTTCTCATTCTTCTTGCCGTCAAGCTTTATTTCTCTGCCGAACAGCTTTATTTTCAGACTGACCTCACTGCCGTCATATCCCGCACCTATATTCAGTATTCCCAGCAGAAGCTTTATCCTTGCTTCCGCATTTATTTTGTCATATTTTTCTCCCTTTATTTCATAATACACAGGGCAGATAAGTATAACAACAGCCAGCAGAAGGATAACAGCCAGTATACCCAGCAGAAGCTTGCCTATTATTTTCAAAATGCCGAGAATGGCTGTCATTTTTCCACCCTCTTTTTATCCGTTATATGAAGCGCCGCACCGACTGCAATAAGAAATACAAGAACAGCGGCGCAGTATAAAGCTATTTTCAGAGCAATGTACGCAAAAAACGGCTCCACAAGTACATTTATTACCAAGTCTTCGGCAGGGTCAAGCAGCCACAGGTCGTTACTGAAAAACAGCTTATGGAACACTATAAAGCAGGCGTTGAAATCTATCGCCGCCGCTATGCCTATCACTGCCGCTGCCGCCACAATGACCGCAGAAATCACAGCCGAGTTTTTCAAAAGGCTTTTTATATCAAATCTCTTAAGAGCCGCAAGTATTATCACCCCTGCGGCAAATATGACTGCGCTTGCCTTTCTTACGGCAAAGCCGCCGTCAAAAAGCACCTTGCAGTCTGCCATGTGTATCTTTTCCCTTTCGGAGAAAAAGTCACGGCTTTCACCGTTTACCTCAACGACTATATTTTCCAGGTCGTCTCTGTCTCCGTGAAGGTAGTCCATTAGCTCGTCCATGACATACATAATGCTGTCCATGTCCATATCTATATTATCGGTAACGCTGTATTTTTCAAACTCACTGCGAAAATAACTCATATTTCCGAATATGACCTGAGCCACTCCCGTCAGCAGAAGCGTAACCACCAAGGCCAGCGCCGATATAAATGTAATTATCCTTTTAGTATTCATGTCTGTCCTCCAGCATAAATCTGAGAAGCTCAAAGGACTCCCTTTTTCCCGCCGCCAGACCGTATACCGTATATTTATCCCTGTTATGCTCCTTAAGCAGCTCTGCGGAGCTCATTATCTCATAGCGGAAACGTCCGTTTTCCTTTTTGCAGACGCAGAAAACTCCCGCCGGTTCCGTTCCGTCCTTAAGCAGGCTTACAACGGCTTCCACGTCGGCAATGCTTTTGCCTATATAGAGTACCTCCGCAAAATCCATAATATCACTCCAAAAACATATATAAAATTAGTATACCAAATTTTATCGATTTTGAAAACATATAGGGGTAATATTTAATAATTAAAAAAGCACAGCCGCAAACATCAGCTGTGCCAAAGTCATTATTTTATCAATACGAAATACAGCAGAACAATTATGCCCAGCACTATTCTGTACCAGCCGAACACCTTGAAATCATGCTTTTTGATATAGGCCATAAGGAACCTAATTACAAGCACCGATACTATAAATGCCGTTATCATGCCCACTATCAGTATGGCAATTTCCATGCCCGAAAAGCTGAGACCGAATTTAAACAGCTTCAAAAAGCTTGCTCCGAACATAACGGGAATTGCAAGAAAAAATGTAAACTCCGCCGCCACGGTTCTGGATACGCCGATAAGGAGCGCACCGACAATCGTTGCTCCCGAACGTGATGTTCCCGGGAACACCGCCGCTATAAGCTGAAAAATGCCGATAATCAGGGCTGTTGAGTATGTAATCTCGCCGAGCTTTCTTACTCTCGGTCTGACGCCCCTGTTTCTGTTTTCCACAACAATGAAGGCGATACCGAAAACTATCAGCGCTATACTGACAGATGTCGGATTGTAAAACAGCTCATTTATTTTATCATCAAAGAATACGCCGACTATTGCCGCAGGAACACAGGCAACTATTATTTTAAGCCACAGATTGATTATGTTCATATCTGTTCTTATTCTTCCTCTTTCCTTTCTGAAAGGGAAAATTTTGTGCCAGAATATGAGTACTACCGCCAGTATTGCACCCAGCTGTACAACCACTTCAAACATATTCCAGAATTCTTCCGATACCTTCATAGGCATAATATTATTGAGCAGTATAAGATGACCCGTACTGCTTATGGGAAGCCACTCGGTTATACCTTCGACAATACCGAAAATAAAGGCCTTTAAAATTTCCAACATAATAAACATCTCCAAATAGTATTTTCCCATTTATTATAGTTATAATAAGGCTGTTTTACAATTACTTTTTTCTTAACTCGTTTATTCCCATATAAATAAGGAATACGGCAAATATTTTTCTGAGTAAGTGAGAGTCTATACTCACCGCAATGAGAGAGCCGGCAACCGCACCTATAAGACCGAACAGCACTATGGGCTTAACAACGCTTTTCTCCACATTTCCGTCTTTCAGATGCGTGACAAGAGCTATGACAGCCGTTGGGATAAAATAAATCAAATTAATCCCCTGAACCGCCTGCTGACTTATATCCGTAAGCATAACAATGGCAGGTATAAGCACCGTACCGCCGCCGATTCCCATGCCGCTTATTATTCCTGACAAAAGTCCTATTATTCCCAGTATTATCATATAAGCATTCTCACCGCCGCCGCAAGCATTGCCGCCCCGAATATGATATGAAGCCACCTTCCCGAAATTTTGTTCAGAAGCTTAGCGCCTACAAAGCCGCCCACCGCACCGCCTATGGAAACGGCTATGGTCTCCGCCCAAGGCACCTGCGCCCTGAACACATAGATAACAGCCGAAAGAACCGACAGCGGCAGTATTATCGCAATGGCTGTGGCATGGGATTTATGGGCGTTTATATTAAGATATTTTTCCATACACGGCACAACTATAGTTCCTCCGCCGGAGCCGAAAAGTCCGTTGGCAAAACCCGTTATTATGCCTATCAATGCGGTTTTCTTATTTTTCAAAGCTATCACCCCAAGCTATTTTTAGCAGGACGGCAAATTTTATTCACATAAAAACAGCCCAATTCAATGAATCAAGCTGTTTCTAAGTTCTTCTATGCTTTTTACTTTTATATCGGCGTTTTTCAGCTCATCTTTACTGCCGTAGCCGTAGAGACAGCCTATGGACTTAAGTCCGAATTTTTCGGCGGTCTCCATATCGGAATATCTGTCGCCTATGACCGTAAAGTCACCGTCATAGTTCTCCTTTATATGCTCAAATATTTTATACTTCGGAGCAAAGCCGTAATCCTCAGTACAGTAAAATCCCGAAAAAAATCTGTCCAGTCCGAAAGCCCTTATATGCGCCAGCATATAGCTTCTTTTACAGCTGCTTAAAAATATAAGACGATACCTTTCTTTAAGCTCACTCAACATCTCAGGCACGCCGTCATAAAGCTCGGCTTTCCCCTCGTTTATGAGCTTTACCATGTTTTCACCTATAAAGCCGCCGTATCTGTCCTTTTTCTCCTGCGGAAAATCAGGTCTGAATTCATTCCACATGGATTTTACGTCCATGCCTATCCACCGTTTTATTTCCTCATCGGTGTATTCACGGACGGTATCGCCCTCCTCCCTCATAAGAGCACAGCAGGCTTTGAAGGAGGGAGCGTATATTTTCATGCTGTCATGGAGGGTTCCGTCGTAATCAAATACGAGATTTATCATAATCCCATGCCTTTGATAAGGTTAACCATTTCAATGGCGCCGAGAGCACAGTCATAACCCTTGTTGCCTGCCTTTGTGCCTGCACGCTCAATGGCTTGCTCGATGTTGTCTGTAGTGAGCACGCCGAACATTACGGGCACTCCGCTCTTGAGTGAAGCCTGAGCAACACCCTTTGACACCTCTGAGCATACATAGTCATAATGTGATGTTGAACCTCTTATAACCGCACCGAGGGCGATAACTGCGTCATATTTGCCTGACTCTGCCATTTTCTGAGCGATAAGTGGTATCTCAAATGCTCCGGGTACCCATGCGATATCAATATCATCCTCGCTTACATCATGTCTCTTAAGTCCGTCAAGGGCTCCGCCCACAAGCTTGGAAACGATAAACTCATTGAACCTTGCGGCAACGATGCCGACCTTAATTCCCTTAGATACTATATTACCTTCAAATACTCTCATTTAAATTTCCTCCTTATTTATATTAAAATCATTGTATGTAATAATTAATGCTGTCCCGGTTTATTTCAGATGAAGCATGTGTCCCATTTTGTTCTGCTTTGTCTTCATGTAGAACTCGTCATATTGTGTAAGCTCTGTCTCAATGGGTACTCTTTCAACAATGGAAAGGCCAAAGTCCGAAAGTCCCTCTATCTTCTTGGGGTTGTTTGTAAGCAGTCTGAGGGTCTTTACGCCGAGGTCTCTGAGTATCTGTGAGCCGATGTAATACTCTCTTTCGTCCTCCTTGAAGCCGAGGGCAAGATTTGCCTCTACTGTATCCATTCCTTTGTCCTGAAGCTCGTATGCTCTGAGCTTGTTTATAAGACCGATGCCTCTGCCCTCCTGTCTGAGGTAAAGGAGGATTCCTCTGCCTTCTCTTTCAATCTGTCTCATGGCCTGTGCAAGCTGTTCGCCGCAGTCGCATTTAAGAGAGCCGAAGGCATCACCCGTAAGGCATTCGGAATGAACTCTGCAAAGTACGTTTTCGCCGTCGCCGATATCGCCCTTTACAAGAGCCACATGATGCTCTCCGTTTAGCTTGTTTACATAGCCGTGGGCAATGAAGCTGCCGTATTTTGTGGGCATCTTTGTTTTTGCAACGCACTCTACAAGCTGATCATTTACCTTTCTGTACTGCTGGAGCGCCTTTATTGTGATTATTTTGATGTCGAATTTTTCCGCAAGCTCAAGGAGCTCCGTTCTTCTCATCATTGTTCCGTCGTCTCTCATTATTTCGCAGCAGAGACCGCATTCCTTAAGGCCCGCAAGCTTCATAAGGTCAACGGTGGCCTCCGTATGTCCATTTCTTTCAAGAACGCCGTTTTTCTTGGCAAGCAGAGGGAACATGTGACCGGGACGTCTGAAATCCTCAGGTCTTGCATCATCGTCAACGCATTTCATGGCTGTTACGGAGCGCTCTGCCGCCGAAATACCCGTTGTTGTGCTTATATGGTCGATTGATACAGTAAAAGCAGTCTCATGGTTATCTGTATTGTTGGAAACCATCTGAGGAAGCATAAGCTTCTTAATATACTTCTCGCTCATGGGCATACATATAAGTCCCTTGCCGTACATTGCCATAAAGTTTACGTTTTCTGTTGTTGCGGCCTCGGCGGAGCATATAAAGTCGCCCTCGTTCTCCCTGTCCTCATCGTCCGTAACAAGTATTATTTTTCCTTTTCTGAGTTCCTCAAGAGCCTCATCAACAGTGTTAAAATTTTTCATGTCGTTCTCCTCCTTAAAATCCTGCTTTAATCAGAAATTCCCTCGTTATGCCTGACTGCTTCGCAGGTGTTTCTTCTTCGTTAAAATTCAAAAAGTGCTCTATATATTTTCCGACTACGTCATTTTCAAGGTTTACGGTGTCTCCCGGCTTTTTGAAGCCCAGTACCGTTTCCTTTGACGTGTGCGGTATAAGCGATACCGCAAAATCGATATTGGTGACCCTTGCCACCGTCAGGCTTATGCCGTCTATGGCAACGGAGCCCTTTTCGATTATGTACTTCATAATCTTTTTGTCGGCGGCCACCGTATACCAATGGGCTATATCGTCCTTTTCTATTTTGGTTATAACTCCCGTTCCGTCTATGTGTCCCGAAACGATATGTCCGCCGAAGCGTCCGTCGGCAATCATTGCCCTTTCAAGGTCAACGGGACTGCCCGGTTTAAGATTTCCCAGATTGCTCCTTTGCAGTGTCTCATTCATTACATCCGCCGTAAATGCCTTGGATGTATAGCTTGTAACCGTCAGGCATACGCCGTTTACGGCAACACTGTCTCCAAGCTTAAGGTCACTGAATATTTTGTTTCCCTCTACGGTCAGTCTTGAGGATTTAGCTCCTCGTTCGACCTTGAGTATTGTTCCTATTTCCTCAACTATTCCGGTAAACAATCATCTCACCTTCCATTCGATAAGTATGTCCTCGCCGAAAGAGGATATTTTAGGTTCTCCCAGCATAAAGGCATTTTCGGGAAGCTTCACTCCCTCGCCGCCCACGGGCGATTTTGCCGTACTGCCGCCGAATATCTTCGGCGCTATGTAGCACTGCACCTTATTGACTATTCCCGCTTCAAGGGCGCTGTAGTTGAGCTGTCCGCCGCCCTCAAGCAGTATGCTGTCTATTTTCATCTCTCCGAGTATTGTCATAAGCTCGTTAAGATTTACATGTCCGTCCTTTTTAGACGTCCTTATTATTTTTACGCCCCTGCTTTCATAGTCGGCACATTTGCTCTCATCTGTACAAACCGTTGCAATTATCGTCTGTACTTCGGCGGCTGTTTTAACGATATTGGAATCAAGGGGTGTTCTCAGCTTTGAATCGCATATTATCCTAACGGGATTTTTTCCTCCGGTTATACGGCATGTCAGCATGGGGTCATCAGCAAGCACAGTGCCTATTCCGACCATTATTCCGGTATATCGGTGGCGGGTTTTCTGCACGTCATATCTTGCTTCCTCGCCCGTTATCCATTTTGAAGCACCGGTCCTTGTGGCAATCTTTCCGTCAGCAGTCATGGCGTATTTCATCACCACATAGGGCGTCTTTGTCGTTATGAAGTGGAAAAACGGCTCGTTCATCTCGTCACATTCGTCCTTAAGCACTCCGCTTACGACCTCTATGCCGTGGCTTCTCAGTATTTCCTCGCCCTTGCCCGCTACCAGCGGATTGGGGTCTGATGAACCGATAAACACTCGCTTTATGCCCTTTTCGATTATTATGTCCGTACAGGGCGGCGTTTTTCCGAAGTGACAGCAGGGCTCCAGCGTTACATATATATCGGCGCCGCTCGGGTCCTCGGGACAGTTGAGCAGGGCATTTCTTTCGGCGTGGAACTCGCCGCATTTATGGTGGTAGTCCTTATTGAGTATTCTGCCGTCCTTAACTATTACAGCCCCGACCATAGGATTGGGAGAGGTATAGCCCATTCCCTTTTTGGCCTCCTCAATGGCTATTCTCATATAATCGTTATCAGTCAAGTTATCATCTCCAAACAAAAATGCCCTGCAAACAAAGTTACAGGGCACAGCAAATAAAATAAGCTTTAAAAAATCCTGAAATGATAAACATTTCAGGACATATATACAAAACCATACGGCCATACAAAAATAGGACCGAACTGCCTTCTTCCATCCAGACTATACTGTCGGTTTTGGAATTACACCAAATCATGCGCATTGCGCTCGCGGACTTTACCGCCGATCGGGAATTTCACCCTGCCCTGAAGACCGATATTTAATTTACAAGTATATTAACACTGTGAATTACTACTGTCAAGTACTATTTAATTTATGAGTAACGCCTTACGGACTCAAATTTCGTTGTTTTCGGCTCTTTCAAAGGCACTGCCGCACCTCGGACATTTTTTGGAAAACCATATTTTCAGTCCGTACCTTCTGCCGCATACGGGACAGCAAAATTCCTGCGATATCGCAGAACTGATTATATAGCTTAACAGCACCGTGAGCAAAACAGATGCCGTACTCCATTTATCCATTATAACAGACATTGCAAATAATACAGCAAACACAAAAAGCTCGCTTCTGAGCATTGTCATAAAGCCGCCGAATCCAAATTTCCTTTTAACCAATACATTAAGTATTTCGGCAAAAACCAAAGCCGCAACTATCCACATATTTTCCATATATATCCCTCCTGTCATTACCGTTATCATATACCCGCAGTATATATCCCTCTACCTCGTAATGTTAAATTCAGGTTATGCTTTTGTTAAACGGTTCTGCCCTTGCAATTGTGCGCCGAATATCGTAAACTACAATAGAAAATAAATTAGGAGGTATACCGTTTTGAAAAAAAATATATTTAAGAAAGGCCTTTGTGTGCTTGCCGCTGCTGTAATGCTGGCGGGATGTGCATCGGACTCACAAAAGGAAGACAGCGCCGAAGCGGAACAGACCGCAGAACAGAGCTCATACACATTTACCGATGATATGGGCCGTGAGGTAACCGTTGACAATCCCCGGCGTGTAGTAACTCTCATAGGCTCCTTTACGGATATATGGCTTCTGGCAGGCGGAAGTGTAGTCGGTGCCTGCGACGATTCCTGGTCATCGCTTAATCTTGACCTGCCTGAGGATGTAATAAACACAGGCAAGGTTTCCGAGCCCAATCTCGAGGCCATATTAAACGCCGAACCCGATTTTATAATCGCCAGTGTAAACACCTCGTCAAACGTCGAGCTTCTTGAAACCTTTGAATCAATGGGCATAGCCTGCGCATACTTTGATGTTTCAAACTTCGACCAGTATCTGGGCATGCTTAAAATATGCTGTGATATAACAGGCAGAGACGATTTATACGAGCAGAACGGAACAGCCGTTGCCGCACAGATTGAGGCTGCCAAGGAAAGAGCCGACGGAAGCGCACCCAGAGTGCTCTATCTCAGGTCATCGACAAAAAGCATTCAGGCCAAGGGCAGTGAAGGAAATATATGCGGAGAAATACTTGCCGGTCTGGGCTGTATAAATATAGCCGACGGAGACAACGAGCTTCTCGAAAACCTCAGTCTGGAGGCCATAATGAAGGCTGACCCCGACTATATTTTCGTAACGCCCCAGGGTTCGGACAAGGAAGCCGCCATTAAAAATATCGAGGATACATTTACATCAAACCCCGCTTGGAGCACACTGGCGGCGGTTGAAAACGGCAATTACTATGTGCTTGACCCCTATCTCTATAATCTTAAACCCAATGAACGCTGGGGTGAAGCCTACGAAAAAATGGCAGACATACTCTATCCCGAAAAGTAAGAAAGGTGAATGAAATGGGATATTTTCCGTTTTTCATAGATATAGAAAACAGGCGCTGTCTCATTGTCGGCGGCGGTCAGGTAGCCTTAAGGAAGATTAAAAAGCTTATTCCCTACCGCCCTGTTATCCATGCGGTCGCAAAAGATGTCTGTACCGAAATAACCGAAATAGATTACAGCGGACTTAACATTGACAGCAGGGACTTTCGTGACAGCGACACAGATGACTGCTTTTTCGTCATTGCCGCTACCGATGACAGTGCGCTTAACAAAAGAATAGCCGACCTGTGCAGGAGCAGGGGAATACTTGTCAATGTGGTGGATTCCAAGGAGGACTGCGGATTTATATTCCCGTCACTGTTCAAAAAAGGAGCCCTTTCCGTCGGCATTACCAGCGGAGGCATAAGTCCCGATTTGGCGGTATATTACCGCAATCTTATGGAGAAAAACACTCCGACGGATATGGAAGAAATACTGGACTTTATGGGTGAAATACGCCCTATGGCTAAAAAACGTATTTCCGACCCGTCAAGGAGAAAGGCGTTTTTAAAGGAATGTTTAGACACCTGTATGGCTTTAAACTCTGTACTTCCACCCGATATTCTGGAAAGCCTGTTTGACAAATATATATCCGAGGGAAAACGGCAGGGCTTTGTACACTTAGTCGGCGCAGGCTGTTCCGATATGGGACTGCTGACCGTAAGGGCTCTTAACCTTATACAAAGCGCCGAGGTGCTCATATATGACGACCTCATATCCGAGGAACTGACGGAGATTGTAAAGGAAAGCTGCGAAAAAATATACGTCGGAAAGCGCGGCGGAAAAGAATATATGAAGCAGGAGGAAACAACCGCTCTTATAATAAAAAAGGCCAAGGAAGGAAAAACAGTTGTCCGCCTAAAGGGCGGCGACCCTTTTGTATTCGGCAGAGGCGGCGAGGAAATACAGGCTCTTATTGACGAGGGAATCCCCTTTGACGAGGTGCCGGGCATAACCTCCGCCATAGCCATACCCGCCGAAGCAGGCATACCCGTAACCCATAGGGGACTGAGTCAAAGCTTCCACGTCATAACGGGCCATACGGCAGACGGAAAGCTTTCAGAAAACATAGCAGTCTTAGCAAAGCTTGACGGAACGCTCATATTCCTTATGGGGCTTGCCAATCTTGAAAAAATCTGTTCATCCCTCATGGAAAACGGAAAAGACGTAAATACTCCCGCCGCAGTAATATCGGGAGGAAATTCAAAAAACAAAATAACGGTTCGTTCCACCCTCGCAGACATTGCCGAAAAATGCAGACAGCAGGATGTCAAATCTCCCGTTGTTATAGTCATCGGGGCGGTAGCAAAACTGGAACTTAAGCAATAGCAATCAAGGCCGATGCGTGAGCATCGGCCTCTTTATGTGCATTATTTAACTGATACCTCTCCTGCCAGTATCCTCTTGTAGTCCTCGTAGTTTTTCTCCAAAAGCTCAGGTGTATTGAGACCGTAGGGGCATTTTTTCATGCACTGTCCGCAGTGGAGACAGCCCTCAATCTTTTTCATCTTCGCCTGCATTTCAGGTGTAAGCTGTGCATCGGAGGGCGCACGTCTTATCATAAGGGACATTCTCGCACAGTTGTTTATCTCAATACCTGCGGGACATGGCATACAGTAGCCACAGCCTCGGCAGAACTCTCCGCAGAGCTCCTTTCTGTCGTGGTCGATGACAGCCTGAAGCTCATCATTCATAACGGGCGGATTGTCTATGTAGGATATGAACTCGTCAAGCTCCTTTTCCCTCTGTACTCCCCATATAGGAAGCACATTGTCATACTGAGCAAGGAAAGCGTATGCCGCAGCGGAGTTTGTTATAAGTCCGCCTGCAAGAGCCTTCATGCAGATAAAGCCCATATCGGCCTCCTTGCACTTTCTTACCAGTTCAAGCTCCTTTTCTCCCGCAAGGTATGAGAAGGGGAACTGTAAGGTTTCGTAAAGTCCCGAAGCAATAGCTTCCTCGGCAACGGCAAGTCTGTGGTTTGTTATACCGATATGTCTTATTTTTCCCTGCGCCTTGGCCTCAAGGGCGGCTTCGTACAGACCCGTTCCGTCGCCGGGCTTGGGACAGAAAGCAGGATTGTGGAACTGGTAAATGTCCACATAGTCCGTTCTTAACTGCTTAAGGGTCTTTTCAAGGTCTTTCCAAAAATCCTCGGCATTCTGGGCGGGTGTCTTTGTGGCAATGAATACCTTATCCCTTATGCCTTCAAGGGCTTCGCCAAGCTTTAACTCACTGTCCGTATAGGATATGGCTGTGTCAAAGAACGTAAAGCCTGCATCGTAGGCCTTTCTTACAAGCTTCACTGCCTCTGTCTGGGATATTCTCTGTATGGGCAGTGCTCCGAAGCCGTTTTTGTCTGTTGTTATACCTGTTTTTCCTAATGTCACCTGTGCCATTTTTCATTCTCCCTTCCTGGGTTTGTCCGCCGTTTTCTTAACGTCCTTTGTCCTTTTCAATTCGTTTTTTCTGTGGTCGCACAGGTCGGCCAAAAAGCATTCGTCACACTTTGGCCGCCTTGCTATACATATTTTTCTGCCGTGGGCTATTATCTGGGTGTTGTAGGCTATCCAGTTTTCCTTAGGCAGTATTTCCATCAGTTCAAATTCTATTTTAACCGGGTCATCGCTGTCCGTAAAGCCCAAAAGGTTTGAAATACGCTTTACATGGGTATCGACAACAACGCTCGGTATACCGTATATATTGCCCCTGACCACGTTTGCGGTCTTTCTGCCCACACCGGGGAGCTTGGTCAGCTTGTCTATATCATCGGGCACCTCTCCGCCGTACTCACTCAATAGCATCTGACAGCAGCCGATTATATTTTTTGCCTTATTATGATAAAATCCCGTTGAGCGTATATCCTGCTCCATTTCCGACAGGTCCGCCTCGGCAAAGGACTTTATATCGGGATATTTTTTAAACAAATCCTGCGTAACCATGTTTACTCTGTCATCGGTACACTGGGCGCTGAGTATAGTAGCGATAAGCAGCTGCCATGCGTTTTCGTGTGTCAGATAGCACTTTGTGGGGCCGTAGTGCTCCTCAAGCCTGTCAAGCACCTCAAGCACTCTTTTTTTGTATCTCAAGCATATCACTCCTTTCGTACAACAGCCGTATCGGCCTTATTCAATATAATATCTCTGTTGTAATAGTTGAAAAGCACCGCTGTTTTTCCTCTTTCGGCTGTAAAGGGGTCAATGTCGAAAAACTCAATGCGGCACATTCTCAAAAGCTGTTTGGGACTGTAGGACGAAAGCGACGGTATATATTTTTCAATGTTTTCTGCGTCGTTATAGAAATCCCTCTCAAAGGCCCTTTCTTCCTCGCTCATTTTTCGCTCAAGGCTTTCGGGTATGGACTTCATATTGTCTCCCAAATATATATCAAACCTCATAAGCTCCCTCAATTCGACAAGGCAGTCCGCAGTTTTCTCGTATCGACAGAAAAAGTCGTACAGTCTGCCGTACAGTTCCATTTTGCTGTGGGATACCTCGTCAAAGCCGTTTTTCTCCCACCATGCTGCCAGCGCCTCAAAAAATCCGAAGGCGTTTCCCGTATGCTTCACCGCATACTTTACGGCAGTAAGTGCCTTGCCCGAATTGTAGAAGGTCTCGACCATTTCTTCAATGCCCTTAAGACGGAGCATGTGGTCAAAGTCCATTTCCTTTGTATATAACACCTCATAGGGCGCTTCGTCGGTATATACTATGCCGTACTTTTCAGCGTCACGCCTCAGTCCCGAGCCTTTGAGCAGTTTTAAAAAGCCAAGCTGAAGCTGCTGAGGCTCCAGCGCATATACATCATTGAAGGAACGCCCGAAGGATTCGTAGTTTTCGTAGGGCAGGCCCGCTATCAGATCCAGATGCTGATGTATGTTTCCGCCTTCGGCTATGGTCTTTACAACGTCGGTTATGCCGCCAAACTTGGCGTTTCTCTTTATGGCGCCTATGGTATTCTCATTGGTGGACTGCACACCTATCTCAAACTGAAACAGTCCTTTTCTGGCTTTTTTGAGCATATCCATAGCTTCCCTGCGCATTATGTCTGCGGTAAGCTCCATGTGGAAATTGGTAACGCCGTTATCGTTCTCCATAATATATTTCCATATCATCATGGCATGCTCGTGGCTGCTGTTGAACGTCCTGTCAACGAATTTGACCTGTTTTACCCTGTTGTCAAGAAAAAATTTCAGGTCGCTTTTTACCCTTTCCTCGGACAGATAGCGCACGCCCTTTTCCACCGAGGACAGGCAGTACTGGCAGTTATAAGGGCAGCCCCTTTGGGTTTCGTAGTATATAATTTTGTTTTTGAATTCGTCCGCATTATCGTATACAAAGGGAATATCATCAAGGGGAAGGGGTTCGGCATTTTCGTTTTCGTATATATTTCCGTCTTTACGGTATACAATGCCCTTTATATTCTCTATACAGCCCTGTCCCGTCCAAAGCTCAAGCAGGCTTTTGTATGTTCTTTCGCCCTCGCCCTTCATCACTATGTCGGCAAAGGCATTGTTTTCTATAAAACCCCGTCCGTCATAGCTGACCTCAGGCCCTCCGAACACCATAACGGTGTCAGGCAGTACCTTTTTCAGCCTTGCGGCAATAAGCCTTATGAGCTCAATATTCCATATATAGCATGAAAACCCGATGTAATCGGGTTTTTCCTTATAGATATCGCTGACGATAAATTCAACTCTGTTGTTTATTGTATACTCCCTTATGACAGTATATTTTCCTTCCGGGTCGGCATAGGCCTTCAGGCTTCTCAGCGCCAGTGAAGAATGTATATACTTGGCATTAAGGGCAGTAAGAAGAACCTTCATCTGCGTTTCCTTTCGTTTATCATACGGCTACAGGTATTTTTCCAACGCTTGGGCCGTGTTCATAGCCTGTAAGCTTAAAGTCATCCACCGTGAAGTCATAGAAGTTTTTGATTTCCTTATTTATCTCAAACTTCGGCGCAGGCAGAGGCTCTCTCTTTATAAGCTCCTCCACAATGGGTATATGTCTGTCATATATATGCATATCGGAAATGACATGCACAAGCTCTCCCACCTCAAACCCACTGACCTGAGCAAACATGTGCATAAGCACCGCATACTGCACCACATTCCAGTTGTTTGCCGTCAATGTATCCTGTGAACGCTGATTGAGTATGGCATTGAGCTTGCCGTCCACCACGTTGAATGTCATGCTGTAGGCGCAGGGGTATAGGTTCATCTCGTGCAAATCCTGAAAGTTATATATATTTGTCATTATCCTTCTGCTGTAGGGGTTGTTTTTAAGGTCGAACAGCACCCTGTCCACCTGGTCGAACATACCCTCCTTATACTGATGCTTTACTCCCAGCTGATAGCCGTAGGCTTTGCCGATGGTGCCGTCCTCGCCCATCCATGAATCCCATATATGGGAATTAAGCTCCGAAACCTTATTTGATTTCTTCTGCCAAATCCACAGTATTTCGTCAATGGCGGCCTTCCAGTTGGTGTATCTGAGTGTCAGTATGGGAAATTCCTTTGAAAGATCATAGCGGTTAACAACGCCGAATTTTTTTATCGTATAGGCAGGAGTTCCGTCCTCCCATACGGGTCTTACCTTTTCCTTTTCCGTGGAAAAGCCGTTTTCAAGTATATCCTTACAGTTATTTATAAATATTTCATCTGCGCGGCTCAATTCATTACCTCCCGTGATTTACAGCTCCCTGCGTCCCTCCAGCGCACGGGTAAGGGTCACCTGATCAACATACTCCAGGTCTCCTCCCACGGGAACTCCGTTGGCTATTCTTGTTACCTTTATGCCCAGCGGCTTTATAAGCTTGCTGATATACATGGCTGTAGCCTCGCCCTCCACATTGGGGTTGGTAGCCAGTATTATTTCATCGGGCGTGTCCTTCTGTATTCTTTCAAGCAGCTCCTTCAGCTTTATGTCCGAAGGGGTAACGCCTGCCATAGGTGATATGGCTCCGTGGAGCACATGGTATACGCCGTTGTACTCCTTTGTCTTTTCGTATGCCGCCATGTCTCTGGGGTTCTCCACAACCATTATGGTTTTGTGATCCCTTTTGGGGCTGGCACATACGGGACATATATCCGAGTCCGTCAGGTTACAGCATACCGAGCAATATTTAACGTCTCTCTTGGCTGATATTATGGCATCGGTAAGCTCCTTTACCTCCTGCTCGCTCATTCCTATGACGTGGAAAGCAAGCCTTTGGGCTGATTTTCTGCCTATTCCCGGCAGTGAAGCAAATTTCTCTATAAGTCTGGTTATCGGGTCTCCGTAATAGTTCATAGAACGCCTCTGTTATTAAAACATTCCGCCGGGAAGTCCGCCTGCAATCTTGCTCATTGCGCCGTTGGCGGCCTCGTCAGCCTGTCTTATGGCCTCGTTCATAGCTGTGAGGATAAGGTCCTCGAGCATTTCAACATCATCGGGGTCAACTACATCGGGATTTATCTTTATTGATTTGATTTCCTTTTTGCCTGTAATGCTTACCTTAACGGCTCCGCCGCCTGATGAAGTCTCTATTACCTGTTCAGCAAGGGCAGCCTGAGTTTCCTCCATCTGCTTCTGCATTTTCTGTGCCTGTTTCATAAGGGCATTCATGTTCATTCCGCCCATTCCGCCAAATCCTTTTGCCATTTTAAATTCCTCCAGTTTATATATTTATTGATAAGCCTTTTACGGCTCTATTTCTATTCCGGGTATGAGTCCCGCCCAGTCCTCCTCGTCAAAGCTGCTTTCCTGCTCCTCGGGAGAACCGAATATCATCTCATATCTCTTTTTATACTCATTTTTTGAAAGCACCTCAAGCTCCGGCTCCGCACCGAGCTTTTCTATCAGTGCCGCCTTAATATCGTTCAGCTTTTCCGAAAGTATGCGGCTGTTTATGGTGTTGTCCGCCACAACGAATATCTTGTCGCCGTCAAGCTGTTTAAGCTCCGCCTTCTTTACAATTATATCGTTGGGAGGCGCAAAGCCCGAAGCGACCTCTTTCCATATTTCCAGTGCTTTCTTATAATCCTCGGTTTCGGCCTTTCTGACCGTTTTTTTCGGCTTGGGTGCAGGCTCCGTCTCCGCCTGGGCTCCGCTTACAACGGTTTTTGTATATTTTCCGCTTTTTAGCGCCCTTTCTATGGATGCCAGCTTCGCCGCCACCGCTGTATAGTCCGCTTCTGTCACAGGTGTACACAGCTTTATTAAGCATACCTCCAGCAGAACTCGTTTATTAGAGGCGTATTTCATATCCGCCGAAAGCTCGGAGAACACCTTTATCAGTCTGCTTATTTCTTCCTTGGATATTCTGCCAGCCTGTTCTTTCAGCGCCTTGGCACTTTCCGATGATACATTCAGTATTTTCTCCGCATCTGACACGGACGAGGTTATCATAAGGTTTCTCAGGTGGGTAATATAGTCCGCCGTAAACTGTCCCGCATCTCTGCCCTTTTTCATCAGCTCATCGACCGTATTCATCAGGGCGTCGGCATCTCTTTCCGCAATTTTATCGGTCATTTCAAAAAGTACCGAATCATCCACCGAGCCGACTATTTCCAGCACCTTATCCTTGGTCAGCCTTTCACCGTAATAAAAGGCAGTACACTGGTCAAGTATGCTTAAGGAGTCTCGCATGGAGCCGTCTCCCAGCCTTGCCACAAGATAAAGCGCCTCATCGTCGGCCTCTATGCCCTCTTGAGCCGCATAGCCCTTTAGAGTCTCGGCTATTTCCGCCGCACCTATCCTTCTGAAGTCAAAGCGCTGACATCTGGAAAGTATGGTTGCCGGTATCTTCTGCGGGTCTGTGGTTGCAAGTATGAATATGACATGCTTCGGCGGTTCCTCCAGTGTCTTGAGCAAAGCGTTGTATGCTCCGGGGGAGAGCATGTGTACCTCGTCGATTATATAGACCTTATACTTTCCCTCGGCAGGAGGATACTTTACTTCCTCCCTTATCTCACGGATATTGTCAACACCGTTGTTGGAGGCGGCGTCTATCTCAATGACATTAACGCTTCGACCCTCGTTTGCCGCCAGACACAGCTCGCACTCGTTGCAGGGTTCACCGTCAACGGGGTTCAGGCAGTTTATGGCCTTGGCAAATATTTTCGCCGTAGAGGTCTTGCCCGTTCCCCTTGTTCCGCAGAACAGGTAGGCATGGGAAACACGTCCGCTTTTTATCTGATTTTTAAGTGTTTTAACTATATGCTCTTGACCGATGACATATTCAAAGGTCTGAGGTCTGAATTTTCTGTACAGCGCCTGATAAGAGGACATTCATAAGTCTCCCTTCCGCATAATAATACAGTTTATACTATAACAATTTTACGGTAAAAAATCAAGAACCGCTATCTTTGCTTTTCTTTACGGCATAAAGTATTGCTACCAGAAGCATTGGCTTTAAATTTTAGTTTATCGCAACTAAAGTTACTTAAAAATGTTTTTTGAAGCCGAAGCTTCGAAAAGACACCCCTTAACCGCATGCGCATTAGCGCATATCAAAACCACTTATGCCTTTTAAAGACATAAACAGTTACTGCCACAACACATATCCCCAGCACAATGACAAAAACATATCCGTATCTCCATCCGAACTCGGGCATATTCAGATTCATGCCGTACCAGCCTGCTATCAGTGTCAGCGGCAGAACTATGGCGGACATTACCGTCAGTACCTTCATGGTCTTATTCAGCTCCAGGTCAACCTCCGCCTGATAGGCACTGCGTATTTCCGATACATAGTCCATCAGGCTCATTACCTTTGAATACAGCCTTTCTATTTTGCTTGTCAGTATTTTGAACTGTTTAAGCGAATGCCTGTCATAGAGCTCGTTCTCATTGGCCTCCACATCGCCAAGTATATTTAAAAACTGCTCATAATACAGCTTTATGCGCCTGAGATTTTTTCTTATGGCTATGAACTTTTTGGTATATCCGCCCTTGTCGCCGTCGGAGAAAATTTCCTCCTCCAAGGCCGTAAAGCCCGATTCATAGCCCTCCAGATGCTTCAGGTCGCCGCTTATCTGGTCCGTCAGCAGATGATACATTACCTCGCCTAAGGAGACCACATTACAGTCACGCTTTGATATCCTTTCCAGTCTCGCCTCGGCTTCGTCCGTTTTTACTGCATATATTATCAGTCGGTTTTTCTTGAAAAAAATATATACCGGAGCAACCGTCTTTGAAAAGTGCTCAATATTCACAAGCCGCAAACACAGCAGGTCGAAGCCCTCACAGCTTTCGTACCTGAAGGAGTTTCTCGTAAAGGTCTCATCAAAGACCGATGACGCTATATTGAAATCATTGGCGGGTGTCCTTTCCGGTATATATGTAGTCAGAATGACCGCAGGTACGTTTTCCGGAAGCGTCTGGGAGCGCACCAGCTTATTGTTCTCAATTATAAAGTACATTAAAAAGCCTCCGTTTCATACTGACAGTATAGCACTTAACGGAGGCTTTATTTCATTTATTATTAAATTTTATTTAATTACATAGGTTATGAAGCATATATAATGAAGCAATGTTCCGAGTATTACAAACAGGTGGAATACGGTATGCATATATCTGCGCTTGCCCAGACCGTATATGAGTGCACCGACAGTATAGCTTACTCCGCCGCCCACAAGCAGTGCGATTCCTGCGGCACCCACTGCGTTCATAATCGGCTTAATAATAAATAGTGCAAACCAGCCCAGCGCCATATAGCAGAACATCGAAAACTTCGAGTACTTCTCAAGGTCTATGGCTGTAAACACCATTCCTATTGCCGCCGCAATCCATATACCTGCCATCATCGCCAGTGCCTTTGCGGGATTTTCGGGATAGAGTACATTCATTATTACAGGTGAATAGCTTCCCACAATAAGCACATATATGGTACAATGGTCAAGGTTTCTCATCACCTGCTTTGTAAGCAGTCTTTTGGGGCTTAAGCCGTGGTACACGCCCGATACCGTATACAGCAGTATGGTCGATACGCCGTAAATAATGCTTCCGACAGCACTGACCGTGGTTGTGGACGCCCTAAGGCATGTTATAAGTATATATATTCCCAACAATGCCCCCGCAAGGTGAGATGCGGAGTTCAGTATTTCCTCATTTTTTGTATAATCCGGCAGGGGTCTTGCTTTTAATGCAGAAATTGTCATATCTAACACCTCTTTTTAAAGATTTAAATACTATATTATATAGTATTTAACACTATATATGTATTCTGTCCGTTTGTCAATATGATATTCAGATTAATTTTTTATTATTCTGACAACCTAATATATGGTTTAAAATGCTGTTTGCTGTTGAAGTTTATTTTTACTGATGTTATACTGTTAGCGGGGTGATGATATGGAAGAAACATCGGCAAAGCTCGCAGAGCTTGGAAATGATATTAAAAACGCTGAAATTCCCATGTGGACAGGGCTTCCCATACTGGAGCTGTACATGGATCAAGTAATAATACTGCTCAACAGCTATATGCGCATAATAAAGGACGAAAACGGTGAAAGCGAAACTATCACCAAAAACATGATAAACAATTATGTAAAAATGAAGGTAGTGCCTGCCCCAGTAAAGAAAAAATATTCACGGACTCATATTGCATACCTCATTATGGTCTGCATAATGAAGCAGATATTCAGTATATCAATGATTAAAAGCATGCTTCCCGATTTTGATGACGAGGAAAAAATCAAGGCCACCTACAACAGCTTTGTAAAGCATCTTGTGAGCGCCTCGGAGGAATATATCGAAAAATATTCCTCATCGGATTTTGCCTCGGCGGAGGACAGCATAATGAAGCTTTCCTCAGAAGCCATTGTTCTCAAAATAATGGCTGAAAGACTGGTATAAAAACACTTCTTGTAAAACCTGCGCCTCTTTGATAAATCAGAGAGGCGCATTTATTATGCTATGAATATTTTTACCGCCAGCGTAAACAGACTGCATATAACAAATCCCGCCGCCGAAGGCACAATGAATGCCGTCAGCGTCCACTTAGCGCTGCCCGTTTCCTTTTTAATGGTCATCATTGTCGTTGAACAGGGCCAGTGCATCAGCGAAAATAGCAGCATACTTACCGCCGTTGCCCACGTCCAGCCGTTTGCCAGAAGCAGTGCTTTTAGCTCAGCCAGATTGGTCATATCCGTCAGCACGCCGTTCTGCATGTATGCCATTATCATTATGGGCACAACTATTTCATTGGCAGGAAAGCCCAGTATAAAGGCAGTCAGTATGACCCCGTCCAGTCCCATTATTCTGCCTATGGGGTCAAGGAAGCCCGAACATGCCGTAAGCAGTGTTGTGCCTCCTATATTTATGTTTGCCATAAGCCATATCGCTATGCCCGCAGGCGCCGCCGCACTTACCGCTCTGCCCAGTACAAAAACCGTTCTGTCCAAAACCGAGCGCACAACCACATCTCCCAGCTTAGGCCGTCTGTAGGGCGGCATTTCCAGTATAAATGACGAGGGAACGCCTTTCAGCACCGTTTTGGTAAGCAGATAGGAGACCGCAAAGGTCATGGCTATGCCGAACACTATAATAATGCAGAGTATAGCCGCCGACTCCACCGACTGTTTTATGCCTATGGCATAGCCCGTAAAAAACATGGTTATTACCGAAATCATCGTCGGAAACCGTCCGTTGCACGGCACAAAGCTATTGGTAATTATGGCGACCAGTCTTTCCCTTTGGGAGTCTATTATTCTGCACCCCGTAACTCCTGCCGCATTGCAGCCGAAACCCATACACATCGTCAGCGCCTGTTTCCCGCAGGCTCTGCATTTTTTAAAGCATTTATCCAGGTTAAAGGCAACCCTCGGGAGATATCCCGAGTCCTCCAGCAGTGTGAACAGAGGAAAAAATATTGCCATAGGCGGAAGCATTACCGACACTACCCATGCCAGTACACGGTACATGCCGTATACAAGCATATCGGATAACACTTTGGGCATTCCCGCCGAAATAAGCAGGCTATACAGCGGCTCTTCAAAGGAAAACAGCACCCTGTTCAGCACAGCCGACGGCATATTTGCCCCTGTTATCGTTATCCAGAATATTACCGCCAGCAGTGCGGTCATAACGGGAAAGCCCGTCAGACGGCTGGTAAAAATTCTGTCCAGACGTCTGTCCAGCGCATTGGCGTCCTTGCTGTGGATTGTCACCGCACCCTCCGTCAGCTCCGCCGCCGCCCTTGCCAGCGCTCTTGATACAATGTCGTCAACATCTCCCGCACTTATACCTCTGTCCCGCAGATACTTCACCGCCGGCAAAGTCTCATCTGCACTTCTTATTATTTCAAGCGCCTCTCTGCCTTGCTTTCCCGTAAGGGCTATGGCCTTCTCCATGTCATCACCGTAATCCACACGGTACCTTTTGTTCTGCGCTTTTTCCTCTGTTCTGTCCAGTTCATCAAGGAATTGTTCTATGCCCCTGCCGTCTCTGGCGCTCATGGGTATAACGGGTACACCCAGCCTTTCCGACAGCAATTCGCAGTCTATTTCTATGCCCTTTTTTTCAGCCTCATCCATGAGATTGACGCACACAATTATATTTTCCACCGCCTCGCTTATCTGAAGCACCAGGTTCAGATTTCTTTCAAGGCAGGACGCACCGCATACCACCGCCGTAACATCGGGTATTCCCGAGCATATAAACTCTCCGGCGGCTTCCTCCTCCGCCGAATGGGGCAGCAGTGAATAGCTTCCCGGTACATCCACAAAAATATAGCCGTGTCCGTTATGCTCAGCATAGCCCTGGGCGTTGGAAACGGTCTTTCCGGGCCAGTTGCCCGTATGCTGTTTCATTCCCGTCAGTGCATTGAACAGCGTGCTTTTTCCGACGTTGGGATTTCCCGCCAGGGCAACTATACGGTCGGATTCCCTTTTCTTCTTTATAACAAGACCCGTATCTCTGGCGTTGACACCCGTTGAAGTATTAGTGAGCCCCATTGCTTACACCCTTCGCCACATATATTCCGGAGGCATCCTCCTCCCTCAGCGCAATAACTGCGCCGCATATATAGTAGGCGGCAGGGTCTCCCAGGGGACTCCTTCCTATGCAGGCCACACCACCGCCGGGTACAAGGCCTATGTCCTGCAGACGCCTTCTCATGCTGTCTGCAGAGTCCAGTCTCAGCACCACCGCCCTTTCTCCTTCCTTCAGCTGACTCAGCCGGCAAAGCTCCATTCTTATCCCTCCAAACGGACCTTTTGTACTGACAGTATATGTAAAAATCCGCCTCTCCGTTACACTTTACATAACTGTCATTTCAAACTATAATTATCTCAGGAGGTGCTTTAAATGGCTAATATGCTGGATTACATCGACTGGCGGGGCGATATAACCCTTGACCAATCTCCCTTTAATGACATTGACAATCTGATATTTACTCAGCTTTCATTTATAAATTTTGACGGAATAGTGCCGGGCTTTCACGAAAGCGGCTCAGTCACTTTGGCAGAGGCGGCTGAAATATTTTTTTCAGAGAATGACCCGGACAGCGTGGAAATGGGAGTTCTTGTGCCGAACGACATTGTAACTCTGTTTAAAAAAATGGCTTCCGCTCCCAGATATATGAATCTGAGACTTACCAAGTTCATAAACAAAATAGACTACGACAATCCGCAGCAGTTTGCCGCCCTTACGATACTTCTGCCCGATGACAGCTTTTATGCCGCATTCCGAGGCACCGATGACACCATTGTCGGCTGGAAAGAGGACTTCAACATGGGCTTTATGACAGCCGTACCCTCTCAGCTTGATGCCGTAAGATACATAAACGGCATAGCCGCAGAGCTGCACGGCGGCATAAGGATAGGCGGACACTCCAAGGGCGGAAATCTATCGGTATATTCTGCCATTTACTGCGATGATGATGTTAAAAAACGAATTATAAAGGTATACAACAACGACGGGCCGGGCTTTTCGAGGAAGCTCATAGATACGGATGAATACGCCGAGGTCGCCGAGAGGATAAAGACCATAATACCCGAATCCTCCATAGTCGGCATAATGCTTGAACATGAAGAAAAATTTACCATAGTAAAGAGCACCCAGACAGGCATAATGCAGCATGACTCTTTCAGCTGGGAGGTACTGGGGCCCAATTTTATCGTAACGGACGAACGCAGTCAGTACAGCGAAATATCCGACGCCGCCATGAAGGAATGGGTCGGAGAAATGGATACCGAGGAGCGAATACTGTTTGTGGACACACTTTTTGACATACTGCAGAGTACCGATGCCAAAACCCTTCAGGATCTCAACACCAACAAGCTTGAAACCGCAAGAGCCCTTATTAAGACCATAAAAAATCTTGACGATGACAAAAAAGCCGGAATGAACAAAATAATAGGCGCCCTTTTCAGAGACAATGTAAAGGCAGTAGTTAACACGGTATTCAAAGACACAGAAAACGCCGTTGAACAAGGCGTAAGAAAAAGAAAAGTAAACAGAAAACGAAAAAAAGAAAGGCATTTCTTTGTAAAGCAGAAAAGATAAGTTTTTTGGAGCCAAGGCTTCAAATTTTAGTTTATCGGCATCACGATGCCGAGGCTTAAAGATGAGTTCTTACACACTCTGAGTGCGTGGAATTGCTGTCCAAAGCTTCGGCTTCGAATTTATATTTCTCCACTCTCCGAGTGGGGTTATGTCGGGGGAAAGGGAAATCTCGGAGTTGCGAAGCCCGAATTCCCTTTCCCCCAACGTCCCCCAATCCCTTTTGGGCGACGCTTCAAACCCAAACAAGTCGGATATTTATTTAGCAGGTTCAAATCAATACATTCCCGACCTACGTCCGGGTTACTGTTGTGCACAGCAGTCATAAGTCTAAACATATATTTCTAGGTAATACATAGCGATATGGATTGTAAAGCCGTGCCGCGGGCGAAGTTCGCGAATGTATCACTGTTAATTAGCCGATCAAAAGTCAGGTCTGTTTGGGTTTGA
>JAQXNZ010000192.1 GCA_029098265.1 Clostridia bacterium | reverse complement strand
CCGGGAAGCACCAGCTTTCCCTCGGCATCTACAACATTTTTTGCAAGGCTCTCATCTATTTCAGAAGAAATCATTACTATTTTTCCGTCATTTACCGCCACGTCGGCTTTGAACATTTCATCAGCTGTCACAACGGTTCCGTTTTTAATAAGCATATCCATATCTGTCCGACCTCCCGATGTCTGTTTTGTAATTCCGGAGGGCAGAAGCCCTCCGGAAAGAATGTGTCATTTTACTTTTTGTATACGAGTACAAGTCCAGATCTCTGATAAATCTGTGCTACTTCAACAAGGTCCATGCCTGCCGCATCGGCTGCGATAAGGTTTGATACCCATGTTACGCCGAAATCAACTGTTCCGTTCTGAACGGCTGTTGTCTCGCCGATATCTCCACCGCCGGAGATAATCTCAACATTAAGACCGTATTCTGCATAGTAGCCCTTTGCATTTGCAACATAGTAGCCCATGAACTGTGCCTGAGGGAGCCACTTCATCTGAATCTTGATGTCTGTCTTTTCGGGTGTTCCGATGTCGCCTGACATTGCTGCTTCATAGAAAGCAGTATCTCTGATGTCGTCAAGAGTGAGTGACTGGAGCTTATCAGCCGCCGCTGAGTCGTCAAGCTGTATGTACTGCTTTGCAAGGTCGAGAGTCTGCTGCATTGCTGTCTCGTCCATCTTGCCTATTTCTGATACGGAGTTGCCGTTCATGTCTGTTTCTACAAGCTTTTTAACCTCTGATGCCATGTATGCCTGATGGTCGCTTGATACCGATGAGCCTGCCTCATATACTATCTGGGCAGCTTCATCGGGATGTTCACATGCATATTCCCAGCCTTTGATTGATGCGGCGATGAATGCCTTTACCGTATTTGGATTTTCCTCGGCAAAGCTCTTTGTGCAGAAAAGCATATCCTCAAGCATTGCTACGCCCTCATCATTCATGTCGATGATGTCAACGCTGTCGCCGTAGCCGTAGCCGCCGTCATAGTCGTTTACTACAAGACCCAGCTCATTGTAGGTCATTGCCGATGCAAGTGTGATAGAGTCATCGTCAAAGCCGTCCATTGTGAAGTCCTGAACGAGATAGTCTGTGGGAAGACCGTATTTTGTGAGCAGTGCGAGTATCTCATACTCATTGCCTAAGCCCCAGTTGCCAATCTTTCCTTCGGCAGCTGCCGCCTTGATTCTTTCCTCGTCTGTCAATTCTGCCGCTTCCTCAGTCTGTTCTGTTTCGGCTGTATCTTCCTTTGCCGCTGTGCCGGATGAAGATGAGCCGCATCCTGCCAACATTGCCGCGGTGAGTCCGAAGGCTGTCATTGTTGTAAGTAATCTTCTTTTCATAAACTTACCTCCCTTGATGTCTTAAAAATTGTGCACGTTGTATTGTCTTTATATAAGTAAAGAAAACATTCAGCTTGTTCTCTTTACGAATATACCCTCGAATATCATCAGTATTATGTACATCGCTATGCCTATGAGACAGGCAACCACAATGTAGGCCCAGCCCGATGAATACTGGGCTATTGAAATATTGTCCCTTATCTGTCTGCCTATGCCGGCTCTGTACTCTGCGAAGTATTCGCTTACCAGTGCCGTTATAACGCTGGTGGGTACGGATACCTTAAGGGATGTGAATATGTAAGGAACACTGTTACGGAAACGAAGCTTCATAAATATTGTTTTGTTGTCCGCCGCATAGGACTTCATCAGGTCAAGCGAGAAAGGCTTGAGCTCCGTCAGTCCCCTGTATGCGTTTATGCTCATTGAGGCCGAGCATACAACCGTTACTACCAGTATTTTTGCCACGGTGCTTCTGACATCCGCCTGTGAGCTTACGTCCTTTGTCCAGTTGTTGAATACGGGAGCAAGGGCTACTATGGGTATGGCGTTAAATACGGAAAGTACCGTCAATGCGCCGCTGCCGAAATAGGGGAAACGGGTAGCAAACATTGCCGCCAGATAGCCCAGAACCGAGCCCGCCGCCAGACCAATCAGTATGACCGTCATTGTTGCCGAAAGGTTATCGGCTATCTTCGATGAGTTTTCAGCAACTATCGAGGCTATACGGCTGGGCGGAGGAAGAATATTGGTATCCGTATGGAGTATCGTATTAAGTACTCCGAATTCCCAGAGAAGAAATATCAGAACTCCGAACAGTACCGGATAGAGCACCGATTTAACTGCTTCGGTATTTATTTTCTTATGTGTGCTCATATCTGCACCTCCCTGTTAATCCTGATTTTTGCCCCTGCGTTTATAGGGACAAATAAGATATTCTATAAAGCCCATGAGCAGGAATGAGAATATTCCTATAAAGGCGCTCAGGAAAACTATCTGCCAGAAAACATATCTGCTCATGGCGCCCTTTAACGCCTGTGAAAGCAGACAGCCGAGTCCTACGCCGCCCTGAAGGGTATCGACCAGTATGGATGCTGTTATAGCCATAGGCGCCGATATTTTCAGTCCCGTAAAGAAATATGGTATTGATGCGGGTATCATGGTCTTTACATAGGTCTGGAAGCTGTTGGCTGCGTAGGATTCCATAAGCTCGTGCTTTTCCTTTTCCACCGAGCGGAAGCCTGCCAGCGTATTTGTAGCCACCGGATAGAATGTAAGTATTGCGGCTATTATTATTCGGCTTTTGGATATATCCTGGGTTATGGCGAATATAAGGGGCGCCATGCCGAGGATAGGTATCATCTGTATTATCATCAGATAGGGAAAGGCTACCTTTTCAACGGTTTTGAACCTGCTCATCAAAAGCGCCAGTATAAAGCCGAGGGCGGTGCCTATGGCAAAGCCTATAAGCGCCCTGGATATGGTAGCCTGAGCATTTATGAGTACCATCTGAAGTGCCGTCTGCGAACCGTTTATGGTGTCGGTGCTGATTATCGACTTGATTATGCCCGACAGGTGAGGCAGTATGTTTTCAGGTGACCTCTTTGTGGCCGCCACTGCCGTCGCTCCTATTTCCCAGGCGATAATAAGTATCACTATCCATAAAAAAGTATTGAAATATTTTGAGTGTCTAATGTTTTTGAATTTTGTCATTATGCCGTCACCTCTGCTTTGCAATCAGACTCCCTCAAAGCTGTTTCTTACCTTGGATACATATGCCGTAAACTCCGGCGTCTCCTTGATGTCCATTGTTCTGGGACGGGGAAGGTCTATGTCTATCAGTGCCGAAAGCCTGCCGGGGTGGGGTGAGAGAACGCATACCTTGTTTGAAAGGAATACGGCCTCCTGAATGTTATGGGTGACAAATATGATTGTCTTGTTGGTCTTTGCCCATATTCTCAAAAGGTCCTCATGGAGTTTTTCCTTTGTGAATTCATCCAGCGCCGAGAAGGGTTCGTCCATGAGAAGTATCTGGGGCTGTATGGCTAAGGCTCTGGCAATGCCTACTCTCTGCTGCATTCCTCCGGAAAGCTGTTTGGGATAATGGTTGGCAAAATCCGTAAGACCTACAAGTTCAAGCATTTTCATTGCCCTGTCCTCTCGCTCGGCCTTGGGAATGTGCATTATCTCCAACGGGAGCATTACGTTTTTCTTTATGGTTCTCCAGTCATAAAGCACAGGGCTCTGGAAAACTATGCCGTATTTTTTGGAAAGGCGTGCCTCTCTGGATGTGCCTCCGGCAACCGTTATCTCGCCGGAGGTAGGCTGAAGCAGATCGGCTATGATTCTGAGCAGTGTTGTTTTTCCGCAGCCCGAGGGGCCCAGCAGAGAAACAAAGTCTCCTTTATGCACGTCAAGGCTTACGCCTGTAAGAGCCGTTACATCCCTTCCGTCATTTGTACGGTATACCATTCCTATGTCCTTAAGCATGATCTCTGTGTTGAGCATATCAGACATTACGACCACTCCTTCCGTTTTTGCTGTAAAAAAAAGCGGACGCAGGCGATTTATGTCAAACGCCTTTGTCCGCAAATAATTACGATATTATTCTGTAAATTATTTTGAAATAACTGTTTTTGTTTTTATCTGTCATTTCATTCGTTGAAATATGTTAGTAGTATATGCGCAAAATGCATCGGTGTCAAAGTCAAATTTATAAAACGGTTATTTTGGATATATTAAACATAATGAGCACATTTGATTTGTGCAAACCTAACCATAAAAATACTATTTATCTGCAGCACAATGTGCTGTAGCACATTGTGCTCTGTGTATAATTTTAACGGTGCACAACAGGGTAAATGTTCAGTGAGAACAAATAAAATCTATCCCATTTGTCAAAGGTGCTCCTGCCGTGTTAGAATATACTTAATTATAAGCAAGCGGGGTGCTGTGTATGGCTAAGAAAAATTCAAGAAACACAAAGGGACGTATCATTTCGGCGGCTTGGGAGCTGTTCTATGAGCAGGGCTACGATGATACGACCATAGAGGAAATAATAGAAAAATCCCAAACGTCAAAGGGCTCCTTCTATCATTATTTTGAAGGAAAGGATGCATTGCTGACATCGCTTTCCATACTGTTCGATGAAAAATACGAGGAGCTCATGGAGACCATAGACAAGGATATGGACAGCTTTGACAAGCTGATGTACCTGAACAGAGAGCTGTTCAAAATGGTAGAAAACAGAATATCACTGGATTTGCTGGCAAGGCTGTATTCCTCACAGCTCGTTACAAAGGGTGAAAAACACCTGCTGGATCACAACAGGGTATATTTCAAGGTACTGCGCCAGACCGTAATAGAGGGACAGCAGAGAGGACAGCTTGTGGACGATATATCGGTCAATGAAATAGTAAAGGTATATGCCATGTGCGAAAGAGCACTGCTTTACGACTGGTGTATATGCAACGGCGATTATTCACTGGTACAGTACTCGTCAAAGACCCTTCCCATGCTCATGGGTGGCTACAGAAAGACCCATAAAGAGGATAAATGAGGTATTCATAAATTTATTTATTTGATTACGGATAATATTATCAGTTTTAGTACAGTCTGAAAATGTTGAAATTTAAAGCTTTTTGTCGCTTTATCCCGAAATTAGTATAGAATTAATTCTGTGTTGCGTTCTGCTTTTTTGTTCATTATAATATCCGAAAAGGCAGCGGCATTTGCTCCTGCCCGACAGTTTTAATGCAAAGGAGTTTTTATAATGGGAACATCACAGATTTGCATCATGATATCCATAATAGCCTATCTCGCATTCATGCTTTATATAGGATACAGATGCTCTAAACAGAACAGTACGGCTGACGATTTCTATCTGGGCGGCAGAAAGCTCGGCCCCATCGTTACAGCCATGAGCGCCGAGGCATCGGACATGAGCAGCTGGCTGCTTATGGGTCTGCCCGGAGTAGCATACCTTTCGGGTATGGCAGACGCAGGCTGGACGGCAATAGGTCTTGCGGTGGGAACATATCTCAACTGGCTCATCGTTGCCAAGAAGATAAGAAGATATACCCACGTCTGCGGCAACTCCATAACACTGCCCGAGTTCTTCTCTAACAGATACCGTGACAAGAGCAAGGTGCTTATGGGAATATCCGCCGTTGTAATTATTATATTCTTTGTACCCTATACAGCTTCGGGCTTTGCCGCCTGCGGAAAGCTTTTCTCAAGCCTTTTCGGCGTTAATTATCTTACAGCTATGATAGTCAGCGCCATAGTAATAGTTCTGTACACGGCACTGGGCGGTTTCCTTGCTGCCAGCACAACAGACCTTATACAGAGCATAATAATGACAATAGCCCTTATAATCGTACTTATATTCGGCGTAAACATTGCTGGAGGCATGGGCGCCGTTATGGAAAACGCCAAGAGCCTTCCCGGTTATTTCTCACTTAACGCCATGTACGATGTAGGCACAAACTCAGCCGTTGAGTATGGATTTATCACAAAGATATCCACTCTGGCATGGGGTCTCGGTTACTTCGGTATGCCCCACATTCTTTTAAGATTCATGGCTATCGAGGACCATAACAAGCTTAAAACATCTAGAAGAATTGCTACTATATGGGTAGTTATTTCCCTGGCGGTTGCAACCTTCATCGGTGCTGTAGGTCTTGCCATGACAAAGGCAGGCGCTATTGAGACACTTGAAGGCTCCGCTTCCGAAACGGTTATCGTTAAAATATCCGCTCTTTTAAGCACATACGGTATACTGCCCGCCCTTATCGCAGGACTTATACTTGCCGGCATACTGGCCTCTACTATGTCAACTGCCGACTCACAGCTTATTGCGGCAACATCGGCAGTATCCAAGGATATGTTTGAGGTATTCAAAATAAAGACAGACGAAAAGAAGGTTATGAGAACCGCAAGAACAACCCTTGTTGTTATAGCTATAATAGCGGCATTCATCGCAAGGAACCCCAACAGCTCGGTATTCGGCATCGTATCCTTTGCATGGGCAGGCTTCGGAGCAGCTTTCGGACCCGTTGTTCTGTTCTCACTGTTCTGGAAACGCACAAACCGTTACGGCGCAATGGCAGGAATGGTATGCGGCGGCGCAATGGTATTCATCTGGAAATATCTCGTAAGACCTATGGGCGGCGCATGGAACATATATGAGCTTCTTCCCGCATTCATCGTTGCATGTATCGCAATAGTGGTTGTAAGCCTTATTACACCTGCACCTTCTAAGGAAATAACAGACGAGTTTGAATATGTAAAGAACCTTAAGGA
>JAQXNZ010000191.1 GCA_029098265.1 Clostridia bacterium | reverse complement strand
GAATACAGAATTACGGACAGCCTGTTTGACCGCTCCATACTGGACGAGGTAGAACGGGGATTTGAGTTTTTGAAGCCGTTTTTCATGTATTTTAAAAATATTTAGTAAAGAGGCATCACGATGCCGAGGCGTAAAGATGAGTTTCTGCACACTCCATTGCAGTAACTTTTAGCTGTCTGAAGCCTCGGCTTCAAATTTATGTTTCTCCACTCTCCGAGTGGGGTTATGTCGGGGGAAAGGGAAATCTCGGAGTTGCGAAGCCCGAATTCCCTTTCCCCCAACGTCCCCCAATCCCTTTTGGGCGACGCTTTAAACCCAAACAAGTCGGATATTTATTTAGCCAATTCATGGCAATACATTCCCGACCTAGCGTCCGGGTAACTGTTGTGCACAGCAGTCTGAAGCTATAGCCCTTATCCTCGTGGATTGCATTACGACATATTTTGTAAAACAGTGCCGCGGGCGAAGTTCGCGAATGTATAACTGTTAATCAGCCGACCAAAAGACAGGTTTGTTTGGGTTTGAAGCGTGTCCAAGAAAGGAGAGGGGGATTGGGGAAATAAGCTCGACCGCTGCCGGTGGCAGATGCAGGGAGAGCGACTTTCTGTGAGCTGCGCAGAATTGCGAACAGTAGTGAGCAAGGCAAGGCAAGCGAACAGAGGACAGGAAACTGCGGACTTCGCAATTTAAGCTGTTGCCTCTCCCCAAGGTATTGGCGCTCGTCAGAGCGCAAAAGGAATGCATCGGAGTGTGTATAACAATCGATATAAAGCCTAGGCTTCTGTAAGCCTATAAACTAAAAACAGCCCCAAAAGCTATATGTAACTTTTGGGGCTGTATTCGGTAAAGCGTCTTTCGTCTTTAAAAATTCTCCGCCAGTATTTCTACTGCATTCTCGGCTATAAGCGTTTCGCCGTGCTCCACAAGATGATACTTGGCAAGTATGTTTGACGGCTCCTTTATGCCGTACTCATTCAGTATAAATAAACTCTGACTGTCTATTTCCTGCTTTGTCTGAAGCACAAGATGATATCTGCGGTTGTTTTTGTACAGGGAGCTTGAAATAAGCTCTGCCTGAGAAAGCCTTATGCATGTATCAATGACATCGTCGAGGGCTTCAAAGGAATATATAAGTATATTGGAATTATCCGAATCACCGGGATTATGTATTTTTACCGGATTTCTCTTGTACCTGTGCAGGTCCTTGGATATAATAGGCTGTGAGGGAGTGTCCTGTAAGGAGCTTTTAATCTCCTGCTCGCCGCTCAGCTTTGTCACAATTATCATTATGCTGTCCAGAGCAACGGGAAGAGCCTCTACCATAAGCGGAGCGTCATCAATGGCAAAGCCGCATTCGTCAAGGGCCTGGGAAAGTATATCCTGAAACAGTTCTTTGGTCTTATCGCTGGATACGGTAAGGTCTTCAAGCTTAATATCCTTGCCTGCGAGGTCATCCTGACTGAGTATGAATTTAACTTGGGTATCGCTGATTTTTTCGATTTTCATTGCTGTCCCTCCCCAATGACCGTGTCATTAAACACGGTAAATAAAATTGGTATTCCGCCAAGGCGGAAACCGTAGCGCACAGCCGCACTCAGACGGTGTGCCCGGCCTTAAATAAGGCTTTCTTATAATATTCAGTATAAATATTATTAAGTTATATGTAAATAGGATATTACTGTATAGCTTTGAAATTGTCAATTAAATAATCAGTTTTTTATGATTAAAAATTTATGGCATTATTATAATAATATTCGGAGGTGTACTATGAAAAAATATTTTTCCTATATACTCACGCTGATTGTATGGGCGGTGGGATACTATGTTTATCTTCCGCCGCTTAACCTGAAATCTACAGAGCTGTGGAGCTTTCTTGTGTTTATGGCGGTAACGGGACTGTTTATCAATGCCTACAGACTGCTTGTGCAGATAGACCCCCGCAACTTTCGTCAGAGCGTTTCAAACGGAACACGGGGTGTAAAGATTATCGTAAAAGCCGCCGTAGTTTTCGTTGCCGTTTATCTTGTGGGTCAGGCTATATCACTGCCTGTGTTCAGGGCAAAGGACTACAGCAGCCTTATCAACGTCACAAACGGCAACTTTGAGGAGGACGTTGAGGAAGCCGATTTTACCCAGATACCCATACTGGACAGCAATTCTGCGGCAATAATAGCCGAAAGAAAAATGGGTACCATGTCCGATATGGTATCTCAGTTTGAGGTCAGCAGCTATTTCTCGCAGATAAACTACAACGGCAGACCCTACAGGGTAACGCCGCTCAGATACGGCAGTGTGATAAAATGGTTTGCCAACCGCAGCGGAGGCATACCCGCATATATACTTATAGATATGTCAACCCAGAATGCGGAGCTTATAAAGCTTAACGAAGGCATAAAGATATCCCCGTCGGAATATCTCAGCCGTGACCTGATGAGATGCCTGCGTTTCAGATATCCCACAGCCATGTTCAGAGGAACATATTTCGAGATAGACGACAGCGGTACACCCTACTGGATATGTCCCGTAATGGACCATACTATCGGCCTTTTCGGCGGAACGGATATTAAGGGCGCAGTTGTGCTTAATGCCGTGACGGGTGAGCATCAGTATTATGATATAGAAGATGTTCCTCAGTGGATAGATAAGGTATATGATGCGGAATTGCTCATGGAACAGTATGACTACTACGGAACGCTGTCGGGCGGATATATAAACAGTGTATTTGCTCAGAAAAACTGTTTAAAAACAACCGACGGATATAACTATATCGCTCTGAATGACGACGTTTGGGTATATACCGGTGTTACTTCGGTAAGCGGCGATGAGTCCAACGTGGGCTTCGTGCTGATGAACCAGAGAACGAAGGAAACCAACTACTACCAGATAGCAGGTGCGGAGGAATTTTCAGCCATGTCCTCGGCGGAGGGTCAGGTTCAGCATTTGGGCTACAGTGCCACATTCCCGCTTCTGCTGAATGTCGGCGGAGAACCCACATACTTCATGTCCCTTAAGGATGCGGCGGGACTGGTTAAGAAATATGCCATGGTAAATATACAGAAATACCAGATAGTCGCAGTCGGAGACACGGTAAATGAATGTGTCAAGGCATACGAGAACCTTATGGAAAACAGCGGCGTCAGCATAAGCGAGGCAGGAGAGAGGCTGAATGCTTCGGGAACCATATCGGTGCTTAAGGATATAGTTACAGACGGAAATACCTATTACTATATTATGCTTGAGGGGGACGACAATATCTACTCCTTAAAGGCCGCAGACCATGTGGATATAATAAGAAAGAACGTTGGCGACAGCATAGAGATAGAATATGTTGAAAAAGCCGGCGGAAGCTGTACCGTAACGGATATAATCAAATAAAAACAGAGGGTGTTCAAAAGCCGCAATGACTTTCGGATACCCTCTTTTGTTATGTTTTAAAGCTTATGAATGCTAGAATCAGAATACGACTGTCAGAAGCATTTTGAAGCGCTCCTGCCCATATACCGCATGGGGAGTTTTGGCGGGCATGACTATGCTGTCTCCTGTGTTAAGTATGTGTACAGTACCGTCTATGGTTATTCTGCCTGTACCGTCCAGTACCGTGACCATTGCGTCGCCGCCTGACTCATGGGTGCTTATTTCCTCGTCCTTTTCAAAGGCGAAAAGAGTAAGACTTACATGGTCATTCTGCACAAGGGTCTTGCTGGCTATCTGTCCGTCAAGGTAGCCTATCTGCTCCTTAAGCTGAAGTATCTCGGCTTTCTTTATGTTTTTCATTTTTCCTTCCATTAAAAACACCTCCTGATGTCAGTGTACAGAGTTTTAAAAATAATTTCGGTTGTATCTGCAACATATATTTATTTTTCCATGACTGTTTTTATGGTTTTCATAGTTTTATCTGAAAAGCTGTGTATGTGGCGGCCTTTTTCCACAGCTTCAACAAGGAAACTGTGGATATCCTGTGTAATTATCTCTCCGGGATATATGACGGGTATGCCGGGCGGATAGGGTGCTATCATCTCCGCACTTATCATTCCTACTGCATTTTCCAAGGGGACAGCCCCGGTTTTTGCGAAATATGCCTGCCTCGGTGTCATTGCCATGGGAGGTACGGGGGGAAAAATAAAGCTTTCGGAATTATGTTTTTTTGCACAGCCTGTGGATATTTCACGGACTGCATTTATAAGTCTGTCCATATCGGCGGTGCTGTCTCCTCCGCCTATAACGGCTATGACGTTTCGGCTGTCGGCCATTTCCGTGGCTATGCGGTATTTTTCAAGGAGCATGTCTGCCAGCTCAAAGCCGCCCATGCCATCGAGGCTGAAAACAACACGGGTCGGGTCTGTGTCAAACACTCCCTCGGAGGGGCCGCAGGGCGAGTGTACACCCGAAATAGAATTAAGCCCTTCACGCAGATACTGTGAGCAGGCAATAAGGTTTGAAATTATTTTATCGCCGTTTACGGCCATGTCATGCCTTGCGCAGTCCAAAGACGCCATCAGTATATATGAGGGGCTTGTGGACTGTACAATCCTGAGGGCGGAGTCAACCTTTGTTACGTCTGCAATACTGCTTTTAACATGAAGCATTGAGGTCTGGGTCATGGAGCCCAGTGTTTTGTGGGTGCTCTGTGCCGACATATCCGCACCTAAGCCTATAGCCGACTTTGGCAAAATGTCAGAAAAGCCAAGATGAGCCCCGTGGGCTTCGTCAACCAGCAGCATTGCTTCGTGGGCGTGGCATATATCCGCTATGGACTTCATATCACTGCATATACCGTAGTAGGTGGGATTGGTCATTATAAAGGCCTTTATATCGGGATTGGCTTCAAAAGCCTTTTCCACCTTTTCGGGGGATATGCTTCCGAAGGTAAAGAATTCGGGGCTGTTTTCGGGCTCGATATATACGGGAACCGCTCCGCTTATTATAAGCCCCATGAGCACGGATTTATGACAGTTCCTTGCCACAAGTATTTTTTCACCCTCGCTGACGGAGGATATTATCATGGCTTCGTTGCCGCAGGTGGTGCCGTTTACAAGGAAAAATGTCCTGTCGGCGCCGAAAAGGTCTGCGGCAAGCTCTTGGGCTTCCATAATTGCGCCCTCGGCTTCGTGCAGGTCGTCGGTCAGCGGCGTTTCCGTTACATCGTATTTGAGTATATTACTGCCCATAAGGGACGCAAATACCTCCGAGGCGCCTCTGCCCATGTGGTGGGAGGGAACGCAGAAGTAGCCCGGGTCAAGGTCTTTGAAGGCCTTCAGCATATCCGCTATGGGTATTCTGTTCTGATTTGTATTCATATCTGTACTTCCTGTTTTTTATATAAAGTCTATCACATAAATATAATAAATTAAATGATTTTCTGAGATTATTATGGTATAATGCTATGATAGGCTTACCTTCAATACACAAAGGACAAAATGCTTTACAAGCTGAAATTTAGTCATTTTTATTGTTATACTTCCTTGACGTACCTCTATGGGTACGCCTGCGGTCGTATGCCTCAAAACTGCCGTAAATTTCAGTTTGTAAAGTCTGCGAGTCTAAACATGATGAATTTTTGTATATGCAAGGCTTTTCGGCGAAGGCGTACAGGATTAATGTACGCTAAGCTGAAGTAACGAAGCAGATACATAAATTCAGCTGTTTAGACCATGTTGACCATTGTATATTGAAGGTATTATGAGATAAACATCTTTCAGATTTTATGAGGTGATACAATGGCACAAAAAAAGACGGCGTCAAAGACGACGGCTAAAAAGAGCGGTTCCAAATCAACCGCCAAAAAGCAGAGTACTGCCAAAAACAGCGGAAGAAAAAATGCCTCTGCAGGCAAAAAAAGCGGAGCCAAAGCTTCCTCCCGCAAAACTTCGAGTAAAAACACGGCAAAAAACAGCGGCGATGACAGCATGCTTGACGAGATAATCTGCCTGATAATAGTGATGATATGCATAGTGGCTGTTATCAGCCTTTTTACGAGCAAAATAGGCGTATTCGGAAGCTTCATATCGGGATTTCTTAAGGGACTGTTCGGTCTGGGCGGCTATTTCCTGCCGTTTATAGCGATTGTATACTGCCTGTGGATGCTTTTTTCCGACGGCAGAGGCAATGCAGAGCTTAAGCTGGGGGCGGCGGTGCTTTTTATCGTATGCCTGGCGGCCTTTGCCCATGCCATAACCGCATCGGGCACTGAAAGCCTTTCCTTCGGAAAGCTCTATGCGGCGGGTTCGGCCTCCAACGGCGGAGCCATAGGCGGCGTAATAGGCGGCATACTGCTGAAATACTTTGATAAACTCGGAACATACATAATACTTACGGTGCTCTTAATCGTTTCCGTAGTAATGGGCACGGGACTTTCATTCTTCGGCGGAGTTGAAAGCGCCGCCAGGTATGTGGGAGACAACGGCAAACAGCGAATGAACGAAAGAAAGCAGGTCAAAGCCGAAAGAGCAAGAATAAAGGCCGAGGAAAAAGCGGCATATCCGGCGAATGACAGCGCAAGAACACAGAAACGAAGCAAGGTTTTCAATATACTTATGGATAAGGGCGAGTTCGACAGCGAGGAAAGCGGCGGCTTTGCGGATGCACCAGAAAAGCCGGATGTTTCGGCTGAGACGAGCGGCACACCCGACGCATTTAACGGAGATGTACTGCCCTCGGACTATATGGTAAGGAATATAGCACGCCACATGGGAACCGCTAAGCCCGAAATGGATATAAAGGACGACAGTGCGGAAGCAAGAATCGATTTCAATAAAGAAAGAGGAATACAGTGTGTAATAAGCAACGGTTCATTTGAAGATGATTATGAAGATGAAGATATTGTTCCCGGTGTGCTTGAAATAAACCCGGAGGAAAAGAAAGCTGCCTTCACCCTTGAGGAGGTTTCCGATGAGGAGATAGAGAGGGAAGGTTTGGACACGGGCGTTACCGAAGATGAGATTGTGTCGGAGGAAAACATAAATATAAGTGCCGATAGAGATGTGTCCGAGGAAAATATCACACCGGAGAATGAGGTTGTGACTGCGGGAGCGTCGAAGGAGGGCTATATGCCGGACAAGCCTATGGAGGAGCCTACGCACATGGACAGCAGTATTATTGGCGGTGAAATACTGACCGATGCGGAGAAAAAGGCAGTCACGGGTCTGGACGGAACAAAGGCGGATGTAAAGGAAAGCAGACCTGTTATGACGGACTATAGGTTCCCGCCCATATCGCTTTTGGGCAAAGACCCCAGAGTGGGCGCAGGACAGTCCAAGGCGCAGATGCTTGCTACGGCGCAGAAGCTGGAGGACACACTCAAAAGCTTCGGCGTTGACGCAAGGGTAATGCAGATAAATCAGGGCCCGACGGTAACAAGATATGAGGTTTCGCCAAGCCACGGCGTAAAGGTCAGCAAAATAGTAAATCTTGCCGATGACATAGCCCTTAATCTGGCTGCCAGCGGTATAAGGATAGAGGCGCCCATTCCGGGCAAGGCGGCTGTCGGCATAGAGGTACCCAATAAGGAACAGCAGTCCGTATATCTGAGGACGGTGCTGGAGTCGGAGCAGTTTAAAAGCTTCCCGTCAAAGCTGGCCTTTGCCTTAGGACAGGATATAGCCGGCAATGCAGTGGTTACGGATATAGCGAAAATGCCCCATCTGCTTATTGCAGGCGCAACGGGCTCGGGCAAAAGCGTATGCATAAATACACTTATAACGAGCATTTTGTATAAGGCAAAGCCCAACGAGGTAAAGCTTATACTGGTTGACCCCAAGGTTGTTGAGCTTAGCGTATATAACGGCATACCGCATCTTATGATACCCGTTGTGACAGACCCCAAAAAGGCTGCAGGCGCACTGAACTGGGCTGTCAGGGAGATGCTTGCCAGATACAACTCCTTTGCGGAGCATTCCGTAAGGGATATAAAGGGCTATAATGCGATGATAGCCGAAAAGGGCGAGGGAGAACCCATGCCCCAGATAGTCATAATAATAGACGAGTTGGCGGACCTTATGATGGCCTCACCCAAGGAGGTAGAGGACAGTATATGCCGTCTGGCGCAGATGGCGAGAGCCGCAGGCATACATCTTATAATAGCAACCCAGAGACCGTCGGTTGACGTAATAACTGGAGTTATAAAGGCAAACATACCCTCAAGGCTGGCCTTTGCAGTATCAAGCGGCATAGACTCCAGAACAATACTTGACATGAACGGTGCCGAAAAACTACTGGGCAAGGGCGATATGCTTTTCTATCCTACGGGAATGAGCAAGCCCGTAAGAATACAGGGCGCATTTGTTACGGATAAAGAGGTTGAAAACATAGTTGACTTTCTGAAAGAGCAGGGCAACGGAGCCGACTACAACGAAACCGTTATGGAAGAAATATCCTCTGCCGTTAAGACAGGCGGCGAAAACGGAGAGCATGACGAGTTCTTTGACAGCGCCGTTGAGTTGGTGGTCAGCAAGGAAAAGGCTTCGGTATCCATGCTGCAGAGGCAGTTCAGAATAGGCTATAACAGAGCCGCAAGGCTCATGGACGAGCTGGAAGAAGCGGGAATAGTAGGCCCGGAGGACGGAAGCAAACCGAGAAAGGTGCTTGTGAGCAGGTCTGAGCTTGAGTAATGTCATTCGGAGGAAATAATAATGTTTGGTGATACAATAAGGAGAACGGTTAGGACAACGTTCGGAGTATTTGTATTTGCCCTGGGTGCGTATTTTACGATACGGGCCAATATAGGTCTTGCCCCGTGGGAATGCCTGAATATAGGCATATCTCAAAGGACGGGAATGACCTACGGAGAAATATATACGATAATAAGTGTGCTTACATTGGCGGCGGATATTGCCATGAGGGAAAAGATAGGCATAGGCACGTTGGCGGTGGCACTGTTCGGCGGTGTCTTTGTGGATTTCTTTACATGGCTGGACCTTCTGCCGTTAGGACATTCCCTTGGGTACGGTCTTGTGATTATGATATGCGGTCTTTTTATTCAGGCGCTGGGACAGTACTTCAACATTTCGGCCGGAATGGGCTGCGGGCCGAGGGATTCGCTGTTTGTGGGCATAGGCAAAAGAATGAGAAAGACACCCATAGGTGCGGTGCAGATAGGCATACTGTCGGCGGTACTGCTGGCAGGGTGGCTGTCGGGAGGAAAGGTCGGCGTTGGCACTGTAGTTTCCGTATTCGGAAGCGGTATTGCCATGCAGATTGTTTTCGGAATTCTTCACTTTGAACCGAGAAATGTGGTGCATCAGAATATACTTGATACGGTGCATGTAATGATACCGGCACATAAATAGGAGGTAATTTTATTGAATAAAAACATTGCTTTTATTTCGCTGGGCTGTGATAAAAACAGGGTGGACAGCGAGGTAATGCTCGGCATACTTGCCGAAAGGGGCTATACGCCCGTATCGGACGAAAATGAAGCCGACATAGTGGTTATAAATACATGCTGTTTCATAAAGGACGCCCTTGAGGAAAGCATTGAGACAATAATCGAGACGGCAAAGCTTAAGAAAAAGGGCAGATGCAAGGGCGTTATTGCCGCAGGCTGTCTTGCCCAGAGATATGAAAAGGAAATATTTGAGGAAATGCCAGAGGTTGACGCCGTTATCGGCACAACAGCCTACGAGAGCGTTGCCGATGCCGCCGACAGGATACTTGCCGGTGAGACGGGCATTAGGATAGTAAATGACATAGATATGCAGATGGACGAAAAAAATGCCCCCAAGAGGGTGATTTCCACAGCGGGCTATTATGCCTATCTTAAAATATCGGAGGGCTGTGACAACCACTGTACCTACTGTGTTATACCTAAAATGAGAGGCAGACACCGTTCCAGGACTATGGAAAGCCTTGTGGAGGAAACAAAACAGCTGGCAGAGGCAGGCGTAAAGGAGCTTATAATTGTTGCTCAGGATACGTCGATTTACGGCAGGGACCTTTACGGAAAGCCTATGCTCCATGAGCTGTTAAGAAGGCTGTGTCAGGTTGAGGGCATAGAATGGATAAGACTTCTGTACTGCTATGCCGAAACACTGACCGACGAGACCATAAAGGCAATGGCCGAGGAGGACAAAATATGCAAGTATATCGATATCCCCATACAGCACGGAAGCGACAGCGTATTAAAGAGAATGGGACGCAGAACGTCCAGAGCACTTATAACCGAAAGAATAGGAGCACTCAGGGCGGCTATGCCTGATATAACCGTAAGGACAACGATAATAACAGGCTTCCCCGGAGAGACCGAGAAAGAGTTTGAGGAGCTGGCTGATTTCATAAGCGAGCTGAAATTTGAAAAGCTCGGCGTATTTACCTACTCTCAGGAGGAGGGCACCGTGGCGGCAGAGATGGACGGACAGATAGACGAGGACGTCAAGGAGCAGAGAAAGAACTATATTATGGAGCTCCAGAAAAACATTTCGGCCGAAAAGTGCATGGAAAAGATAGGAAAGACCGTCAGGGTAATAGTTGACGGAAAGATACCCGAGGACGATATATACTGCGGAAGAAGCGCCGCCGACGCACCCGATATTGACGGTATAGTGTTCTTCAAAAGCGACTATGAAATAATGTCGGGCGATTTTGCCGACGTAAAAATAAACGAGGCCAGCGACTATGACCTCATAGGGGAGGCTGTTTACTGATGTCTATGAATCTGCCAAATAAACTTACAATGTTCAGAGTTATACTTATACCCGTATTTATTGTTGTGCTTATGACGGGGCTTGTGCCTGCGCCCGCAAACAGATATATTGCCGTGGCTATATTCTGTATAGCGTCCTTTACGGATTATCTGGACGGACATATTGCAAGAAAGTACAACCTTGTAACCAACTTCGGAAAATTTATGGATCCCCTTGCGGACAAGCTGCTTGTTTCATCGGCACTTATATGTATGATAGAGCTGGGTCTGCTTCCCGCATGGATAGTAATTATAATAATCAGCCGTGAGTTCATAATAACAGGCTTCCGTCTGCTTGCCGCAGAGGGCGGACTCGTTATCGCCGCCAGCTGGTGGGGAAAGATAAAGACCGTCACACAGATGGCAATGATAATACTTGTGCTTCTGGGCGTCGGCGGAATTATCGGAAGCATACTTATAATACTTGCAACTGTTTTTACGGTAATATCCGGTGTGGACTACATCGTGAAGAATTTCAGTGTGATTAAGGGCTGAGTCGGAGGCGGTTTTGATGAATGCGGAAATACTTGCGGTAGGAACGGAAATACTTCTGGGAGACATCGTAAATACCAATGCTCAGTTTATAGCACAGGGACTGGCGGAACTGGGTATCGGCGTATACTATCAGTCCGTTGTGGGCGACAATCCCGAGCGCATGAAAAAGGCCATGCACATAGCCTTTGACAGAGCCGATGTCATAATTACCACGGGCGGTCTGGGCCCCACCGAGGATGACCTGACAAAGGAAATAGGTGCCGAATACTTCGGAAGAAAGCTTGTGCTTGACCAAAAGGCGCTGGACAGGATAGAGACCTATTTTGAAAAAATGAAAAGACCCATGACCGAGAACAACAAAAAACAGGCCATGATACCCGAGGGCGCAATACCGCTTTACAATGATAACGGTACAGCTCCGGGAATAATAATAGAGAACGAAAACAAAATACTTATAATGATGCCGGGCCCTCCCCGAGAGATGAAGCCCATGTTCACAGAGCAGGTAAAGCCTTACCTTGTGTCAAAGCAGGAGTACACCCTTGTGTCAAAAATATTGAGGATAGCAGGCGTCGGCGAAAGCGCCATGGAAACAAAGGTCAAAGACCTTATAGACAGCCAGACAAATCCCACCGTTGCACCGTATGCCAAAGTTGTCGATGCGGTTCTGAGGATAACTGCAAAGGGAAAGAATGAGGAGGAGGCCGAGAAAATAATCGAGCCTGTGGCCGATGAAATACGCTCACGCTTCGGTATAAGCGTATATGCCGAGGGCGAGACCACCATGCAGGAGACCGTGGCCAAAATGCTTATTGACCGAAATAAGACCATAGCCGTGGCGGAAAGCTGTACGGGCGGCCTTGTGGCCTCGCAGCTTATAGAATATCCCGGTGTGTCCAAGGTGCTTATCGAGGGTGCAGTGACCTACAGCAATGATGCTAAAATGCGCCGTCTGGGCGTAAGGGCCGAGACCCTTGAAAAATTCGGTGCCGTCAGTGCCGAGACTGCGGCGGAAATGGCGGAGGGCATCGCCAAGACAGCAGGAAGCGATATAGGGCTGTCAACCACAGGCGTTGCAGGCCCGGGTCCTTCCGCGGGAAAGCCCGAGGGACTTGTATATGTGGGTGTGTATATAAACGGCAAAACCTGTGTAAAGGAACTGCATCTTGCAGGAGGCAGAAGCCTTATACGAGAGAGAGCCGCATACAGTGCGTTGGATTTTCTGAGGCGTAAACTTATACTTGACTAATGGAAATGTTTGTTCTATAATGAGAACGTAAATTCGCATTTATTTGTTTGAGATTGAAAGGAGTCAGATGGCTGTGGCTGAAAAAAAGTCTAATCCCAAAGATTTTACAAAGTTTGACGATAAGGAAAAAGCCCTTGAGGCCGCCCTTGCCTATATAGAGAAACAGTACGGAAAGGGAGCCGTTATGAAGCTCGGCGACGGGCCTGAACTGTCCGACGTGGACGTTATACCCACAGGCTGTCTGAGCCTTGACGTTGCACTGGGCGTCGGCGGAATACCCAGAGGAAGAATAATCGAGATATTCGGACCCGAATCATCGGGTAAAACTACAGTGGCTCTCCACCTGGTGGCAGAGGTACAGAAAAGGGGCGGCATAGCCGGATACATAGATGCAGAGCATGCCCTTGACCCTACATACGCAAAAAATCTCGGTGTTGATACGAACAACATATATCTTTCACAGCCCGACGACGGTGAGCAGGCGCTGGAAATAGCCGAGACAATGGTGCGCTCCGGTGCCATAGATATAGTTATAGTTGACTCCGTTGCTGCCCTTGTTCCCCGTGCGGAAATACAGGGTGAAATGGGAGAGTCTCATATGGGTCTTCAGGCAAGACTTATGTCCCAGGCCTTAAGAAAGCTGACGGCCTTTGCTAATAAGAGCAACTGTACGGTTGTGTTCATCAACCAGCTGCGTGAAAAGATAGGTGTTACCTTCGGCAATCCCGAAACGACCACAGGCGGACGTGCGCTTAAGTTCTATGCTTCCGTGCGTCTTGATATCAGAAGAATAGACGGAATAAAGGTAAACAATGAAATAGTCGGAAACAGAACGAAGGTAAAGGTTGCCAAAAACAAGGTGGCTCCTCCCTTTAAGACAACCGAGTTCGATATAATGTACGGTCAGGGCATATCCAGAGAGGGCGACACCCTTGATATGGCCGCAGACCTTGACATCGTAAACAAGAGCGGCGCATGGTATGCCTATAAAAATGAAAAAATCGGTCAGGGCAGAGAAAATGCCAAGATATATCTTAAGGAGCACCCTGATGTTATGGCTGAAATAGAAGCACAGGTTAGGGAGCATTACGGCTTTACCGAGGATAAGAACGGCGGTGAGCAGGAAGGCGCTGCAAAACCTGCGGCAGAGACAGCCGCACCCAGAGGCAGAAAGAGCAAAAAGGCCGAGATAATCAATGAGGACGATGAAGATATACTTATCATTCCCTCCGACGCCTATACAGTGGAAGACGATGAATGATGACCGTAACAAGGATAGAACAGCAGAAAAAGGATAAGTCAAGGTATTCGGTATATATCGACGGAGAATTTGCCTTCGGCCTTATTATGGAGGATATACTGTATTTTAAGCTCAGGGAGGGCGAAGAAATACCCGAGGACAAATACCGCTATATCATGGATACAACCGTATACATAAAGGCGCAGGATACAGCAGTCAGATATCTGGGCTACAAAATGCGCACAGAAAAGGAAATAAGGCAGAAGCTGTCGGAGTATAAGTATCCCGAATACATTATCAACAGGGTGCTGGAATTTCTCAAAAAGTATGAGTATGTCAATGACAGGGAATACTGCCGAAAGTACTTAGCGGAAACGGCAAAGCTTCGTCCCAAGGGTAAGTTCCTTATAAAGCAGGAGCTTAAGGCAAGAGGAATTGACGAAAGTATAATCGATGAGGAGATTGAGAATGCCTGCATAGACGAGCAGGCGGAGGCTGAAAAACTGCTTATGAAAAAATATGAGGGCTTTGCGGAAATGGACAATAGGGAGCTGGCAAGAGTATACGGCTTTCTGCAGAGAAAGGGTTACGGCTACGGAGTGATAAAGGCGGCTGTCGCTTCCCTTGCGGAAAAAGGAATATGATATTATAATAAGCGTACAGATTGTAAGAACTGTATGCTCAGATTATAGACAAAACTGATTTTTTGTGCGGAAAGGTTTGGAAAACGAAGAGTTTTCCAAGTTTAATCCGCAGGTCGAGCTTTGCCCGACCGAGGAGAATGGTGTGTTTCAAGGCTTTTCTCGCTTTTTTGAAAAGCCGATGGAATAGCCATTCATACATTAATTTAAACAAGTCGAAAACCCGTTTTCGACTTAGTGTCGACTTTGTCGACACTCTGAAGCGTACAGATTGTAAGAACTGTACGCTTTTTGATATTTCTGATCGGTGCGCACCGGCTTTATGGAGGAAAAAATGGGATATTATCTTAGTGAAATAATTGAACTGAGAAAAAGCTTTGCCGAGGCCTATTCGGCTAAAAAGTATGCCGAGGCCATTGAGACTGGCAATAAAATACTTGACCTGTATGCCGACAATAACGCAAAGGAGACCGAGGGCTGCGCAGGGGATATGTATAACCTTGCGGTGCTGTATGACGAGGTGAACCTGAACGACAGGGCAAAGGAGCTGTATCGTGACTGTGCCAGGCTTAGGAAAAAACTGCTGGGAGAGGACGACCTCAGCTATATACAGACCCTTGAAAATCTGGGCATACTGCTGGGCTCGAACGGCGAAACCGCCGAGGCTGTGGAAATGCTCAAAACAGTCAGAAACTACTACAAGGACAAGGACGGCATAAACAGCCTGACCTACGAGAGAAGTCTGTATAATCTGGGCAATGCCCTTGCCGACGGCGGAAAATATGACGAGGCTATACGCACCCTTTCGGACTGTCTGGACTGTGCCAAAAGAGTCAGGGATATTCCCGTCGGCGAGTTTGAGGATATTCATGTGAGCATTGCCGACGCCTGCAGGAGACAGGGCAATCTCAGACGTGCCAGGGACGAATATCAGAAGGCCTTCAGAATGGCGGAAAGAGAAAAGGCCGACAACAGCTATTTCAGAATGGCATACTATCTCAATGCGGCTGTGGTTTATCAAAGGTGCGAGCTTTATAAGGATGCGGCGGAAATATACGAAAAGGCCGTTGCCATGAGGGAAGAACTCATGGATACAAAGCATCTGGATTTCATATCGGTGCTCAATAATCTGGCTGTCATATACAACAAGGACGGACGGCATCAGGACGCCATGAAGGTGCATGAGAGAGTGCTGAAGCTGGTGGAAAGCATACTGGGAAAGGATCATGTTTTCTACGGCGATGTAATAACAAATATAGGCGTTGACTACTGTGCCGCAGGGGATTTTGACAAGGCGATAGAGTATCACAATGAAGCCCTTGAGCTTAAAAAGGGTATAGTAGGGGAAAAGCATATACATTATATATGGACGCTCATAAGTCTGGCGGAAGTATATGAAAAAATGGAAAAATACGAAAGAGCCTCGGAAATACAAAATAAAGCCCTTGAGCTCAAAAGAGAATGCTTCGGCGAGGTAAATGAGCAGGTTGCCGAATCTCTGGTGGCGCTGGGCAGGATATGTATGAAATCTGGCGACTATGAGAAGGCTCAGGGATTTTTTATGCAGGCGCTTATAATGAGCAAGGAAATAATAACGGTAAGCGGCATACCCGTAAGGGGCTATGGCGAGAATATAAGACTGATTGCGGAAACAAGCTGTCTCAAGGGAGATAAGGAAAATACGGTGAGCCTGTGCGACAGCCTGATAGCCTACAGAAAAAGTGAAAAGGGCGACAGACACCCCAAATACGTCAGGGCGCTCTATGACAGTGCGGACCTGATGATGAGGCTGGGCGATTATAATAAGGCAGAAAAGTATCTGGACAGTGCTTCGGACTTAGCCGAAACACTGCTGGGAAACGATACGCCCTTCGGCATGAAATGTCTGTATGCCCACTGTCAGGCGCTTTATTCGGACGGACAGTACTCCAAGGCCTCGGAAAAGCTGAAAAAAGCCGCATCTGTGTACAAAAAGTATGACGGCGGCGAGGAAGAACTGATTAAAATAACATTCATGCAGGCTAAGTGCCAGTATATACTCGGCTTCCCGAAAAAGGCCGACGAGCTGGTGTTCAGAGCCGAGGGCATGGTGTCCAGAAGCGAAAAGGATACAGAACAGCTTCTGATGAATGAAAAGGCCGACTATGCCGCCGTTGCCAAGAGATGCGGCGATTACAGACAGGCGGCGGATATACTTGATGAAGTCATTGAAAAGATAAAAACCGATGACAAAAAGGTGCTGTATAACATATATATAAATTCGGCTTCGGCGCTGAACGAGTGCGGTGAATATGCCAAAGCGGCGGCGAGAGCAGATAAGGCCGCCGACTATTCCGCAGAACCCAAAGAGGGCTGTGAAGCCTCGGTTGCTTCGGCAAAGGCACTGTTAAAGCTCGGCAAATATGCTTCGGCGGCGGAGGAACTGAATAAGGCGGCGGATATGCTCTCAAAGGATACCGAGCTGTATAATCAGTATGCGTCAAAAATATTCTGTATGACAGGCGAGACCTACGCCATGGGCGGAGATGCAAAAAAGGGTTCGGAAAGCCTTGAAAAGGGACTGGCGGAGGCCAAGGCCAAGGAAAATCTGCCCATAGAAGAATATATGCAGTATCTTATGCTGGCGGCGGATATGGAGACTAAAAATCAGGAATACGGCAAGGCTATAGAGTATATGAGCGAAAATGCCCTTTTAATAAGACGTGAAAGGGGAGAAACCATTGAGTTTGCCGATATGCTGATAAAGACTGCCGAGCTGTATATGGTTCAGAAACGCTGTGACGATGCCGTTACAATGTACGATAAGGCCGCCGAGATATACGGCGAGTTCTGCGGAAAGAACTCAAAGGAGAAAACGGATACCGTTCTCAAGTCCTGCGAAGCGCTTAAAGCCGCAGGAAAATATAAGGAGCTGGCAGAAAAAATCGAAAATACGGACTGCTTCGGTGACAGGGAAAAAGACTTTTCGGCATTGCTTGCCGAGGCTTACAGGTCAACAGGAGCCGTCGGAAAGCTGATGAAGCTGAAATTAAAAGGTCAGCCCGGAAAAAATTAATAAAAATCACAAAAAGCTATGTTGACAGGGTAATTTAACTGTGTTATCATAATTGAGTGTGTTCAGCCGCTCGAAGAGGTTTGAAATCGGGACAAGGGTTCCGATACCGTATTCGGCGAGTAAATTGCGAGGAGGTGTATATATGTACGCAATTATCGAAACAGGTGGAAAACAGTACAAGGTATCCGAGGGTGACGTTATCAGAGTTGAGAAGCTTGCAGTTGAGGCAGGCGCTGACTACGCATTCGACAAAGTACTTGTTGTTTCAGGTGACAACGGTGTTTCTGTAGGAGCTCCTTATGTTGAGGGTGCTAAGGTTGCAGCTACTGTTATCGGAGACGGTAAAGAGAAGAAGGTTGTAATCTACAAGTACAAATCCAAAAAAGGCTTCCACAAGAAAAAAGGCCACAGACAGCCTTACACAATGCTCAAGATCAATTCTATCGCTCTTTGATAACTATGATACGAGTAAATATATTTCGTAACGGTTCAGGCGATATTTTCGGATTCCGCCTCAAGGGTCACGCAGACTTCGCCGAGGAGGGAAGCGATATTGTATGTGCGGCAGTTTCCGTGCTTACGATAAACACGATAAACTCTATCGAGCTTTTCACTTCGGAAGAATTTGAATGCGAGACCGATGAGAAAAAAGGTGGCTATCTAAGTCTGCTCCTTCCCGATACAAGGGACGGCAGGGCGGACAGGGACGTTCAGCTTCTTTTGAAGGCTATGCTGAACGGCCTAAACGATATTCAAAAAGAATATGGTTCATATATATCGATAAACGAGGAGGTGCGCTAAATGTTAAGATTAAACCTTCAGCTTTTCGCTCATAAAAAAGGTATGGGTTCTACAAAGAACGGCCGTGACTCCAAGTCAAAAAGACTCGGTGCTAAACGTGCGGACGGTCAGGTAGTAAGAGCCGGCAATATCTTATATACACAGAGAGGAACAAAGATCCATCCCGGCAACAACGTAGGCATCGGCGGAAACGATTCACTCTTTGCGCTTATTGACGGACGTGTTAAATACGAGAGAAAGGGCAGAGACAAAAAACAGGTTTCTGTTTATCCCGTAGAAGTAGTGGAAATCGCAGAATAATTAATTTGAAGGTTTCAAATGGTGTCATTTGAAACCTTCTTTTGTCTTAATGCCTCAGGCTGACCAAAGAGAGGGATTATTTTTGGTGAGTTTAAGGCATGATAACAACAGGCTGTTGAAAAGAGGTGCAGAATATGTTTGTAGACAGAGTCAAAATACACATTAAGGGCGGCGACGGCGGCGACGGCTGCGTATCGTTCTACAGAGCCAAATATATTACCCACGGCGGTCCCGACGGCGGTGACGGCGGCAAGGGCGGCAGCATTATTTTTGTCGGCGACGAAAATATGAACACCCTTATGGATTTCAGATACAAAAGAATGTTCAAGGCGGAGCCCGGTCAGGCGGGAGCAAAGCGCAACCGTTTCGGCAAGGACGGCGCCGATGTCATCATAAAGGTGCCCAAGGGAACCGTTATCAAAGAGGCGCAGACAAACAAGGTAATGGCAGACATTACCCAAAACGGCGAGCAGAAGGTCATTATAAAAGGCGGTAAGGGCGGCAGAGGAAACCAGCACTTTGCCACACCCACAAGACAGGCCCCCAGATACGCCGAAAGGGGACAGAAGGCCAAGGAATACGATGTAATACTTGAGCTGAAGCTTATTGCCGATGTAGGTCTTATAGGCTTCCCCAACGTAGGAAAGTCAACCTTCCTTTCCATGGTAACAAACGCCAATCCCAAAATAGCCAACTATCATTTCACGACCCTTTCACCCAATCTGGGAGTTGTGCAGATGAAAACCGGCGAGGACTTCGTGCTGGCGGATATTCCCGGTATTGTAGAGGGAGCAAGCCAGGGCGTCGGTCTGGGAATAGAGTTTTTGCGCCATGTTGAGAGAACAAAGGCATTTATACATGTGGTGGATGCCGCTTCGGTAGAGGGCGATGACCCGGTGGAGAATGTTCATAAAATAAATGACGAGCTTTATAAATACAATCCCGAGCTTATGAAGCGTCCACAGGTCATAGCGGCCAACAAATGCGATATTCCCGGCTGGGAGGAAAATGTGGAAAGACTAAAAGCCGAGTTTGAGCCTCAGGGTATAAAGGTAGTTGCCATATCGGCGGCCACAAACAGAGGACTGACGGAGGTTATCGACCTGATAGGCGATATTCTGAGAAACTATCCCGATGACATAGTATTCGAGGAGGAATACGACGAGTTCGACGAGGTAAGCGCAGGCAACGAGCCCTTTGAGATTGAGGTGTTCGACGGAAACTACTATGTCGTTACCGGCGTAGGCGTCGAAAAGATGATGGGATATACAAATCTTGAAGCCGAAAAGGGCTTTGCCTTCTTCCAGAAATACCTGAGAGAAAAGGGTATCATTGCCGCCCTTGAGGAAAAGGGTATAAAAGAGGGAGACACCGTAAGGGTATACGATATGGAGTTTACCTATTATAAATAAGCTGGAATAAGTACTTTAAGCTATGGCAAAAAGGCTGAAAATTACAGCGTTTTTAAAATATTAAATATTGACAAAAGCCCGTACCCGTGCTAATATCGTTATGATTGGCATGGGTATGCTTACTTAAGCACGCCTTTTTGCCGCCTTAATTTAATAACAGGAGGTGGAAGTTGTGAGAACAAGAATTACCTTAGCTTGTACAGAGTGCAAACAGAGAAATTACAGTACTACAAAGGATAAGAAAACCATGCCTGACAGAATGGAAATGAAAAAGTACTGCAAATTCTGCAAAACACACACACTCCATAAAGAAACAAAATAAAACCGTAGGGAGTGAAACTGATGGAAGAACTTAAAACCGCAAACCCAAATGAAAAAAACGAAGTAAAGAAAGCTTCTTCTAAAAAAAGCCCCAAAAATGAAAAGGAAGGCCTTTCAAAGAAACTGGCTGACTGCAAGGCTGAAGCTAAAAAAATTATATGGCCCAATCGTGAAACTGTTAAGAAGAACACGATTACGGTTATCATTACATCTTTATTAGTCGGAGCAATTATATTTGGAATGGATACTGTTTACACAACAGTTTTAAACCTGTTCATCGGCCTTTTGGCCTGATTTAAGAAGGATTGATCGTTATGTCAGAAGAAATCAGCAAGCCTCAGGAACCCGAAAGCAGATGGTACGTTGTACACACCTATTCGGGATATGAAAACAAGGTAAAAGCAAATATCGAAAAGACAGTTGAAAACCGCGGCATGCAGGATCAGATACATGAGGTCAGCGTTCCGGTGCAGGAGGTAGTCGAAATTAAGAACGGACAGAAAAAGACCGTTCAGAGGAAAATATTCCCCGGCTATGTCCTTATCAAAATGTTTATGAATGAGGACACATGGTATGTCGTAAGAAATACCAGAGGTGTTACAAGCTTCGTAGGACCGGAAAGCAAACCCGTTCCCCTTACCCCCGAGGAGGTAAGAATGATGGGAATAGAAAATGTTGCCGAAAACTTTGATATGGAGGTTGGCGATACCGTTAAGGTTGCCTTCGGCGCCTTTGCCGATTCCGTAGGAAAGATTAAGGAAATCAACGATCAGAAAAAGACTGCGACAGTCATTCTTTCTATATTCGGCCGTGAAACACCGGTTGAATTCGAGTTTAACCAGATTATTAAGATGTAGAATTGTTCGTTTTTGATGCACATGGATCGTCCGTGTGCGTGGGAGGGTGAACTACCCCGTTAATTACCACATTTATAGGAGGTGCCGAAATGGCAAAGAAAGTAACAGGTTATATTAAATTACAGATCCCGGCAGCTAAAGCAACGCCGGCTCCCCCGGTTGGTCCCGCTCTCGGCCAGCACGGTGTTAATATCATGGGCTTCTGCAAGGAGTTCAACGAGAGAACAGCTTCACAGGCAGGTCTTATCATCCCTGTAGTTATCACAGTATATCAGGACAGAAGCTTTACATTTATAACAAAGACTCCCCCCGCAGCAGTTCTTCTTAAGAAGGCTTGCAAGATCGAGTCCGGTTCAGGCGTACCTAACAAGACAAAAGTAGCTAAGATTTCCAAAGATGAAGTTATGAAAATCGCGGAAATGAAAATGCCCGATCTTAACGCTGCTAACCTTGATTCCGCATACAGCATGATCTGCGGTACAGCAAGAAGCATGGGTATTGTTGTAGAGGAATAAGGAGGGTACGATAATGAAAAGAGGAAAGAAATATACAGAAAAAGCGAAACTCGTAGAGAGAGCTACGCTTTATGATACAGAGGATGCCATCAAGCTTGTACAGGATACATCCGTTGCTAAGTTTGATGAGACAGTTGAAGCTCACATTCGTTTGGGCGTTGACAGCAGACATGCTGATCAGCAGGTTCGTGGAGCAGTTGTTCTTCCCCACGGTACAGGTAAAACAGTTCGTGTTTTAGTATTTGCTAAAGGTGATAAAGCTGAGGAAGCTTTAGCAGCCGGAGCTGACTTTGTAGGCGCAGAAGATCTTATCCCTAAAATCCAGGGTGAGAACTGGTTTGGTTTCGACGTTGCTGTAGCAACACCCGATATGATGGGCGTTGTTGGTCGTCTCGGTCGTGTACTCGGTCCCAAAGGCTTAATGCCCAACCCTAAGGCCGGCACAGTTACAATGGACGTTGCAAAGGCAATCAAGGATATCAAAGCAGGTAAGATTGAATACCGTCTTGACAAAACAAACATCATCCACGTTCCGGTAGGTAAGGTTTCTTTCGGTACAGATAAGTTACTCGAAAACTTCCAGACTCTTATGAGTGCTATTATTAAAGCAAAACCGGCAACAGCAAAGGGCCAGTATCTCAAGAGCGTTGTTATCTCATCAACAATGGGCCCCGGCATCAAAATTAATCCCGCAAAAATTACTGAGTAATTGTTGACAGGAATTGATATTTGATATATAATCGAATAGTTGAATATTGCCGCAGACAGCAGGTGCGAAAGCATAAAGGACATCAGTCCTGCCCGCCGAGGAGACTTATATAAAGAGCACTTGAGCCCCTTGTCTGCACGGATAAGGGGCTTTTTATATGAGACTGACCGCAGGCAATATAACTTCGAAGGCGTTTCGGAGTTATTAGCAGCAGTAAGGCGGTTTTACGCCAAATAATTTTCCTATTCAAGGAGGTGTTAAAATGGCAAAGATTGAAGCAAAACAGGCCGTTGTTAACGAAATCAAAGAAAAGCTTGACAAGGCTGTATCAGTTGTACTTGTAGACGGCAGAGGTCTTACAGTAGCAGAGGACACAGGCTTAAGAAAGCAGCTTAGAGAAGCAGGCGTTGATTATAAAGTATACAAAAACACAATGATCAACTTCGCTATCCAGGGTACACAGTATGAAGGACTTGCACAGTTCCTTGAAGGCCCCACAGCAGTTGTATTCTCATACGAAGAGGCTACAAAGGGTGCAAGCATCGTTAAGAAGGTATCCGAGACAGCTAAAAAGCTTGAGTTCAAAGCAGGCGTTATCGAAGGAATCGTTTATGACGCAGAGGGCATGAAGGCCATCGCTGATATTCCTTCAAGAGAGGTTCTTCTCTCAAAGTTACTTGGCAGCTTCAAGAGCCCCATTTCTTCTTTCGCAAGAGTTATTTCTCAGGTTGCAGAGAAGAAGGGCGAAGGCGCAGAAGCAGCAGCTGAATAAGAAATTTAGTAAATCGTTTATAAATAATTTGGAGGTGCTATAAAATGGCAAAATTAACAATCGAAGAAATCCTTGCAGCTATTGATGAACTTACAGTTATTGAACTTAACGACCTCGTTAAGGCAGCAGAAGAAAAATACGGCGTATCAGCAGCAGCCGGTGTTGCAGTTGTAGCAGCAGGCCCCGCAGCAGGCGCAGCAGAAGAAAAGACAGAGTTCAACGTAGAACTTACAGAAGTTGGCTCAGAGAAGATCAAAGTTATCAAGGTAGTTAGAGAAGTAACAGGTCTTGGTCTTAAAGAAGCTAAAGAGCTCGTTGACGGCGCTCCCAAGGTTGTTAAAGAGGGTGCTTCTAAGGAAGACGCAGAGGCTATCAAGGCTAAACTTGAAGAAGTTGGCGCTAAGATCACACTTAAGTAATTGTGACTGTATTAATCGGAGGGTGTATTCACCTTCCGATTTTTTTATGCCGATGTGAGAAATATATCCTACGGCAAGGATAGACTGCCTGAAATGGCGTAAAAGTCTCTATTTTTCACTCACGGACAAATGTCTTTTGAAATTTGATTTTTTGGTTAATATTTATATATTAGTGTTATCGAGGATACTTTTTTTAATTATTTTTTGAAATATATAAATATTTTTCTTGTTTTACAAATTTTGTTTGATAATGTTTGTTTATATTTCGTCGAATTCCTATCAAAATTGTCGGCGCTATATACTGTATGCAGATAAAGCGTTTTACTTGACGAATGCGCTTTGCCGTTGCTATAATTACAAAAAGCTAAAGCAATACAGAGCGTGTTTGGCGCATCTGTGCAGAATATCATTATTTCAGTTATTTGCATGGCTTTAAAGGTCATGTTATTTTTTAATATTATCTAATTATTTTAAGGAGGCTTTTTTCAATGGAAAGAGTTTATAATTTTTCTGCAGGACCGTCTATGTTACCCCTTGAAGTGCTGGAAAAAGTACAGAAGGAACTTGTCTGTTACGGTGATTCCGGAATGTCGGTAATGGAGATGAGTCATCGATCTAAGCCTTTCGAGAAGATAATCCAGGGTGCAGAGGCAACACTCAGAGAGCTTATGCACATTCCCGATAATTATAAAGTACTTTTCTTACAGGGCGGCGGCTCAACACAGTTTGCCATGATTCCCCTCAACCTTATGAACAAGAACAAGAAGTGCGACATCGTTCTCACAGGTCAGTGGTCAAAGAAAGCAAAATCCGAGGCTTCAAAATACGGCAAAGTAAACGTAGTTGCTTCATCGGAGGATAAAGTGTTCAGCTATATTCCCGAGCTTGACAAGAGCAAATTCGATCCCGAAGCAGACTATTTCTATATTACATACAACAACACTATTTACGGAACAAGATATACAGAGCTTCCCGACACAGGAAACGTACCCCTTGTAACAGATATTTCTTCAATCATACTTTCGGAAGAAATCGATGTAAGCAAGTTCGGTCTGCTCTTTGCCGGCGCTCAGAAGAACGTAGGCCCCGCAGGTGTAACAGTAGTTATCGTTCGTGATGACCTTATCGGCAACGCTATGGACTTCACACCTACAATGCTTGACTACAAGACACATGCCGACAACGATTCACTCTACAACACACCTCCCTGCTTTGCTATCTATGTAGCAGGACTTGTATTTGAGTGGGTAAAAGAACAGGGCGGCGTAAAGGCTGTACAGGCTGTCAATGAGAAGAAGGCGGGAATACTCTACAACTTCCTTGACGAGAGCAGTCTGTTCAAAGGTACTGTAGTACCCAAGGACCGTTCACTTATGAATGCACCCTTTATACTTCCCACAGAGGACCTCAATGCCAAGTTCATTAAGGAAGCAACATCAGCAGGCTTTGTAAACCTTAAGGGACACAGAACAGTAGGCGGCATGAGAGCAAGCATGTACAATGCTATGCCCGTTGAAGGCGTTGAAAAACTCGTTGAATTTATGAAGAAATTTGAAATGGAAAATAAATAATCGGAGGCCACTAAAATGTATAACGTACTGACTCTTAATTCAATTTCAGAGGTTGGTTTAAATAAACTTAATCCTAAAAAATATATTATCGGAAACGAAATGGCAGATCCCGACGGTATCATACTCAGAAGCTTTGATATGCACGAAATGGAGCTTCCCGCAAGCCTTGCCGCAGTAGCAAGAGCAGGCGCCGGCACAAATAACATTCCCATTGATAAGTGCTCTGAAAAGGGTATCGTTGTATTCAATACTCCCGGTGCCAATGCCAATGCCGTTAAGGAGCTTGTTCTTACAGGTATCTTCCTTTCATCAAGAAAGATTGTTGAAGGTATCGAATGGGCTAAGGAGCTTAAAGGCAAGGACAACGTGGACAAGCTTGTTGAAAAAGGCAAGGGACAGTTCACAGGCCCTGAAATAATGGGCAAAAAGCTCGGCGTTATCGGTCTCGGTGCTATCGGCGTACTCGTTGCCAACGCAGCTATCAGCCTTGGCATGGAAGTATACGGCTATGACCCCTTCCTTTCCGTTGATGCCGCATGGAGCCTTTCAAGCGAGGTAAAGAGAGCCGCAACTAAGGAGGAGCTTGTTGCCGCATGTGATTATATTACTATCCATGTACCCCTCAATGACAGCACAAGGGGCATGTACAACAAAGAGCTTTTCGACGTAACAAAGAAGGGTGCAAGACTTCTCAACTTTGCAAGGGGCGGTCTTGTAAAGACTGCAGACCTTAAGGAAGCCATTGAAAACGGAACAATTACAGAATATATCACAGACTTCCCCGATGCCGACGTTATTGCCCTTGACAATGTAATCTGCATACCTCATCTTGGCGCTTCAACTCCCGAGAGCGAGGAAAACTGTGCGGAAATGGCAGCCGTTGAGCTTAAACAGTATCTTGAATACGGCAACATCAAAAACTCGGTAAACTTCCCGGCATGCAGCATTCCCTACACAGGAAAAGCAAGAATTGCCGTACTTCATAAAAACATTTCCGGTATGGTCGGCGCTATATCAAGTATCATTTCGGAATTCGGACTCAACATCGACAACATGGTAAACAAGAGCAAGGGCGAATGGGCTTATACACTTATCGACCTTGATACCTTTGACGGCAAGTGCCGTGAGATAGCCGCAAAGCTTGAAGCTGTAGACGGCATCTGCAAGGCAAGAATTGTCAAGGAAGCATAAGAGAGGGCGGATAAAATGGCTGTAATAAGACAGTTCAAAGCTATAAGACCCACAGCGGAAATGGCCGAAAAGGTTGCCGCACTGCCATACGACGTAGTAAACAGCGAGGAAGCCAGAGCAATGACGGCTGATAAGCCCTATTCCTTCCTGCATGTGGACAAGGCCGAGATAGACCTGCCCGAGGGTATAGACATATATTCGCCCGAGGTATATGCAAAAGCAAAGGAAAATCTTTACGGCATGATAGATAAGGGCATACTTGTTCAGGACGAAAAGTCCATGCTTTACATATATGAGCTGACTATGGACGGCAGAAGCCAGACAGGACTTGTTGCCTGCACCTCCATAGATGAATATATGCAGGGCATAATAAAGAAGCATGAGCTGACAAGAGAGGACAAGGAGCAGGACAGAATATGCCACGTTGATATATGCAATGCCAATACAGGCCCCATTTTCCTTGCCTACAGAACGGTAGATGCCATTTCGGAGATTATCGAAAGAATAAAGAAAAATGCTCCTGTCTATGACTTTACCGCCGAGGACGGCATAAAGCACAGAGCATGGATAATAGACAGCGATGAGGACATAAATAAACTTGTGGAGCTGTTTAAAGACGTTCCCAATCTCTATATTGCCGACGGACATCACAGAAACGCTTCGGCGGCAAAGGTCGGCCTTAAGCGCAGAGCAGAAAAGCCCGACTATACGGGCGATGAGGAATTCAACTACTATCTGGCTGTAATATTCCCTTCGGACCAGCTTAAAATACTGGATTACAACCGTGTAGTAAAGGACCTCAACGGAATGACGGAGGACGAGTTTATTAAAAAGCTTTCCGAGAATTTCGATATAAAGGAAGTATCCGGCAGAGCAAAGCCCGAAAAGCAGTATGATTTCGGCATGTATCTTAATAAAAAATGGTATATGCTTACCGCAAAGGAAAATATAAGGTCAAAGGATGCCGTTAAGGGACTTGATGTATCAATACTTCAGGACAATGTGCTTATACCAATACTTGGTATCGGCGACATCAGAACCGATAAGCGTATTGACTTTGTCGGCGGAATAAGAGGACTGGGAGAGCTTGAAAAGCGTGTGGACAGCGGAGAAATGAAGGTTGCCTTTGCAATGTATCCCACTTCCATAGACCAGCTTATGGCTATTGCCGATGAAAACAAGATTATGCCGCCCAAATCCACATGGTTTGAGCCTAAACTCAGAAGCGGACTGTTCATACATTCCCTCGATTAAAAATAAAAGTATAAACAAATAATAGTGATGTATCCGAAAATACGGGTACATCACTTTTTTAATTCAGGAGGGACTGAAATGGGCAGATTTGTAAACGGCATGATTGCCGGAGGTGCGGCAGCTGCGGCAGGCGCTTACTATCTTTCAAAAAATAAGGACAAGGGGCGCCGAATGGTACAGCAGGGTAAGGACGTGCTGAATAAGGCCGAGGACTGCCTTGACGCAGCAGAGCAGAAAATGATGTAAATAAATGAAATATGGGCGGCCTAAAGTTGGGCCGCCCTTGTTTCAAGCTTCGGAATATATGATATATAATTTGTTTTGTAAAATAATTGAAGAATATGTATAAATATGATATTCTCTGATTGTGGAGAAATCCACACAGGATTGCCGTTTGGCGGTTAGTTAGTGAGACAAAATATCGTTTATGACGAGCGAACGTGCAGATGCTTTGCTTCTGTGTGAGTCGAGGAATGATATTTTGCCGAGCGGTTTTGCACTTGTGCAAAAAACAGGTCACTTTCCGCAAGGGAGGTGATACTATGAATTATGTTACATTTCAGGATCTGATCCAAATTGCGACATTAATTATTAGTGTTATTAACCTGCTACATAATATCAGGAATAAATAACAACAACCGTCTAACATAAGCTAGACGGTTGTTTCCCAAAAAACAATTTTTAGGACTGGCCGCCCTGCTAAAAGCGGCAATCCTTTTCTTATATATATTATAAGGTCAGCTGTTGATATTGTCAACGGCTTTTAAAATGGGAACGGCACAGCAGTTGTATGGACAGAGTGCAAAAGTCCCTTTACTTTTTGCCTTTCAGCGTTTAATATATTTAAAGAACAGATGATAATTATTTTGGAGGTATAGAAATGGAAGTTAGAACAAGATTTGCGCCCAGCCCCACCGGCTATATGCACATAGGAAACCTTAGAACGGCTTTATATGAATATCTTATCGCCAAATCCAAGGGCGGAAAATTCATTCTCCGTATAGAGGATACCGATCAGGAGCGTAAGGTTGAGGGCTCCGTTGACGTAATATACAACACACTGAAAATGACAGGCCTTAAGCATGACGAGGGCCCCGATGTGGGCGGAGAGTACGGCCCCTATGTACAGAGCGAGCGTATGGGTATGTATATGAAGTACGCTTTGGAGCTTGTGGAAAAGGGCAAGGCATATTACTGCTTCTGCACAAAGGAAAGACTTGACTCCCTTAAGGAAAACAATGAGCACGGCGATGCCTTTGCACGCTATGACAGACACTGTCTCGGTCTTTCCAAGGAGGAGATAGAGGCAAACCTTGCGGCGGGCAAGCCCTTTGTTATCCGTCAGCTTATGCCCAGAGAGGGAACAACATCCTTTGACGATGCTGTATACGGCACAATAACCGTAGATAACAGCGAGCTTGACGACCAGATACTTATCAAGTCCGACGGCTTCCCCACATATAACTTTGCCAACGTAGTTGATGACCATACAATGAACATAACCCATGTGGTAAGGGGAAGTGAATATCTTTCATCAACACCTAAGTACAACCTGCTTTATGACGCTTTCGGCTGGACAGCACCGGAATATATACATCTTCCTCCCGTTATGAGAGATGCACAGCATAAGCTTTCTAAGCGTCATGGCGACAAGTCCTTTGAGGATCTTATAAACGAGGGTTACCTTGTGGACGCTATAGTAAACTATATAGCGCTTTTGGGCTGGAGCCCCTCCGACAATCAGGAGATATTTACAATGGACGAGCTCATTGAGAAGTTTGACATTGCAGGCATAAGCAAGTCACCCTCCATATTCGACATCAAAAAGCTCACATGGATGAACGGCGAATACTTCAAGATGATGGATTTCGACAAGTATTGGGATCTTGCGGAGCCCAAGCTTAAAGAGGCTGTAAAGACACCCGGAGTTGATCTGAAATTTGTCGGCGAGCTTCTTAAAACAAGACTTGAAACACTCAACGACATACCTTCAATGATAGATTTCATAGACGAGCTTCCCGAATATTCAACAGAGCTTTATATCCACAAAAAGATGAAAACTACGGAAGAGATAGCGTTAAGCTCACTGAAGCTTACTGTTCCCGTGCTTGAAGAACAGACGGAATGGACAAACGATGCCCTTTATGAGAGACTTATGGCTCTTGCCAAGGATAACGGACTTAAAAACGGCCAGATACTCTGGCCCGTAAGAACAGCCCTTTCAGGCAAGCCTTCATCACCCGGAGGAGCAACTGAGCTTGCTGTTATTCTCGGCAAGGATGAGACAATAAAGAGAATAAACAAGGGCATTGAGATGCTCGAAGAAAAGCTTGGATAAATTTTGAAAGGAGACGATCATTCCGATGCGTACACAGAAAAAAGACAGATCAAGGCTTATTGCCGCGGCTATGCAGAAAATACAATGTGATATGACTGTGGAAAACGTTCAGCTTGTCAATGTGCTGACAGGAGAAATATATCCCGCTTCGGTGGATATACTTGACGGAATGATTGTCAGAGTGAGGGAAAAGGGCGAGGAAACCTCCGTCAAAAGCAAAGAGATATATGACGGCGGCGGAAAATATATGATACCCGGCTTTATTGATACCCACATGCATGTGGAGTCCTCCATGATGCTGCCCGAAAACCTGGGCAGAGCAGCGGCTGTATGGGGTACGACAACGGTATGCACCGACCCTCATGAAATAGCAAATGTAATGGGCATAGACGGAGTCAGGTTTATGCTCGAAAACGGTAAGAAACAGGCAATTCGCCATTATGTTCTGGCACCATCCAGTGTTCCCGCAGTTCCTGCTTTGGAGGGCAACGGCGCTTACTTCGGTGCGGAGGAAGTCGGAGAAATATTGGATATGGACGGAGTTGTCGGCATAGCGGAGATAATGGACTATGTGGGCGTGTACAATGACTGCGAGCGTATGCACGGCATAATAGACGAGGGCATAAAGAGAAATATGTTTCTCCAGGGCCATTCTCCTATGGCAAGGGGAAAGGAACTGGCGGCCTATATACTCGGCGGGCCCAAGTCCGACCACGAAAGCAGTATTGCCGACGAGGTCAGGGAAAAGCTGAGAAACGGCATGCATATCAATCTCAGAGCAAGCTCCATAATCGATGCTTTGACTGAGCAGAAAAAGGGTATAGACGGACAGCTCTGGCATGACAATGTATCTATATGCACCGACGACGTTCATGCCAAGGATTTGCTTGAAAAAGGACACATTAACGCAGTTGTAAGAAAGCTTATTGAAATGGGTATGGAACCCATAGAGGCGATAAAGCTGGCGTCCTATAATGCCGCAAGGGAATACAACTTTGAGGATTTGGGGGCAATAGCACCGGGATATGCGGCAGACTTTCAGCTGGTGAAAAGGCTTGACGGAAATATGCCCTCAGAGGTATTTGTCGACGGCAGACTTGTGGCTGAAAACGGCGTATATACAGCCGATGACGATAAATCTCCCATAGCCGATATGCCAAATACGGTAAACATGCCGCAGATTGCTTCACCCGAGGACTTTCTGATGAAAGCACCGGAGGGCTGCGGCGACAGCGCCAAAATACTTGTGCTTACAAGAAACGGCGGAAACGCAGCCGTAAAAACAGGCAGATGGATGGAGCTTCCTGTTAAAAACGGTTATGTTTCCATAGATGGTCACGATGAACTGCAGTTCGTCTGTGTTGCAAACAGATACGGCTCGGGAGACAAAAACATTGCCGTAATGGACTGCTTTGATATGAAAGAGGGCGCTATGGCTACGACGGTTTCCCATGACAGCCATAACTTTACGGTGTTTTATAAGGATATAGACAGCGCATGGGCATGTGCCGAAAGACTTAAGGAAACAGGAGGCGGCATGTGTGCCGCAAAGGACGGAAAGGTCATAAGCGCAATTGAGCTTCCTGTGGCTGGACTTATGAGCACCCATGCCTGCAAAGAGGTCAGCGATGAAATTGAGAATATTGAAAACACAATAAAATCCCTCTGCGGCGAGGAATTTACACTGCTTATGCTGGTTGTATTTTCTCTGCCGGTACTCCCGGGGCTTACGCTGACGGACAGGGGAATGATAGACGGTATGACACAGAGGTTTGTGCAGCAGAGCTGCTTAAGTTGAAATCCTTTGGGATTTCAACTTGTTATTGGCACTTAACGGAAAAGTTCCTGCAAAACTTTTCCGTTAAGATTCGTTAAATATAAGTTTATTGACCCTGTTGTAAATGAATTACGACAGGGTTGACTTTTTTAAAACAAAATTACAAAGTTCGCTGTTGTACACAATTCAAATTTAGCTGACAGCACCGGGAAAAGTTTCAGAAAAACCGGGAAGGTTTTTCTGAGTGGAACCCAAGGGCGAGCTTTGCCCGCCCTTGGAGAACAGCTAGTTTAAAAAATTTCATTGAAATTTATTTAAACTAGCTGTTCATACCTTAAAATAAACCAGTTGAAGCCGCTTATTTTTTACAAAGAATAAGCGGCTTCAACTGATCGAGCTTTGCTCGATTATTACTTTTCTCTTAAAAAAACGGGGCAATGTTGACACAATCGGTAATGAAATGTAAAATAATAAGATAAGTTTAATCATAATGGCTTATTATGTAAATAAGCCGATGTTGACACATATATATTACCGGAGGGATAATA
>JAQXNZ010000190.1 GCA_029098265.1 Clostridia bacterium | reverse complement strand
GAAATCCCCATTTTTTGCCGTGGTAAAATTTATAATTGTAAGGGCTTAAAAAGACGTTAAAATACAAAAAAATTAACGGGGTTTTAATGACTTAATATTGTTTTGTCATTATTGCATAAAAATTGCCATGATTCACAAAGGCGTCTTCTGTAAAACCGTCAAAAAACAGAATATTGTTAAAAAATGAGTTCAAGTAGTTGCAAATTTTATTCAAGAGTGATATTATAAGGACAGTGATAGGTGATGTATTAGGCGAAAAAGGTATAATAACCTTACACTTAAATGCCGCCGTCGCATGAAAAATTATAATCCTGACAGTTTGTCGCCTCGCAGGCAAAATATCGGGATGCATATCCTCGCGGACAGAGGATACAAATACTTTATTTTAATGAAAAGGAGATAGGTATTATGAAACAGTTGGAAGGCGTTAGAGTCGTAGATTTGTCAACATATATCGCTGCACCTTCATGCGGTAGAATTCTTGCTTCATACGGCGCAGAAGTTATCAAAGTAGAGTCACCCAAGGGCGATGACTTACGTGCAGCTCAGGTTAGCTACAATTACCCTAAAGAAACAGATGAATACAGCTTCGGTATCGACGTACAGAACGCTAACAAAAAAGGCCTTTGCCTTAACTTAAAGACTCCCGAAGGTAAAGAGGCTATGCTTAAGCTTCTTGCTACAGCTGATGTATTCCTTACAAACAACCGTGTTCAGGCTCTTAAGAAGATGGGTCTTGACTGGGATACATTACATGCAATGTTCCCTAGACTTATCCATGCTTCAATCCTTGGATACGGCGAAAAAGGTCCCCTTAAAGACAAACCCGGTTTCGACTACACAGCATACTTCTCAAGAGGAGGTATCGCCAGCGCTCTTATGGAAAAAGGCACAGCTCCCGCAGTTCCCGTTTCAGGTTTCGGCGATGACTATGCTGGTATCGCTCTTTCATCAGGTATCTGCGCAGCTCTCTACAAACAGCAGAAGGACGGCGTAGGCGAGAGAGTTACAGTATCACTCCTTGATGCAGCTGCTTACGGACTTAACTGGATGCTCGGTGCAAAGGACTACGGTTCAGAGCTTCCCGTTTCAAGAACAAAGACAAACAGTGCTGTTTGCACAACATATAAGACAAAGGATGACAGATGGATCCAGCTCGCTCTTATTCAGTATGATAACTGGTTCCCTAAATTCGCTAAAGATGGTCTCGGCGCTCCCGAACTTCTCGAGGACGAAAGATTTGCTACATACGGCGCAATGCTGAAGAACATCCCCGCACTCGTTGCAGCTATCGAGCCTTACATGGCTACAAAGACACTTGCAGAGTGGGAAGAAATTCTTACAAAGCTCGACCTTCCTTTCGAAAGAGTACAGACAATGGCAGAGCTTGCTGATGACCCTCAGATGTGGGAGAACGACTCTATCTTCAAGAAACCCACACCCGATGGAAAGAACATCTACTACATCAGAACACCTATTAAATTCACAGTTGACCCTATGCTTAAGGAAGAAGAAGGCCGTGGAAGATCACCTAAACTTGGTGAGGACTCAACAGAAATCCTTAAGGGTCTTGGATACGACGACGCAACAATCGCTGACTACCTTGCAAAAGGCATCGTTGTTGAGAAGAAGTAATTTAATACTCTTTGAATTACAAGGACCTCGGAGAAATCCGAGGTCTTTTTTTTCGGCTGAGCCGACACTCTAAAGTATTTTTAAATACAAAAAAGCCGAACTATAAAGTTCGGCTTTTTAAAGTGCCCAGAACCGGAATCGAACCAGTGACACGAGGATTTTCAGTCCTCTGCTCTACCGACTGAGCTATCTGGGCATGCTCTTTTTTCACGCAGGTTTTATTATACTTCAATAACCTTCATTTGTCAACTAAAAGTTAAATAAAAGAGCAAAATTTCACTTTAGACTTAACGTATTTACATGGGCATCACTCGGCATCATAGAACTCTATGGTTTTTCCGAAGCCGTCAGATAAATAAATTTCGTTACTGCTGTCGATGAATACGGCTTCTATGCCGTCCAGACTGTTTATCAGCTTCATTCCGTCATCAAGTCCGAGGACAAAGCAGGCTGTACTGAGGGCGTCACCGTCTAATGACTTGTCGGAAACTATCGTAACGGAGCTTAGACCGTTGTCGGTGGGGTATCCTGTCTCAGGGTCGAGTATGTGATGATAGCGTTTCCCGTCTTCCTCAAAAAATCTCTGATAGTCTCCCGATGTAACAAGAGATTTGTCGGAAACCTCCACATAGCCTATTATGGAGCCGTCGGTGCTTTTGGGATCCTGTATGCCGAGACGGAAGGGACGCTTTTCCTGAGAATTGGAGCCTATGGCATAAAGATTGCCGCCGAGACTTATATATGCTGAGGTAACACCGTTTTCACGCAGATAATCAGCAGTCCTGTCAGCTATGTAGCCCTTGGCTATGGCACCCAGGTCTATGGCTTCGACGGGAGCCTCAAGGGTTACAGTGTTTCCGTCTATTTTAATTTTGGTATAATCAATTTTTTCGGTCATTGCCTGTATCTGGTCTTCGGGCGGAACATGGGGGTCCTCGCCTTCAAAATCCCACAGTATGCTTAACGGTGCGGTGGTTATGTCAAAAGCGCCGTCTGAAAGCTCGCTGTAACGCTTTGCGGCTTCAAGTATCTCCACGGTATCGTCGGATACCTCCACGGGGGTGCCGCCTGAGTTATTCAGCTTGTATATGTCACTGCCCTCGATTGTTCGGCTCAGCATATCCTCGTAGCCGCTGCACAGCTCAAAGGCTTCCTCTATAAGCTCATCGGCTGTTTTTTCTTTGTTCTTTTCCTCGTAAATTGTTATGGTGCATATTGTATCAAGCATAAATTCTGTCTGCTTTGCGGTTTTTGGAGCACAGGCAGTCAGCAATATGCCGCTTAAACCAAGTAAAAATAATTTTTTCATTTTCTTTCTCCTTAAAAAGTGTATAATATATTATGGACTAATTTGAGGACAAATTCAACCGTTATTGGAGATGTTAAGCATTGAAAAAATTCGACATAATAATTATAGCTGTCATTGCCGCCGTTGCCGCCGTTTTATACGCCAGCGGAATATTTTCGCCGAAGGATGAGGGCACAACCGCCGTTGTCTATATAGATAAGGAGGAATATGCAAGGCTTCCCCTCGATGAGGACAACAGCATAACGGTGGAAACCGATGAGGGCTATAACGTGATAGAGGTAAAGGACGGATATGCCGACTGTACTGATGCGGACTGCAGAGACGGACTGTGCGTTGACCAGAAAAAGATAAGCAGGAAGGATGAGACCATAATCTGCCTTCCGCACAAGGTAATAATAGAGATAGAGTAATGGAGGAATTATGAGCAGAAAGGTTGCTTTTTACGGAATATTTGCGGCTCTTGCCGTTTTGATGGGCTATGTGGAGGCTATGGTGCCTTCTCCCGTACCGATACCGGGAGTTAAGCTGGGTCTTGCAAATGTCATAGTGCTTATAGCGCTGTATTTCATGGGCACAGGAGCCGCTATAGGTGTAAATGTCATAAGGGTAATAATATCGGCACTGCTATTCAACGGCTTTTCGGGATTTTTGTTCAGCATAGCAGGTGCGGCTTTAAGTATGCTCGTAATGTATCTTGCAAAAAAGGTAAGGTCATCGAGCGTAATCGGCGTTAGTGTCCTCGGTGGTGTTGCCCACAATATCGGACAGATAGCGGTGGCGGCTGTTGTGCTTCAGACGCCGGGACTTATGTACTATCTGCCGACGCTTCTTATTTCGGGCATAGTCACAGGCATAGTGATAGGCATAGTAGCTAAATACTGCCTGAGCCATATAGAAAAGTCAGGGCTTAAATACTGATATATGCCGCATTGGGCGTATAATCATACCCGTTTTTACATATCCTGTATATAGCAGAATTTATATGGCGAAACAGGAGGTATGGTTATGAAAAACGCTGACGATGATATTAAAAGAGAGGGTCAGGCAATAATCGATGCCATTGAAAAGATAAAAACGGAGCTGATGACAGCAAGAATGAATTTCGATATGGCGACGGACGAGGCTCTCATAGACTGCTATATATATGAAATATCGGCACTGAACAGCAAATATCGCTATTTTCTTAAAAAAGCCAAGAAATGCGGTCTTGTTGCCGAAGGCTTTGACGAAGTGACGGCATAGGGGAGGGAATGATATGGATTCATCTAATATTATTTCCACGATGATATTTGTTTGTATTGCCGTTCTGTTGCTCACTGTATTTTCAAGGCAGATAAAAACGGTATTCAGAATACTGCTGGGGTCGGTGCTTGGCATGGCGGGTATATATGCGGTCAATATTTTATTTCCCTCGGTGAATATAGGAATAAATGCCGTAACTGCGGGAATATGCGGACTGCTTGGCCTTCCGGGGTTTGCCGTGCTTGTTCTTGCGGGTATTATACTGTAAGCCTATGGCTTTTTATGCCGTTTCGCAGTTTAATTCATGGTAAATTCGTCTGTTTACATAAAATGTTGTCGCCGGGCGGCTGACTTTTGGTAAATTAAAAGATATTATATGATTTTATATTGGTTTAATCATATAAAATACGCCAAATCTTGACAAAACTTTAGCAATTTTATATAATTAAGTAGTACCATAGGTTCATAGGAATATAGGTGCTTGAAGATAACTGTTTTTTGTAATGTTATCTTTTTCGAGCAGATGTATTTCGGGTGAAACTGCGGTAATGAAATAGTTTTTACGGAAAAATGACCGTTCCGTACATTTTTGGAGAAGAAATATTTTGTTTTTAACATATTTGAAAAGTATTACAGCCGAATTATCTAAAAAAGGCTTTTCCCTTGTGTTTTCGGACATGAACGGAAAAGAGAATACAAATACGGCTGTGTTTGCTAAGGCTGAAAGCCCGATGCTGTATTTGGTATCGGCGGCGAATTTTGATAATATTTTAGCAGATAATTACGAAAGCAGTATGAACGCTGTTATGACGGAGCTTTTGGAAAAGGCCGGCGGCATTTTCAATAATGCCGTATGTGTGAACATACTGTATTCCGATAATATTGAGAATGTTTCTGCCTTTGCCGACGGCAGAGGACTTGTCAGGGACGAGAAAATACATAATGTATGGTGGTATACCGACGGAAGAAGGCTGGGCTTTGGCAAGGGTCAGCCAAACAGACTGAACGGCATCGAAAAATGTGCCGAAAAAGCCCTTGATAGTGTATATGCCGAAAACGGCGAAAGCATTGAGAACATAAGCAGGAGAGAGTTTGCGGAAGGCGCAATGAAGCCTGTTGAGAAGTTTCCTGCCGCAGCCGCTGTACTTATTGCTTTAAATATTATAATATTTGCCGTGCAGGCACTTATGGGGCTTCAGGACAGCTTCGTCAGGACCTTCGGCATAAACCGTGAGCTTATATTCGGCGGCGGTCAGATATACAGACTCTTTACATACATGTTTATCCACGGCGGCGTTGAGCACATTATGCTTAACAGCTTTTCGCTTTACATATTCGGAACCAGGGCAGAAAAATACTGCGGCAGAAAATCCATGCTCATTACATACGTTTTTTCGGGTGTTTGCGGCGGTCTGTTATCAGCCTGCTTCAACGGCGGCTATGCAGTCGGCGCATCGGGAGCAATATTCGGGCTTTTGGCTCTTATAATTGTTACCGTCAAAAAAAGCGGCAGAAAAATGGACGGTCTTGGCTATATGACAATGCTTATTATGGCGGCGGCATCCATAGGAATGGGATTTCTTGATGCAGGCTGTGACAACTTCGGGCATATCGGAGGCTTTGCGGCAGGACTTATCGCAGGAGCAGTGCTGTCGGGACGCAGAAAAGAATAATACAGATATAATCCGGTATATTAATAATAAAATTAATATACGGAGTTGATTATATGACTACAAATCTGTGCGGCGTATATGAGGCTTATTCTCAGATAGTATCTGACTGCTATCCCGAGGCAGAGGCTTCGGTAAAGATACGCTGTGCCGCATATTTGAATGAATATTGCAGAAAAAAGCGAGTAACGATCTCTCTGGCGGACGAGCACTTTTTTACGGAGTATTTTCTGAAATGGCTGCCCTATAAGGTATGCAGGGAGGACAGAAGGGTTATAGATTCATTTTACACATCGGCTGATGAGTATGTGCGCATGGCAGACATGCTCAGCGGCACATCGGTGCAGGAGAAATTTGATAATCTGGATAGGGGCGTAAGATATGAATCGGTTAGGCTCTTGCTTTTGAAAAAGGCTGTAATGGAGTATAACAACAGCTTTGTCATATCCAAGCTGCCCTGTATAATAGATTTTGACAGATATAAGATGAAAAAAATGAATGCCTCGGGAGATTATGAGTGCAGAAGCGGACTTTTCCGGGCGGACAGCTTTTTCACGGGGAATTCCGTAGTACTAAGCCATATAAACGGCGAGGAATACTATATACGTTTGTTTTTTACCGAAAGAATAATGCACCTGATTGAAGAAGGCGACATTTTCGATATAAAAATTTCAAGAAACAGCTCTGGCGGCAAATGGGTGCTTGACGACATCAACGGCTGCCGAAGCAGATGGGGAACTACAGATAAATGGATGAAAGTCTTAAATTAATAAATTACGACATGGAAAGGGCTTCACAGCGGACTTTTCCGGGCAGAAGGGTCGTTTTCGGAGACGGCAATCCGTACTCAAGACTGATGCTTATCGGTGAAGCACCGGGAGGAGATGAAGAAAAAGAGGGCAGGCCCTTTGTGGGCAGGGCAGGCAGAAATCTCATGGAGTTTCTGGCGCAGATAGAACTGGAAAGAAAAGACGTGTATCTGACCAACGCAGTCAAAATTCGTCCTTTCAGGCTCAGCCCTAAGACGGGAAAACCGGTCAACAGGCCACCCGACAGAAGTGAAATTGATTTTTTTGCACAGTTTCTGTATAAAGAGATAGAAGCTGTAAAGCCGGATATGATTGTAACACTCGGCAATGTGCCTCTCCAGACGGTTTTGAGGAACCGAAGGGCACAGATAGGTGACAGTCACGGCAGGATCATTTGTTTTGGGGAGAACAGGATCTTTCCGTTGTACCATCCGGCAGCCATAATATACAACAGAGCACTGGAGAAAACATACAGTGATGATATTAAAGCACTGAAAGAAGCTTTAGAGTCAGGGGGAATAAGGTAGTATGGTGAAAAATAACGTTATGCTTTCAGACAAGGTCGCTGAACAGCTTTTGAAAATGATAACAATAGAAAAGAAGTTCAATATAGGAGACAAGCTTCCTAATGAAAACGAACTTGCCAGTGAACTGGGCGTCAGCAGAACGACACTCAGAGAAGCCGTTAAATTTCTGATTGCTCACAATGTTCTTGAAATCAGGAGAGGAAAGGGCACATTCGTTGCCGACAACAAGGAGCTTACCGAGGACTATGGCTTCAGTGAGCTTGAAAATCTGGCTATGAACGGTATGTATTTCTTCGAGACAAGAACTATGATTGAGCCCACTATGGCCAACTATGCGGCTCAGAGAGCCACTGCGGACGATATTGAGGAGCTGATTGAGATTGACAGGATTGTCAACCTTAATGTGGACAACACCGAATACCGCACTGAGCTTGATGAGAGATTCCACTGCGCTATTGCCAAAGCAACAAAGAACGAATTTGTTATTAAGATACTTCCCGTAATATTTGCGGGTATGGATATGAAGAGCATATTCAAGGTTGTAAGCCCTGAGGTAAAGGACTATACCATAAACGACCATAAGATGATTATTGAGTTTATAAAGAAGGGCGACGCCGCAGGTGCGGAGGCCGCCATGAGAATGCATCTTATGCACGCCTATAACCTTGCAAAGGAAATTAAAAGATAAGCAGTATAAAACTGACAGGTATATCCGTCTTAGACGGATATACCTGTTTTTTGCATAAAATATCCCGCAACGGTTGGTTACGGGATAAATTGCTTTATTTATTTGTTTCCGCCGAGATATTCGTCTATGGCAGCGGCGGCCTTTTTGCCTGCTCCCATGGCGAGGATAACCGTTGCGGCGCCTGTTACGGCATCTCCGCCGGCATATATGCCTTCTCTGCTTGTCTGCATTGTTTCTTCGTTTACAACGAGACAGCCGTGACGGTTTACTTCAATACCGGGTGTTGTTGTTCTGATAAGGGGATTGGGTGATGTGCCAAGCGCCATGATTACTGTATCAACATCAAGCTCAAATTCACTGCCCTTTATCTCAATGGGTCTGCGTCTGCCGGAAGCATCGGGCTCGCCAAGCTCCATCTTTATGCATTCCATTCCCTTTACCGCACCCTTGCCGTCGTCAAGGATTTTTACGGGGTTGTTGAGAAGAAGGAACTCGATGCCTTCCTCTTTAGCGTGGTGTATTTCTTCGTTTCTGGCAGGCATTTCTTCTTCGGAACGTCTGTATACTACATATACATGCTCTGCACCGAGACGCTTTGCACATCTTGCCGCATCCATAGCAACATTTCCGCCGCCTACAACGGCAACGCTTCTGCTGTGCTTAACGGGTGTGTCATAGCCCTCTCTGTAGGCCTTCATAAGGTTGATTCTTGTAAGGTATTCGTTGGCTGAATATACACCTGAAAGAGCCTCGCCATCGATGCCCATGAATGAGGGAAGTCCTGCGCCTGTGCCGATGAATACTGCCTTGTAGCCCATCTCAAAAAGCTCGTCTATTGTAAGTATTCTTCCGATTACCATGTCTGTCTTGACATCTACACCGTGGGCGATAAGGCTGTCAACCTCATGCTGTACGATTGACTTGGGAAGTCTGAATTCGGGTATTCCGTATACAAGAACGCCGCCTGCCGTATGGAAGGCCTCGTATACCGTTACCTGATAGCCTGCCTTGGCAAGGTCGCTGGCACATGTAAGGCTTGAGGGGCCTGAGCCTACTACGGCAACCTTTATGCCGTTGGATACAGGCTTTTCTACCTCCTCCTTTACGTTTGCCATATACCAGTCGGCAACGAAACGCTCAAGACGTCCGATACCTACGGGTTCGCCCTTAATGCCTCTTACACAGTGCATTTCACACTGAGTTTCCTGAGGACATACACGGCCGCTGATGGCGGGAAGGGAATTTGTAAGCTCGATAACCTTGAAAGCGCCCTTGAAGTCGCCATCGGCAACCTTTGATATAAACTCGGGAATGTGTATGTTTACGGGGCAGCCGGCTACACAGGGCATATTTTTGCAGTTGAGACAACGCTTTGCCTCGTTGATTGCCATTTCCTCAGTATAGCCGAGTGTTACCTCCTCGAAGTTTTTGTTTCTTATATCCGGCGCCTGCTCGGGCATCGGAGTTTTTTCCATAGCCATGTTTGCCACTTTAGTGTCCTCCTTATTTAATAAGCTCTTTTGCCAGCTTGTCCATGCGGCAGATATGAGTTGTCTTTGTTTCGGCTTCCTGTGCCTTATAGGCAGCATTTCTGTTCATAAGCTCATCATAGTCAACAAGATGTCCGTCAAAGTCGGGGCCGTCTACGCAGGCGAATTTTATTTTTCCGTCCACTGTTACACGGCAGCCGCCGCACATACCTGTGCCGTCTACCATAATGGGGTTAAGGCTTACGATAGTCTTGATACCGTAGGGCTTTGTTGTAAGGGAAACGAACTTCATCATGGGGATAGGACCGATGGCGATTACTGCGTCATAGGACTTTCCGCTTTCGATAAGCTCCTTGAGCTTGTCCGTAACGAAGCCCTTTTCTCCGTAAGAGCCGTCATCTGTCATAAGATAATAGTTTGTGCTGTTTGAACGCATTTCGTCCTCAAGTATAACAAGGTCCTTTGTACGGAAGCCGGCGATAACGTCAACCTCACAGCCGTTGTTAAAGAGTGTCTTTGCCTGGGGGAAAGCGATGGCACAGCCTACGCCGCCGCCTACAACGGCAACCTTTTTGAGTCCCTCGTGCTCTGTGGGAATACCGAGAGGGCCTACAAAGTCAAGAATTGTATCGCCTTCGTTCTTTGCGGCAAGAAGCTCGGTGGAAAGGCCGACCTTCTGGAAAATGATAGTTACAGCGCCGGTCTCTTTATTTGTGTCTGCGATTGTAAGGGGAATTCTTTCGCCCTCCTCATCTACACGGAAAATAATAAACTGACCTGCCTTTGCCTTTTTTGCAATAAGGGGAGCTTCTATATCCATGAGTGTTACAGAAGGATTGAGTTCCTTTTTTCTTAAGATTTTAAACATAGCATAACCTTCCTATCAAAAAAAGTAATATTTTTGTTTTAGCCAATCAAAAAAATTATACTATAAGAATTTTAATATATCAATTGTGAGATATGCGGATTTTATGGTATTATGAGCATTAGGAGGTGGCACAAATGTCATATGATTTTGACGCACTGCTGAACGTAGTGTCAATTCTTAGGGGTGAAAACGGCTGTCCTTGGGACAAAAAGCAAAATCCGGGCAGTATGAAGAAATATATAGCGGAGGAGGCCTACGAAACTATACAGGCCATAGACGATAATGACAGTGCGGAGCTGTGTGAGGAGCTGGGCGACCTGCTGTTTCAGGTTGTATTCCAGGCACAGATGGCAAAGGAGGCGGGGCTGTTTGACATAAACGATGTGGCGGACGGAATATGCCGAAAGATGATTATGAGACATCCTCATATTTTCGGCGGTGAGAACGCCGATGACTTCAGAGAAGCGGCTGACGGAAATACAGACGCCTTTCTGGGAAAATGGGAGGACAACAAGAAAAAGGAAAAGGGCTATGGCACACAGACCGAGGTGCTCAGAGCCATACCTGCGGCGCTTCCTGCCCTTATGAGAGCCGAAAAGGTGCTGTTCAAGGCGAAGAATGCAGGCCTTGATATGGGAGAGATAGACGAGACCTTTGTAAGTCCGAGAGCGCTTGCCGAGGAGCTGGCCTCACTGGAGGGAGAAAGCGGTGAGGCTGCCGATGAGAAAATAGGCAGTATAATGCTTAAAATGGCCAACATTTCTAGGAAAATGCAATTAAATACCGAGTTTTCCTTGACAAAAGCTACAGAAAAGTTTATAAATAAATTTGAATATATTGAATCATCGGCTGAAACTAATAATATACAACTGAAGGTAATGTCGGCGGGGCTTAAGAAAAGCCTTTGGAAACCGGATGGACAATCAGCTGCAGATGAAAAATAAAAACAATCTGTTGGATTATGTTGAGGAGGACAAAGAATGAACAAGACTGAATTAGTAGCTGCTATCGCAGAGAAGGCTGAGTTAAGCAAAAAAGACGCAGAAAAGGCTTTAAAGGCTTTTGAGGATGTTGTTACAGAAGAACTTACAAAGAACGGCAAAGTTCAGCTCGTAGGTTTCGGTACATTCGATGTAGCTGAGAGAGCTGCAAGAGAAGGCCGCAATCCTCAGACAGGCGAGCCCATGCCCATAGCTGCTTCAAAGGCTCCCAGATTCAAAGCAGGAAAAGCTTTAAAAGATGCCATCAACGCATAAGTATCAGATTATCATAGCCGCCTGAGTTTTCAGACGGCTTTTTGTTTACGGGGTGAACGCAATGAGACTGGACAAATACCTTAAGGTCTCCAGAATAATAAAGCGCCGCACGGTGGCAAATGAAGCCTGCGACGCCGGCAGAGTAACTGTCAACGGCAAGGTCGCCAAGGCCGGTACAGAGGTCAAAATAGGCGACATAATCGAAATAAAATTCGGAAACAGCACAACAAAGGTTGAGGTGCTGGACATCAGTGAGACCCAAAAGAAGGAAGTCGCCGCTTCCATGTACAGAAGTGTGGAATAATTGAAAAACGTGCCGTAAGTACGGACATATAGCGGTAATATATGCCGCAAAAGCTTATATACTTAATATATAGGCTTCAGACTGTAGACAAACTGGTCTTTTGGGCGGAAAGGTTTGGAAAACAAAGAGTTTTCCAAGTTTAATCCGCAGGAAAGCAAACCGGAAGAATATACTCCGGCACCGATAGGTGTTCCCGAAGGGAATTTGTGAACCTGTTATAGAGACCGCGCACATATCAGCGGCAACGCCGCCGCCTGCAAGCAGGCGCTTTGCAAGCAAAGTGATAACGGCCGAGGAGAATGGCGTGTTTCAAGGCCAGCGGCCGATGGAATAGCCATTCATGCATTAATTTAAACAAGTTGAAAACCTGTTTTCAACTTAGTGTCGACTTTGTCGACACT
>JAQXNZ010000189.1 GCA_029098265.1 Clostridia bacterium | reverse complement strand
ATTGCAGGCCGTAGGGCGTCTAACATCGAAGCCCATTGTCTCCTGTCCTCTGTTCGCTTGTCTTGCCTTGCTCACTGCCGTTCGCAATTCTGCGCAGCTCACAGAAAGTCGCTCTCCCTGTATCTGCCACCGGCAGTGGTCAAGCTTGTTTCCCCTTGCGACCCCATTCTCTTTTGGACACGCTTCAAACCCAAACCAACCTGACTTTTGGTCGGCTAATTAGCGGTGATACATTCGCGAACTTCGCCCGCGGGACGGTTTTACAAAACATGTCACTATGCTCTACATTAGAAATTCAGCCATAGCTGTCATAAGCTTGTGCACAGCATAGACCCGGATGCTAGGTCGGGAATGTATTGCCATAAATCAGCTAAATAAATGTCCGACTTGTTTGGGTTTAAGGCGTGTCCAAGAAAAGAGAGGGGGATTGGGGAGAGGAAACTGCGGACTTCGCAATTTAAGCTGTTGCCTCTCCCCAAGGTATTGGCGCTCGCCAGAGCGCAAAGGGCACCCACTCGGAGTGTGGAAAACCGTAAATTTGAAGCCGAAGCTTCGGACAGCAATATTATGCACTCGGAGAGTGCACCAAATTAAAATTTATTTCAAATAATAAAAATAAGGCCTGCTTAAAAGCAGACCTTGATTTTTATTATTTACTTTCTCGGATATGTGATAGCTGCCTGTGCTGCCGCAAGTCTTGCGATGGGCACACGGAAAGGTGAGCATGATACATAATCCAGGCCGATCATATGGCAGAACTCAACAGATGAAGGGTCTCCGCCGTGCTCTCCGCAGATGCCCAGGTGAAGGTCGGGGCGAACTGCTCTGCCCTTTTCTACTGCAAGCTTCATAAGCTGGCCAACGCCCTCACGGTCAATCTTGGCTGTAGGGTCGCCCTCATAGATGAGCTTGTCAATGTAGTCTGACAAAATCTTGCCGGCATCGTCTCTTGAAAGACCGTATGTCATCTGTGTAAGGTCGTTCGTACCGAATGAGAAGAACTCTGCTTCCTTGGCAATCTTATCGGCTGTAAGGCATGCTCTGGGTATCTCTATCATAGTACCGATGAGATATTTGAGCTCTGCACCCTTCTCTGCAATAACAGCCTTTGCTGTCTCGTCAACTATCTCCTTAACGAAGTTGAACTCCTTAACTTCGCCTACAAGAGGAATCATTATTTCGGGAACGATATGTATATTAAGCTCGTTGTTTACTTCGATAGCAGCTTCGATGATGGCTCTTGCCTGCATTCTTGCTATTTCGGGATATGTAACGGCAAGACGGCATCCTCTGTGACCCATCATGGGGTTAAGCTCATGGAGACCTTTAGCCTTAATCTTAAGCTCCTCAACGGTCTTACCCATTTCCTTGGCAAGTATCTCGAACTCTTCGTCAGTGTTGGGAAGGAACTCATGGAGAGGAGGGTCAAGGAGACGGATTGTTACCGGTCTCTCCTGCATTTCCTTATAGATTCCGATGAAGTCCTGCTTCTGGTAAGGCATAATTCCGTCAAGAGCGGCTTCTCTTTCCTCAACGCTATCGGAAAGTATCATCTTTCTGAATTTAAGTATTCTGTTTTCTTCAAAGAACATGTGCTCTGTTCTTGTAAGTCCGATACCCTCTGCTCCGTAGAAGATAGCTGTTGCGGCATCCTTGGGTGTATCGGCATTTGTTCTTACCTTAAGGTCTCTCCTTGCATCGGCCCATGCCATGAACTTAGCAAAGTTTCCTGAGATTTCGGGGTCTACAGTAGGTATATCCTCACCGTAAATATTACCTGTAGAACCGTCAAGGCTTATGTAGTCTCCCTCGTGGAATGTAACTCCGCCGAGAGTGAATTCCTTAGCGGCCTCGTTCATCTTGATAGCCTCACAGCCTGATACGCAGCAGCGTCCCATACCTCTGGCAACAACGGCAGCGTGGCTTGTCATACCGCCGCGGACTGTAAGGATGCCCTGTGCAACTGCCATACCCTCGATGTCCTCGGGTGAAGTCTCAAGTCTGACAAGAACAACTCTTTCGCCTGCATCTGCTGCAGCCTTTGCATCCTCAGCTGTGAAGTATACTTTACCTGCACCTGCTCCGGGAGAAGCGGGAAGGCCTTTGCCGAGAGCCTTAGCGGCCTTAAGAGCACTCTGGTCGAATGCGGGATGAAGAAGCTGGTCGAGCTGTTTGGGTTCAACTCTCATAAGAGCCTCGTCTGTTGTAAGGAGACCTTCATCAACCATGTCAACGGCAATCTTAAGAGCGGCATTTGCTGTTCTCTTTCCGTTTCTTGTCTGGAGGAAATAGAGCTTGCCCTTCTCAATGGTGAACTCCATATCCTGCATATCTTTGTAATGCTGTTCAAGCTTATTGGCTATATCCATGAACTGAACATATACATCGGGCATATCCTGTTCAAGAGTAGCGATGGGCTTAGGTGTACGAACACCGGCAACAACGTCCTCGCCTTGGGCATTGATAAGATATTCGCCGAATATCATCTTTTCGCCCGTAGCGGCATTTCTTGTGAAGGCAACACCTGTACCTGATGTGTCGCCCATGTTGCCGAATACCATCATCTGTACGTTTACGGCTGTACCCCAGCTGTAGGGTATGTCATTCATTCTTCTGTAAGTAAATGCTCTGGGGTTATCCCATGAACGGAATACTGCTTTAACAGCCTCGAAGAGCTGTTCCTTGGGGTCCTGAGGGAACTCTTTGCCCTGGTCCTCAAGATAAATCTGCTTGAATATCTCAACTACCTCTTTAAGGTTGTCGGCAGAAAGGTCTGTGTCATATTTTGCTCCGACCTGTTCTTTATATTCGTCAAGTCTTCTTTCAAACTTTGACTTGGAAACACCGATAACAACATCAGCAAACATCATTATGAATCTTCTGTAGGAATCATATGCAAATCTGGGGTTGTCCGTAGCCTTTGCAAGACCCTGGACGGATATGTCGTTAAGTCCCAGATTGAGGACTGTGTCCATCATACCGGGCATTGAAGCTCTGGCTCCCGAACGAACCGAAACAAGCAGAGGGTTCTCATTGTCTCCGAGTGTTTTTCCTGCAATTCCTTCAAGCTTTTTAAGTGCTTCTTCTATCTGTGCTACCATTTCGTCGGAAAGCACCTTGCCGCCCTCGTTATACTCTGTGCAGGCCTCTGTAGAAACAGTAAAGCCCTGGGGAATAGGAAGTCCCATATTTGTCATTTCTGCGAGGTTGGCACCTTTGCCGCCCAGCAGGTTTCTCATTGAGGCATTTCCCTCGCTGAACATGTAAACGTATTTTTTGGTCATAATTTTTCCTCCCGGTCACAAATTTACTTTTGAAGAACTAAAACACGCATATTTGTACATTTGCATATTTTATTTCTATAAAAACCAATATATGCTATCAACTTTACTATAACACTTTTTTTAACAAGTAACAAGTATGTTTTTATTTCACTGTCAAATGTGTTTGAAATCATACAAGTATTTGTTAAAATCTGTTGAAATTTTTCGATTTTCGGTATATAATTAAATTTAAAGCATTTTGTTGTATGACAAGAAAGGATGTTATATATGGAAGAATTACTGAAATTTTTAGAAAAAAACCCGATATTTTATCTTGCTACCGATGATGACGGTCAGCCGAGAGTGCGTCCCTTCGGCTTCCATATGATGTTTGATGATAAATTTTATATGGTAACCGCACTGCCCAAAAAGGTATGCAAGCAGATGGAGAAGAACCCCAGAGTTGAATTCTGCTCAATGGCTCCCGACACACACTTCCTGCGTGTCAGCGGCGAGGTAGTATTTGACAACGACAACATGGAGGCCAAGAAAAAGGTATTTGAAGTAATGCCCGACCTACTTAAGATGTACGGCTCGGCAGAAAATCCCGCCATGTCTGTTTTCTATCTCAAGGATATGCATGCAACAATGGCATCGCTTACGGAGCCCGAAAAAACAATTCTTTAAGCAGCGAAGCGGCGGAGCCGCTTAAGTTGAAATCCTTTGGAGATTTCAACTTGTTATGGCACCGAAACAAAAAATCCCCAAGAAATTTTTTGTTTCAGATTGGTATATTCTAAATTAATTGACCCTGTTGTGAGTAAATCACAACAGGGTTTGCTTTTTTATACACAACATCAAAAGAGAGGACTTTTGAAAAAGTCCCCTCTTAAACTCCCTCAAAACTTTTACAGAAAAACTGCGTTTTTCTCAGTCCAAGCTCCGAGTTTGTACATATTTAAATTATTCCTCCCCGAAAAACGTATGTTTTTCGGTTTAAAGTTTAGGTCAAGCCTTTTCAAAGGCTTGCTGGGTTTGGGGCAGAGCCCCATAAAAGAAGCCTTGCAGTGTTTGAGGCAGAGCCTCAAGGTCTTAATACATTACATCTTTTTAACAGACAGTGTTACCTTTTCGCCGTTGATATTCCATTCCTTAGTATAGCCTTCGCCTGTACCCTCTGTCATTTCAACAGCCAGAACATCGCCCATGATGCTTTCCTTATTGCGCTCGATTACGCCGGCAACCCTATCGCTGTCCTTATGGTAAACGGCGATTCTGTCAAGGACTTCAAAGCCTGCTTCCTTACGCATTGTCTGAATCTTGCTGACAATCTCTCTTACGAAGCCTTCTTCAATAAGCTCGTCGGAAAGGTTTGTATCCATAACAACCGTTACTCCGTTATCCTCTACGGATACATGACCCTCCTTCTGGGCTGTATCAATGAGCAGGTCGCTTTCCTCAAGCACAATCTCCGTGCCGTCGATAACAAGTGTTACCTTGCCGTTGGCCTTAAGCTCGTTCATAAATGCAGTTCCGTCAACCTCGCCCAGTGCAGCGCCGATTTTAGGTACAAGCTTGCCGTACTTGGGTCCCAATGTACGAAGCTGGGGCTTGAACTTGTATGTTACGAAGCCCTCAACATCATCTGTGAACTCAATCTTCTTAACATTCAGCTCGTCAAGAACGATACTTGCATACATTTCGGGCAGTGCTCTTTCGGCTCTTACATACATTGTGCCGATGGGCTGTCTGTTCTTGATGTTGGCTTCGTTTCTTGCGGCACGTCCGAGAACAACGATGTCAAGAACAAGCTCCATGTTGTCCTCAAGCTCCTTGTCTATCCAATCCTCGTTTACAGCGGGGAAGTCGCACAGATGTACGCTTTCGGGTGCCGAAGGGTCTACCTTGACAACGATGTTTCTGTAAATCTCCTCTGCAATATAAGGTGTGAAGGGTGCGGAAACCTTTGCAAGAGTTGAAAGCACTGTGTAAAGTGTCATGTAAGCGTTTATCTTGTCCTGAGGCATTCCGTTTGCCCAGAAACGCTCACGGCTTCTTCTTACATACCAGTTGCTCATGTCGTCAACAAAGCTCTGGAGCGCTCTTGCGGGCTCAGTAATCTTGTACTCAAAAAGTCCCTCGTCAACGGTCTTAACAAGTGTATTGAGCTTTGAAAGTATCCACTTATCCATAGGAGGAAGCTTGTCATATTCAAGCTTGTAGTCCATAGGATTGAAGTTGTCTATATTTGCATAGAGAACGTAGAACGCATAGGTGTTCCAGAATGTTCCCATGAATTTTCTCTGGGACTCGTCAACGGCCTCGTCATCGAAACGGCATGGCAGCCAGGGTGCAGAGTTAACATAGAAATACCAGCGGATAGCGTCGGCTCCCTGTTTGTTCATTACGTCCCAGGGGTCTACTACGTTTCCTTTATGCTTACTCATCTTGATGCCGTATTTATCAAGAACATGTCCCATTGACATACAGTGTGTATATGATGTTGTATCAAATACAAGTGTTGATACAGCAAGCATGGAGTAGAACCAGCCTCTTGTCTGGTCAACGGCCTCTGTAATGAAGTCTGCAGGGAAACGCTTCTCAAATATATCCTTGTTTTCAAACGGATAATGCCACTGAGCGAAGGGTGCAGAGCCTGAGTCGAACCAGCAGTCTATAACCTCGGGAACCCTTGTCATCTGCTTGCCGCATTTAGGGCATTTAATGTGAACCGCATCGATATAGGGCTTATGAAGCTCCAACTCCTCGGGGCAGTCGTCGGACATACTTCTCAGTTCCTCAACGCTGCCGATGGTGTGGAAGTATCCGCATTCGCACTCCCATACGGGCAGAGGTGTGCCCCAGTAACGCTCACGGCTTAAGCCCCAGTCGATAACATTCTCGATGAAGTTACCGAAACGTCCGTGCTTGATGTTGTCGGGATACCACACAATTGTCTCATTGTTGGCAACAAGTCTGTCTCTTACCTTTGTCATTTCGATGAACCATGTGCTTCTTGCATAGTAAAGCAGCGGTGTGTCACATCTCCAGCAGAAAGGATAGCTGTGCTCGAAAGGAACAGCCGCAAAGAGAAGTCCTTTTTCTTTAAGATATTCGATAATGGGTTTATCACAGTCCTTAACGAACTTGCCTGCCCAAGGGGTTACCTCGCTTGTAAAGTTACCCTGTGTATCAACATACTGACGGAAAGGAAGGCCGTATACTCTGCCTACTCTGTAGTCGTCCTCACCAAAGGCGGGTGCAGTATGAACTACGCCTGTACCGTCTGTAAGAGTTACATAATCATCTGTTACTACATAGAAGCCCTTAGGGTCGTCCTCGAGGAAATCAAAGAGGCATGTGTATCTTGTGCCCTGAAGGTCTGCGCCCTTAAAGGTCTCAACTATCTCATAATCCTCCTTGAGAACCGTCTCAACGAGTGCCTTTGCGAAGATAAGATATTCTCCCTTATAGCTTACCTTGCAGTAATCCTCATTGGCGTTTACAACAAGGGCAACGTTTGAAGGAAGCGTCCAGGGTGTTGTTGTCCATGCAAGAATATATTCGTTTTCCTTGCCTACAACTGGGAACTTAGCATATACAGAAAGCTCCTTTACATCCTTATAGCCCTGAGCAACCTCATGGCTTGAAAGGGCTGTTCCGCAGCGAGGGCAGTAAGGAACTACCTTATGTCCCTTATAGAGAAGTCCCTTTTCCCAAATCTTTTTGAGTGCCCACCATTCGGACTCGATGTATGTGTCATGGTATGTTACATAGGGGTCGTCCATGTCTGCCCAGAAAGCAACACGGTCACTCATCTGCTCCCACTCTGTGCTGTATTTCCATACGCTTTCCTTACATTTTTTGATGAAGGGCTCAACACCGTATTCCTCAATCTGAGGCTTACCGCTGATTCCGAGCTGTTTTTCTACCTCAAGCTCTACGGGAAGGCCGTGGGTATCCCATCCGCCCTTACGAAGAACATCATAGCCCTTCATAACACGGTAACGAAGAATAAGGTCCTTAATGGATCTTGTCTCAACGTGTCCGATATGGGGTTTGCCGTTGGCTGTCGGAGGTCCCTCAATCCATGTGAATCTGGGATTGCCCTCACGAAGCTTTATGCTTTTTTTGAATATTTCATTCTCTTTCCAGAATTCGAGCACCTTCTGCTCTCTGTCCACGAAATTAAGGTCTGTGGACACTTTTTCATATAACATTTCTGTACCTCCAAATACTTAAACATAATAAAGGCTCATTCTCCCTTACAGGACGAATGAGCCTACTCTCCGCGGTACCACCTGATTTGACGTCTTAAAAGACATCCACCTCAAACCGTATAACAATAATTATACATGCCCCTCTAACGTAGGGAAACGTCCCAAACTACTAAATTTCATCGGGCCGCTCCGCGGTGATTTTCAATATACCGCAAGCATCCGGCTTGCACCCTCCCGGATTCGCTGAAGCTTAAAAAGCATATCTACTGTCCGCATCAAAGCGTTTGACTTTTAAATTAGGAACAGCTATATTATTGCCGTTCCGACAAGTATTTATTATAAATGATATGACTGTTTTTGTAAAGAGGGAGTTTAAATTTTAGTTTGTTGCAACTAAAGTTGCCGAATAATGCTATCCGAAGCCGAAGCTTCAAATCGAGTTTGTACACACTCTGAGTGCATAGATATTGCCTTCCGAAGCCTCGGCTTCTAATTTTCGTTTTTTCGCTGTCCCAGCGAGTGCACGCAGGGGAAGGAGACCATTCGGAGTTGCGAAGCCCATTGTCTCCTTCCCCTCGCGACCCCATTCTCTTTCGGACACGCTTCAAACCCAAACAGACCTGACTTTTGGGTAGCTAAATAACAGTTATACATTCGCGAACTTCGCCCGCGGCACGGCTTTACAAAACATGTCACTATGCTCTACATTAGAATTTCAGCCGTAGCTGTCATAAGCTTGTGCACAACATAGGCCCGGTCGTTAGGTCGGGAATGTATTGACGTGAACCTGCTAAATAAATATCCGACTTGTTTGGGTTTAAAGCGTCGCCCAAAAGGGATTGGGGGACGTTGGGGGAAACAAGCTCGCTGCCTGTGGCAGATGCAGGGAGAGCGACTTTCTGTGAGCTGCGCAGAATTGCGAACGTCAGTGAGCAAGGCAAGACAAGCAAACAGAGGACAGGAGACAATGGGCTTCGATGTTAGACGCCCTACAGCGTGCAATGTTCACTTTATGTAACGCACCTACTCAATTGGTACATTGCACCGTTGGGTGTTCTAAGGCATACTCCGAATGGTCTCCTTCCCCTGCGTGCACTCGCTGGGACAGCGAAAAAACGAAAACTAGAAGCCGAGGCTTCGGACAGCAATTCCACGCACTCGGAGTGTGCAACAGCTCATCTTTACGCCTCGGCATCGTGATGCCGATAAACTAAAATCTAAAGTACATACTTTATAATAAATACAGACCTTGTATATTTGTATAAAGGCGAAATTTGTGATATTATATAATTTAACATGAATTTGAGGTGAAAAGGTTAATGGAGAACAGTAAAAACAGCTTACCGCTCATTCCCGTAAGGGGAGTTGTAGTTTTTCCGAATATGATAACAAGCTTTCCTGTCGGCAGGGAGAAATCCATAGCCGCCATGAAGAAGGCTTCGGCTGAATATAAAAATAAGGTTGTACTGGCAGCTCAAAAGGATTTGAGCGACACAGAACCCGATGCAGACGGCATATACAGCGTAGGTGTTGTCGCTTCCGTTAAGCAGACGCTTATGATGCCCGGCAATGTTTCGCATATTATCGTTGAGGGTCTGGAAAGGGCTGACATATGTCTTATTGAGGAAAGGGGAGATTGCCTCTTTGCCGAATATGAGACAATACCCCAGGACACCGAGGTTACCTATGACGAGACGACTGCGGCCTTTATGAGAATTGTGTCGGACTGCTTCAGCAGCTATTCAAGAGTGAACGGTACAAAGGGCGGAGGACAGGAACAGATAACTAATGTTATTAACGCTACCAAGCCCGGTCAGCTGGCTGATATAATAAGCTCGGCGGTGACCATGCCCATAGATGAAAAGCAGAGACTGCTGGAAATCTTCGACCCCCTTGAAAGACTTAAGGGCGTATATGAAAAGCTTCAGAAGGAAATAAATATACTTAATCTCAAAAAAGCCATAGAGTCCAAGGTTAAAAAGAGCATGGATAAATCCCAGAGGGACTATTACCTGCGTGAGGAGCTTAAGGTGATACACGAGGAGCTTGGCGACAGGGACGAGATTGAGGAAGAAATAGAAAAATATACGGCTATGGCTGAAAAGAAAAACATGCCTAAGAATGCCAAAAACGTAGTTGAAAAGGAGATAAAGCGCCTGAGACGTATTCCTGTTACTACACCTGAAGCAAACGTAGCGAGAAACTATATCGAATATATGCTGGCTATCCCCTGGAGCGAAACCACGGAGGACAGCAAAGACCTTGCCGAAGCCGAAAGAATACTGGACGAGGACCATTACGGTCTTAAAAAGGTCAAGGAAAGGATAATAGAGTACCTTGCCGTAAGAATGAATACGGAGGAAAAGACTTCGACGATATTGTGTCTGGCGGGCCCTCCGGGAGTTGGTAAAACCTCGGTAGCCAAATCCATAGCAAGGGCACTGGGCAGAAAATATGTCAGAATGTCACTGGGCGGAGTAAAGGACGAGGCAGAGATAAGAGGCCACAGAAAGACCTATGTCAGCGCCATGCCCGGCAGAATAATAAACGCCATGAAGCAGGCAGGTACAGTTAATCCGCTTATGCTGCTGGACGAGGTGGATAAGCTCGGCTCATCCTATCAGGGAGACCCTTCCGCCGCCCTTCTGGAGGTGCTGGACTCAGAGCAGAACAACACATTCCGTGATAACTATATCGAGGTGGAATATGACCTTTCCAAGGTGCTTTTTATATGCACAGCAAATGATTCCTCGGCCATTCCGCCTGCTCTCAGAGACAGAATGGAAATAATAGAGCTGCCGGGATATACGGCGGAGGAAAAGAAACAGATAGCCGTAAGACACCTGATACCAAAACAGCTTAAGGAAAACGGCTTGAAAAAAAGTCAGCTGAAAATATCTGACGAAGCCGTTGAAACAATAATAAACAGTTACTGCCGTGAAGCGGGAGTCAGAAAGCAGGAAAGAGTAATCGGCAAGCTGTGCCGCATGGCTGTCAAGCAGATTCTTACTGGAGAAAAGAAAAACGTAAGGATAACGGCTAAAAACATACAGACATATCTCGGAAAGCCCATACACAGCGGAGATATAGAAATTGCAGAGCCCACCGTCGGCGTTGTAAGGGGACTGGCATGGACACAGGTGGGAGGACAGACCCTTATTATAGAGGTAAACACCATGAAGGGTACAGGAAAGCTGGAGCTGACAGGAAACATGGGCAAGGTAATGCAGGAGTCGGCTAAGGTGGCGCTGGCATACATACGCTCAAGGTCAGAGGAGCTTGGACTGGAAGATGATTTTTATTCCAATACGGATATTTGCCTGCATATTCCCGAGGGTGCAGTTCCTAAGGACGGCCCTTCGGCAGGAATTACCATGACAACGGCAATGATATCCGCACTGACAGGCAGACCCGTCAGAAATGACATAGCCATGACAGGAGAGGTCACCATAAGGGGCAGAGTGCTTCCCATAGGAGGACTTAACGAAAAGACACTTGCTGCCAAACACATGGGAATAGCAAATATTATCGTTCCCAAGGCCAATGCCGATGACGTGGAGGAAATGCCCGATGAGATTAAAAACGGCGTAAACTTCATCTATGTTACGGAAATGGAACAGGTCATGGAAAACGCTTTTGCAGGAGGAAACTGATATGAAGGTCAACAACGTCTCACTGGCCGCAGTAGGTGTAAAAATGAGCCAGTACCCGACGGACAAAAAACCGGAGATAGCCTTTGCCGGCAAGTCTAATGTCGGAAAATCGACGCTTATAAACGCAATGATAGGACGCAAGGCGCTGGCGAGAACTAGCTCACAGCCCGGCAAGACCCGTACCATTAATTTCTATGATGTGGAAAATATACTGTATTTCGTAGACCTGCCCGGCTACGGATACGCCAAGGCGCCTAAGACCGAGATTGAACGCTGGGGCGTAATGATTGAGGAATACCTGAATAAAAGGGATACACTTATGGGTATTGTCATGCTGGTGGATATACGCCATGAGCCCGGCGAAAATGATAAAATGATGTACAACTGGCTTAAGCACTATAATTATGACATAATAGTTGTTGCTACAAAGCTTGACAAAATAAAGCGTTCCCAAATACAGAAACAGCTTTCCGTAGTCCGCAAGGGACTGAATATGTCTGCGGAGGACAGACTGGTGTCGTTCTCGGGCGAGACAAAGACGGGCGTGGATGAGCTCTGGGAGATACTCGAGAATATAATCGGGTACGAAGGCAAGGAGGAATAAAATATGAAGCTTCATTTGTCTAACGAAAATAAAATGCTCGGAGGAGTATGCGGGGGTATTGCGGAATGCATAGGCACTGACCCGTCCTTTGTAAGAATCGGCGCTGTGGTGCTTTTACTGCTTCTGCACGGATTTACGGTGCTGGCTTATCTGTTGATGTGGATGCTTTTTCCGAGAGAGTAATAAAATAAATTTTACGTTGGAATTATGCCGGAGAGTTATCTCCGGCTGTTTTTTATGCAACATAAATGCTATGCCCAAAGAAGCTGACAGCAATGCTAAGGGTCGCAATGCTTGAATGCCGAATGATTTCTGCTTAGGTGCTTTGCGCCTAATAGGATGTAAACTGTATCGGGTCCATTAGCATTGTGTACTTATATACCGTATAGTGCAGATGCGGTCCTGTGGCAAGACCCGTTGAACCCACAAGGGCAACGGTCTCGCCTTGTGTTATTTTTTCGCCTTCCTCGACAAAAATTTTTTTGAGGTGGCTATATGTAATTGTGTAGCCGTCATCGGTTTCAAAGCTCATTACATTGCCGTAGGTCTCAGATACATGCACATCAATGACTGTGCCGCTTCTGACTGCATATACGGATGCGCCCTCATCGGCGGCTATATCCAGACCGTCATGGTATTCCTCAACGCCGAGAACGGGATTAAGCCTTGTGCCGCAATAAGAGGAGATAACTCCGTCATCGACGGGGTCTATCCAGTCCTCGGTTATGCACATGGCATCGGCTATTCCGGCGGTTCTTCCTCGGCGGCAGGCTCGCTGTCGGTAATTTCGGCGGCGGTGACTGTGCGCTCGTTTTCTCTGATGTCACGGGTTATTTCTTCCTCGGCATCCTTTCTGGAGCTTTCGGGATAGGAAAACATACAGCGTATAAATTCCGCCATGTTATCCTTTGCAGTTCCCTTGTCCTCCAGCTCATTCAGTATGTTTCTGCCAAGCAGTTCCGAAGCGGTATTGCGCAAAGCCGAAGATTTGTTTCCGCCGGAACAGGCAAGTATTATTATAAAGGCCAGCAGTACAGCCGCCGCAGAAAGCTGATTTCCCAGTGTACTGCTCTTTTTTTCGGTGCGGCGGGCACCGGAGGAGGTTCTGCCTCTGCGGTATGGACTTCTATACCTTTCCATAGACGCACTTCCATATCAGTATTTAATAAATTATATGGGGCTTGTTCAAGGGATATGTTTTTTATATAAAATATATTTTATAGGGTAGCCGAAGCTTCAAGTCGATTGTTGTACACACTCCGAGTAAGTGACTTTAGGCTTTTCGCAGCCGAGGCTTCGAACTTATGTTTTTCCACTCTCCGAGTGGGTGCCCTTTGCGCTCTAGCGAGCGCCAATACCTTGGGGAGAGGCAACAGCTTAAATTGCGAAGTCCGCAGTTTCCTCTCCCCAATCCCCCTCTCCTTTCTTGGACACGCTTCAAACCCAAACAAGTCAGATATTTATTTAGCAGGTTCACGGCAATACATTCCCGACCTAACGTCCGGGTTGCTGTTGTGCACAGCAGTTATAAATCTCTACATTTATTCTTAGGTAATACATAGCGATATGGTTTGTAAAACCGTGCCGCGGGCGAAGTTCGCGAATGTATAACTGTTAATTAGCTAACCAAAAGTCAGGTTTGTTTGGGTTTAAAGC
>JAQXNZ010000188.1 GCA_029098265.1 Clostridia bacterium | reverse complement strand
TTTTTATAAGGAAACAAAATTTTTCATACAACAAAACAGTTTCACTTGCCAAAAAACAGACATCAAACTGCGTTAGCAAATCTGATGTCTGTTATTTTTTACAGGTTTTTCAACATATTACTTTAACTAGTTTCCTGTTCTTAGTTTAAAGCGTCAACCAGCTTCTGAACTGCAGCAAGTGCTTCATCAGGAAGCTTGTCATATCCTGCCTTCTTCTCAGCGAAGCCCTTAACAGCGTCAACACGGGTCTGCATAGCGGACTTAAGTGCTGCCTTGTATTCAGGATCGTTTAAGTCGGGTGTGAAGTCACCTGTCTTGCCGGACCAGTCGTTCATGATCTCGATATCTTCGAAAGGTCCCCACTGCTCGAATTTAGCCTTTCCTTCAACGATTGTCTCAAGGATGCCGAGAGTATCTTCCTTCTGGCACTTGTGTCCCATGAAGTCACCTGTGTTAACGATGTAGCATGCTACATTCTTCTCTTCTACCAACTTCTTGAACTTCTCATAGTCGTTAACAAGAGGATAAGTTCTGAAGGGGTTAGCATAAGGTACGATACGGATTGCATTTAAGTCTGTACCTGCTGCAACACGCTCTGCTGTAGATGTCTTGGTAGCAAGGGTAGCACCCATAACTGATGCTAAAGCTGCACCTTTCAGTTTTACTACAGGAGGAATGGTAGGATCTTTCATGATCCAGAAGATTGCGTTAACGGGAGCATCAATCTTATCTACTCTGTTGGGAGACCATAATTTGGACTTGATTGCACGTCCGTTACCGTTTCTGATATCCTCTGTTACCAGCTGAATCTTGCCGTTCTCATCAAGAGTTGCGGAGCAGTTCTGAGCGGATAACAGATATTCATTATCAGGACATCCTGTAGGATAGTCTGCTGTCTTATCGAAGTAAGTAGGCTCAAGTGCGATGGATGCACAAGTATCTGTGTTGATGATGAAAGCATCATCATGAAGAACCTTGATACCGCCGAATGCGTCATACTTTCCGCCATGCTTTGCATGTGTCAGAGTGGACTTACCGGATCCTGACAGACCATATACGGAAGCAACGAACTTCTTTCCGCCTTCCAGAGAGTACTCCTTCTGTCCGCCGTGGCAGGAAGCATAACCGTTTCTGTTAGCAAGTGCCCAAGCCATGGTCAGAGTACCTTTCTTGTGTTCTCCGAAATATCTCATACCAAGAATTGCTGCGCAGTTTTCATTGGTATCAAAATAGCAAAGTGTAAGAGGATCGCTGAGGCAGCTGTAATCAACGTCAGGTGCATCATGAGGTGCCCACTGAGGATCTGAGAAGATGTAAATATCGGGCTCCTTGCCATCTCCAACAGGCTTGGATTTCTTGTACATCTTAACATACTCGTCAGACATATACTGGAAGTTGATCATCCAGTTGTAAAGAATGTTCTCTTCTCCTTCAGGAATAAGGAGATGAGCCTTAACCATAAATTCAGGATCGAGACCTACGAAACACTCTGCATGATACATTGTTTTCCAACGTGTCTCATAGACAGCATCCATAACAACTTTATCAAGCTTTGCTTCATCTACGCCGGGTTCGCCTTTGATACGACGAGCAGCTGCATAACGACCTGTAACAGCACCATCGTTGAACAGAAGAACCTTTGCGTCCTTTTCAAGACCAAATGTCTCGCCATCTTTAATAGGCATATCTGTTACAATGGTTCCGGGTGAATTCTTAGCTAATTCATAAGCTTCTTTTAATGTGTTTACCTTAACTACGTTGTTTCCGTAAAAAGCAGCTTCGATAATAGAACGGGTTTTGGAGAAACCTACTTTACCTGCGCCGATTTCGGAAATGGGATAATACGCTTTTGTTGACATATTATACGTCCTCCTTAATATTATTATGTATATTGTCTACCGCTTTAAGCGGTTTCCTAACGTTACAGGCACTGCCCTGCAGTGTCTCTGTCATCAGGCGTTTGCCTACTGTATTATCTCAAACCTCAAAATAAATGTCAATCATTTAACAGACCATTTTTTTCAAATTTACACATATTTTATTTTTGTCGAAAAAAATTTTTATAAATATTAAATATTTGTGAACAACAATTTTTTTACTTGTTTTGAAACAATTGTCATGATATTATAGAGCATAACTACTTTTTTTCTGACATATTCTGAAACATGTCCGAAATTCACTCACTACATTAATATACCAATGATTACGTATCATATTACTTAATAAATACTTTGCACATCAAGGAAAGGAGACTACACTATGGATCACAATATTTACTCTGAAGTCACTCCCGATATCGTTCACCTGGCCGGTATGGCACAGCAGGCAGATATTATTGATACAGAGCTTTTTACCAAATATGACGTTAAGAGAGGTCTGCGCGATTTAAACGGAAAGGGCGTTCTTGCAGGTCTCACCAACATTTCTGATGTGCGTGCCAAGGAAATCATAGACGGAGTTGAAGTTCCTGCCCACGGCAGACTGTTCTACAGAGGCTATGATGTCAAGGATCTGGTAGCCGGATTTACGAAAGACAACCGCTTTGGCTTTGAGGAAATTACTTATCTCCTTCTTTTTGCCAAGCTTCCCACCCAGGAAGAACTGACTTCTTTTCGCAAAATTCTCGCCGGTTACCGCTCTCTTCCCACCAGCTTTGTGAGAGATATTATCATGAAAGCACCGAGTAAAGATATGATGAATACACTGGCAAGAAGTGTGCTCACACTGTATTCTTATGATGACAGGGCTGACGATGTTTCCCTGCCCAATGTACTGCGCCAGTGTTTGCAGCTTATCAGCCTGTTTCCGCTTTTGTCCATCTATGGATATCAGGCATACTGTCACTATCACGACGGCAAAAGCCTCTATATCCATCAGCCGGACCCTTCTCTTTCCACAGCGGAAAACATTTTACACATTCTTC
>JAQXNZ010000187.1 GCA_029098265.1 Clostridia bacterium | reverse complement strand
GACATTTTCTGCCATTTAACATTTACATCTCCGCCCGTTGTCGGAATTTTATCCAATCTTATTATTATATCGGCTACTGTAGAGCCTATTACAAGCACCTTTTTCATCTGTACCCCTCACAACTGTTTTTTATTTTATTATAATATCCCGGAGCCGTAACCGCAACATAAAAAAGCCCCTCTTGCCGAGGGGCCATGTATTTATTTCTTCGTGGGCTTTGCCCACACCCACAAGGAACTTTGCTCCTTGACCTCTTCACCGAAAAATTTCATTTTTCGGAACTGCTAATATCCGACTCATACAAATCAGAAATAGACTATAAGGAAAACGTAGTTTTCCGGTCAAAGGTTCTTTCGTTCTTTCTTTCAAGAAAGAACCGGGCGTTTGAGGGCAACGCCCTCAATGTCTTATATTTCTTACTGAGCAGCCTTTTCAGCTTTTCTCTTAGCAATAGCCTCTGTAAGCTTGGGAACGATTGCTTTTACATCGCCAACGATACCAAGGTCTGCTACGTCAAAGATAGGAGCTGTGTCGTTAAGGTTAATTGCTACGATATATTCTGAGCTTTCCATACCTGCAACGTGCTGGATAGCGCCGGAGATACCGCACGCTACATAGAGGTCAGGGCGAACAGTTTTACCTGTCTGACCAACCTGACGGTCTTTTTCAATCCAACCTGCGTCAACGTTTGCTCTTGATGAGGAAACCTCTCCGCCGAGTACATCAGCAAGCTTCTGGAGTTCGCCGAAGAATTCGGGTGAACCGATTCCGCGTCCGCCTGAAACAAGAACCTTAGCCTCTGTAATATCAACTTTCTTCTTGTCCTCTTTAACGATTTCTTTAATAGTTACGTTCATATCAGCGGGTGTGAAGTCAACTTTGAAGTCAACAACTTCGCCTGTTCTTGCTTCGTCTCTGGGAAGAGCCTTCATAACGCCGGGACGTACAGTTGCCATCTGAGGTCTGTGGTCCTTACATACGATAGTAGCCATGATGTTTCCGCCGAATGCGGGACGTGTCATGAGAAGTAATTTTGTATCGGGCATTGCATCGATTGTGCCGATGTCAAGTTTTGTACAGTCAGCTGTAAGACCTGTATGTACTCTTGCTGATACACGAGGAGCGAGGTCACGGCCGATTGATGTTGCGCCGTAAAGAACGATCTCGGGATCACAAGCCTTGATTACTTCATATAATGCTTTTGCATAGGGCTCTGTTACATACTCAGCAAGCATGGGATCGTCAACAACGATAACTTTGTCAGCACCGTGTTTGATAAGAACGTCAGCCTTATCTTTAATTCCGCTGCCTAATAATACTGCAACAACCTTCTGTCCTAAGTCTGCTGCAAGCTCTGTAGCTTTGCCGATAAGCTCTATACTAACCTTCTGGATATTTCCATCTCTCTGTTCTGCTAATACGTATACATCTTTACTCATTAGCCTACCATTCCTTTCTGCTATTATTAGTTTAACAAGTCAGCTTCTTCTTAGATAATGTGTCTTTCTTCTAACTTAGCTACGATAGTCTCAACAGCCTCTTCAGCCGAAAGGTCTTTGTAGTAAAGTCCTTTGCCTTTAGCCTGTTTTGTGAATGACTGCTTAACGTTTGTGGGTGAACCCTTAAGACCGATATTAGACATATCTACTGTGTCTTTCAGTTCTTCAAGAGTCCAAACCTTAACTTCTTTTTCTCTGTAAGCATCGAAGATACCGTGAACTGTCATGTATCTGGGTGTTGCTAACTCTGCTAAAGCAGTGATAAGGCAGGGTGTTTTTACTTCTATAATGTGATATCTGTCTTCAAACTGTCTCTTAACAACAATCTTTTCCTCTGATGCATCGATAATTTCCTCTGCATAAGAAACCTGAGGGATTCCGAGGTGCTCGGCAATCTGGGGACCAACCTGAGCTGTGTCACCGTCGATAGCCTGACGTCCTGTGATGATTATATCATAATCAATCTTCTTTAATGCAGCAGCGATTGTTGAAGATGTAGCCCATGTATCAGCTCCGCCGAATGCTCTGTCCGTTACAAGGATAGCTTCGTCACAGCCCATAGCAAGTGCTTCTCTTAAAGCGGCGTCAGCCTGGGGAGGTCCCATGGAAACAACTGTAACTGTTCCGCCTACTTTTTCTTTTAACTGTAAAGCAGCCTCAATACCTGCTTTATCATCGGGATTTATAATACTGGGAACACCATCTCTGATGAGTGTATTTGTTTTAGGATCAAGCTTAACTTCTGTGGTATCAGGTACCTGTTTTGCACAAACAACTATTTTCATTGTCTTACTCCTTCCGCATATTTATTATACTGACTTCATAACGAGCTTATCGTATATTCTGAAAATTATTTACCAACCTTCAGATGACCTGCGATAACCATCTTCTGAACTTCACTTGTGCCTTCGTAAATCTCAACGATCTTAGCGTCACGCATCATTCTTTCAACATGGTACTCTCTCATATAGCCATATCCGCCGAATAACTGTACGCATCTTCTGGTTACGTCGGATCCGATTGTAGCGCCGTAGTATTTACCCATACAAGCATATAAACCGAAGGGAAGTCCTGCGTCTTTTGTGCAGGCAGCTCTGTAAATGATAAGCTGAGCAGAGTCAATTCTTGTCTTCATATCAGCCATTTCGAACTGTGTATTCTGGAATGAACCGATAGTCTTGCCGAACTGTTTTCTCTGTCCAACATATTTAAGAGTTTCTTCCCATGCGCCCTCTGCGATACCAAGGCCTACAGCACCAACGCCGATACGTCCGATATCAAGAGTCTGCATGATCATCTTGAAGCCGTCGCCCTCTTTACCGATAAGGTTTTCCTTGGGAACGATACAGTTATCAAAGATAAGGTCTGCTGTTGCGGAAGCGCGGATACCCATTTTCTTCTCGTGTTTACCGATTGAGAAACCGGGAGCATCTGCGGGGATAACGAGGATAGACATACCCTTGTTGCCCTTTGATTTGTCAGTCATAACTACTGTTGTGTAGTATTTTGCTTCGCCTGCGTTTGTGATGAAGCATTTTCTTCCGTTTACTACATAGTGGTCACCGTCAAGATAAGCCTTTGTCTGCTGCATAGCTGCGTCAGAACCTGCGCCGGGCTCTGTAAGACCCATAGCGCCCCAAGCCTTACCTGAAAGCAGTTCGGGAAGGAATCTCATTTTCTGTTCTTCAGTACCGAACTGGTAAATGGGCCAGCAGCAAAGTGATGAATGAGCAGCTATACCTGATGTAATAGATGCACAGTATTTGGAAATCTCCTCGATAGCCATAACGTATGCGAGGTAGTCTCCGCCCTGTCCGCCGTATTTTTTAGGATACTGAATACCTAAGAGACCTGCGGGGCCGAGTTTTTCCCATACTTCTCTGGGGAATCTTTCTTCTTCATCAATCTCCTGCATTATAGGCTTGATTTCGTTCTCTACGAATTCTCTTACCATTTGTCTGAATAACAGGTGTTCTTTTGATAACGTAAAATCCATTAATACTTCCTCCTTTATTTTGTAAAACCTATCCTCACCAAAATAATTGATGCCATAAAAATCTGACAGAACATCTTTCCCCGACTGCGACTATAGTTCCGTCTTCATCTTACAATCGGAAACATGAAAATTGCGCATAAACGCAGAATTTCATAATCTCCCACATAACTTATATTATACTAATGTTAATTATCTGTCAATGTTTGAGTTGTACAAAAATACCTCTTTTACCATGTTAAAGCGTTCCAAACAAGCCAGAAAATTTATACATTTTATATAATACACTTATAAATCGAGTACCATAATCAAGGCGTTTCTTCCAATTTTCGCTTTTTGCAATAGCTTTGTATACAAATTTTTATATAAGTTTTGCCGCATACAGCTTTTTGTAAACCAGCTTAGGTCCCATTCTTTTGCTCTCCATTAAGCATATTTCATTAACAATCATGCCGTCAAATTCCGGTTTAAACTTCTCCGAAACGATTTTTTTATTGTAAAAAAGCGCCGCTTCACGGGCAATTGTCACATGAGGCGTAAAAGAAGCCCTTTCTCTCTTAAATCCCTGCTTTAGGAGGTTCCTTTCCAAAGTTTCGTATAGTCTGACAAGCTCCTTGCTCTTTTCAATGCCCAGCCAAAGAATACATCTGTCACCCCTGTCAAAATAGCCTGTTTTATCAAAATTCATCATAAATTTTCTGTTTGCGGCGGCTGTTGCGGCAATGGCTTCTTCGGCATATTCCACATCTTCCGCTTCTATCTCCCCGAGGAAGTGCAAAGTAAGATGAAGGTTGTCCTTTTGGGTGAAATTTCCTCGTTTGCAATCGGCTTTTATTTTATTCTGCAAATCCGTAATATTGTTTTTTGTTTTGCTGTCGAAATTGATAGCTATAAATGTTCTCATAAAGTGCTCCTTTGTATAGAAAATTATTTATTGTTCACATAGGTAATGTATATATGTGCAGCACCGAATACCACCGCCGATACGGTCAGTAGCCAATGCTTTAGCGTTATTCCGCTCAAAAGAAATATACAGGTCGGTATAACGGCCAGTGCCAGCGCCTTAGAAACAGACTGCCTTCTGAAATAGAATATCCATATTAACAAATAGGCAAACAGCAGTATCCCGTTGCCGAACAGATATACCAGAAACGCAAGTACGCTTCCAAAGCCGAATTCCCATACCCCTAAAGGCATAAACATCAATATAAAGCAGGCATACCGTCCTATCTGTTCCGTAATATTTATTGCCTTGTTCCGGCACCTGTTTTCCGTATTCTTAAACCGTACGTCAAAAAATATATTCGGTATCAGCATAACTGCAACGATAACAAACCCCATAAGGTTTATAAATCCAAATTCCATTCGGCACCTCCTTATCCGTAAAAAAACAAGACTGTACCCAAAGAGGATACAGTCCTATTATAACTTATTTATTAACTACTTTCAAAACTGTTTCAACTACATTGTCAACAGTAAAGCCGAATTTTTCAAAAAGCTTGCCTGCCGGTGCGGAAGCGCCGAAGCCGTCCATTGAAATGACTGCTCCGTCAAGACCCACATATTTATACCAGCCGAAGTCCGAAGCCGCCTCAACGGCTACTCTCTTTCTTACAGCCGAAGGAATAACGCTTTCCTTATATTTGTCGCTCTGCTCCTCGAATATCTCCCATGAAGGCATGCTGATTACTCTTGCATCTACGCCCTTTTCCTGGAGAACGTCCCAAGCCTTGTATATAAGCTCAACCTCTGAGCCTGTAGCCATAAGGAGTACATCGGGAACCTTCTTTTTGCTGTCTCTGAGTATATATGCACCCTTAAGAGCATTCTTTCCTGTGCCGTCAAGCAGAGGAAGGTTCTGTCTTGAAAGGATTATGCCTGTGGGGCCTGAAGTTCTTGTAAGTCCTGCATACCACGCTGCGGCTGTCTCTCTGGAGTCGCAGGGGCGGAATACGGTGTAGTTAGGCATACTTCTCAGAGCCGCAAGATGCTCTATGGGCTGATGAGTAGGTCCGTCCTCGCCGACGCCGATGCTGTCGTGGGTGAATATGCTTATTACAGGAAGTCCCATAAGAGCTGACATTCTCAGTCCTGCCTTCATATAGTCGCTGAATACGAAGAAACCTGCAATGTAGGGTCTGAGACCGCCGTGAAGATACATTCCGCTGGCGATAACAGTCATGGCAAACTCTCTTATACCGAAGTGCATGTTTGAGCCTGCTCTGTTTTCAGGTGAATAGTATTCTCTGTCCTTCATAACGCTCTTGTTTGAAGGAGCCAGGTCTGCGGAACCGCCGATGAGGTTGGGAACAACCTTGGAAAGCTTGTTGAGCACCTTTTCGGAAGAAGCTCTTGTGGCGATTGTACCTTCGTATGTCCAGTAGTCCTCGTCCTTAAGAAGGTCAACGGGGAGCTTTTTGCTGTGCCATACCTTCCATTTGGCGGCCATATCGGGATATTCATTGCTGTAGGCATTGAACATCTTTTTCCATTCTTTTTCAGCCTTGGCATTTGCCTTGTTTATTTCCTCTATGTGTTCCTTAACCTGCTTGGGCACATAGAATTCTTTCTTATATTTCCAGCCTAAGTTTGCCTTGGCAAGGGCAATTTCTTCCTCACCGAGGGGTTCGCCGTGGGCAGAAGCCTTGCCCTGCTTGTTGGGTGCGCCGTAGCCAATCTGTGTCTTAACCTTGATTATTGTAGGTCTTTCCGTTTCAGCCTTAGCCTCCTTGATAGCTGCATCAATGGCATCAACATCGTTGCCGTCCTCTACAGTAAGTGTCTGCCAGCCGTATGCTTCATAGCGCTTGAGCACGTCCTCATCAAATGATGTCTTTGTGTCGCCCTCAATAGTGATGTTGTTGCAGTCATATAAAAGCACAAGCTTGCCGAGCTTTAATGTTCCTGCCAGTGAAGCGGCCTCGGAAGCAACACCCTCCATAAGGCAGCCGTCTCCACAGAGAACATATGTGTAATGGTCAACGATATTATATCCGGGCTTGTTAAACTGAGCCGCAAGATGTGTCTCGGCAATAGCCATTCCGACAGCGCCTGCTATGCCCTGTCCGAGAGGGCCGGAAGTCATCTCAATGCCGTCTGTCATGCCGTACTCGGGATGTCCGGGTGTTATGCTGTCAAGCTGACGGAAATTTTTAAGGTCATCAATTGATACATTATATCCGAAAACATGCAGAAGCGAATATAAAAGCGCCGAGCCGTGACCTGCCGAAAGAACAAATCTGTCTCTGTCGGCCCATTTTGAATCAGCGGGGTTGGCTTTCATATTTTTAGCCCAGAGAGCATAGGCTGCGGGAGCCGCTCCCATAGGGAGACCGGGGTGTCCGCTCTTTGCCTTCTGAATAGCTTCTACTGAAAGAAATCTCAGTGTATTTACGCTTAACTGGTCGATATTCATAATTAGCCCTCCGAATTATTTTTTAGGTACGCCTTCCCAGTCCTTAAGGAATCTTTCAATACCGATGTCTGTAAGGGGATGTTTTGTCATCTGTGTTATTACATTGTAGGGAACTGTAGCGATGTCACAGCCCAGACGAGCGGCATGTGTAACGTGAAGGGGATTTCTGATGCTGGCGGCGATTATCTCCGTCTCGATGCCCTGTACATTGAATATATCAACAATTTCCTCAATGAGAGCCATTCCGTCACAGCCTACATCGTCAACTCTGCCGATGAAGGGGCTTACATAGGTTGCGCCTGCTCTTGCGGCAAGGAGTGCCTGTGCGGCTGAGAAAATAAGAGTAACGTTTGTCTTTATTCCCTCTGCGCTTAAAATCTTAACTGCTTTAAGTCCCTCAAGTGTCATGGGGATTTTTATAACGATATTTTCGTGGATCTTAACGAGCTCTCTTGCTTCCTTTACCATGCCCTCATGGTCAAGGCTGATAACCTCTGCGCTGATGGGGCCGTCTACGATTGTAGTGATTTCCTTAACCACTTCAACAAAGTCTCTGCCTTCCTTAGCAATCAGCGAAGGGTTTGTTGTTACTCCGCAAATAACTCCGAGGTCGTTTGCCTCTCTTATCTGGTCAACATTGGCGGTATCAATAAATAGCTTCATTATTATAATCCTCCTGTATTTAGCCTGTGTTTGATACTTAAAATTGTATACGCTATTATTTTAAAACACACGGCTGTATAAATCAATGAAAAGTTAACATTTTAATATAAAATGGCGTTCCGAAGCTGTCCGAAACGCCTTAATTCTTATCTTATCTGGAAAATTGTTCTTGGTGCATTGTCCGCAAGTATATCCGAAATACGGTATTTTGAATTGGCAATTATGACCGTTGTGCCCTGTTTTATAGGCTCCTTTATGAACTCCAGCTTTGACTTTGCGCCGCCTGCGCCCTGTCGGCTTGCACCGAAGCAATGGGTCTGAAGCTCGTCAACGGCTGCTATTACCTCGTCGGCGTCCTTGCCCTCAACCTTTCTCACTATTGTGGAGGGGTCGTCCGGGTCAAGATATATGCCGTCTACAGAAGTGAGTATAAGCAGGTATCTGGGATGAACAAGAGTTGCTATTACAGATGCTGTCTCATCGTTGTCTATACATTCAACGATGTCCTTGCGTCCCTTGCTTCTTAACTGTTCCAGCTCCCAGCGCCTGTTCTCCTCAAAGCTGACTGTGTCATTATAGTTGACAATGGGTATTGCGCCCTCCTTGGCACAGCGCATAAGGAACTGATATATGTGGTTTCTCTTTTCCTCTTCATTGAAATGAGTATGCTCAACCAGAAGCTGGCGAACGGAATATTTTGACGGTATATATCGTCTGTATTCCTGCATAAGTATTGCCTGTCCCTGGGACGCATAGTCCGTCATAACGTCTCTTTTTGCGCCTATAAGCTCAAAGCCTGTCCTCTTTATGTAGTCAAGCCTGCCTATTTCAACGGCTCCGGAGCTTACCCATATCATCCCCGGGCGCAGCTCACTGCCGATTCGGCTGAAAACATTATAATCTATATCGTGCTCTTCCTCTCGAATGAGCGCCATAGAGCCTATTTTACCTACCAGCTCCGTATCAAATCTCATAAAAATAACCTCCGCAAAATAGTGTTTCCCTAATTACAGGCTGTGCTTTGTGCCTGCCTGATGCAATAATTATATCACTCTTTCAGAAGAATTCCACCGGTTTCCAAAAGTTTTTTGTATTTTTATGCATACCTATAACGTACAAAAGGGCAGAAGCTCTGCCCTTAATAAAAAATAATATTAGAATAAAGCATATCGCAATATTTAAAGTTTCTACATCTGTCTGTCAAAGCCTTGCACAGTCCATCTGGCCGCCTCTCAGCACCTCAAGTCCGTGCTTTATTGGTTCACTCACAGCCTCAAAATTTTCCTTTGCCGCCTTGGGACTACCCGGGAGATTGATTATAAGCGAACGCTTTCTTATGCCTGCCGCCGCCCTTGACAGTATGGAACGGCTTGTGTATTTCATGGTCAGCATTCTCATGGCTTCGGGAATTCCGGGCACAAGCTTTTCGCATACGGCAATGGTGGCCTCGGGTGTGACGTCTCTGGGTGCAAAGCCCGTTCCTCCTGTGGTTACAATAAGAGCTATATCCTTAGCGGCAGCATTCATCAGTGCCTCCGCAATCTTTTCCTTTTCATCGGGAACAATGACCGTCTGCACCACCTCATAACCGTCGTCCTCCAGCATCTTTTTTACTATGGGACCGCCTGCGTCCGCCCTCTCTCCTCTGTAGCTTCTGTCGCTGACAGTTATAACAGCCGCTGTATACATAAAAATTCCTCCTTTATTCCAGCATCAGAACATCTTTAGGCTCAATATATACGCTTACTCTGTCTCCTGCACTGACATGTACCTTATCCTTGTCAGTCTCCATTCTTATCAGTGAGCCGTCCTCGCCTGCACCTGTTGGTCTGAGCATTATTATAGTTGAAAATACATCCTCTATCAATCTTTCGACCTCACATTCTATTACGTTTTCGCAGCCCTCAAAGCGTATATAATGGGCACGGAGACCTATATACTTTTTTTCGTCTCCCGCATTTACAGCCGTATTAAGATATATATTCAGCTCCGGAACAAAAATTCTGTTTTTATCATCGGTTCTTTCAAACCGATATATGTTTTTACAGCCTGATATTCCGGCCGCCCCGACGGTGTTGGGATTATTGAGGAATTCCTCAAGGCTAAGCGGTCTTTCGGTTTTTCCTTCGTTTATTATACATATTCTTGAACAGTTTCTGTAGGCTTCGTTTCTGTCATGGGTGACCATAACGGATATTCCGCCGAATTTTTTTATTATGTCCGATACTGTCATTTCCAGCTTCCACCTCATGTAGCTGTCTATGGCGGCAAAGGGCTCGTCCAGCAGTATGGCTTCGGGCTCACTGGCTATTATCCTTGCCAGCGCCGTTCTCTGCTGCTGTCCTCCCGATATTTCAAAGGGGTATTTATCCGCCAGTCCGCTTAAAAAGAACTCATCAATAAGCCTTTCAGCCGCTTTTTTGTCACGAGCCGCCACCGAGATATTCTGTTTTACCGTCATATTGGGAAACAGCGCATAGTTCTGAAACAGGTAGCCCACCCGCCTGTTCTGCGGCGGCAGGTTTATCCCCTGTTTGGAGTCAAAAAGCGTACGTCCGTTGAGTATTATAACCCCCTCGTCCGGCTTTTCTATGCCGGCTATGCACTTGAGCGTCATGCTTTTTCCGCTGCCCGATGCTCCGAGTAACGCCATAGGCATGTTCGTCTCAAAGTCGGCGTCAAGGGTGAACTGATGCAGTTTTTTTCTTATTTTTACTTTAAGCTCCACTGCCACCCCTCCTTTTCTGCCTTCCCTCGAATATGTTCAGCGCCACAAGCACAACAAAGGATATGGCAAGGTTTACAAAAATCCACTTATAGGCCAGGGCATCGTTGCCCTCACGCCACAGCTGATACACCGTTGTTGATATGGTGGCAGTCCTGCCGGGTGTATAGCCCGACACCATACTGGTTGCCCCGTACTCTCCCAGTCCTCTGGCAAAGGCAAGCACTATGCCCGCCAAAAGTCCGTCCTTACAGCCCGGGAGTATTATCCTCCAGAATATGAACGTATTTGACAGTCCCAGCGTTTTTCCCGCATAAATCAGGTTCTTGTCAAAGGTCTCGAAGGAGCTGCGGACGGTTCTGTACACCAGCGGAAAAGTGACGATTATTACGGCAAAAATCGAGGCATACCAGGTCATTGTCATTTTTGTGCCGAAAAGCGCATAAACAAGCTTTCCAACAAACCCGTTTTTGCCTATGGTTTTCAGCAGAAAGAAGCCCACCACCGTCGGCGGAAGTACCAGGGGCAGTGTAAGAATGCAGTCCAGTACGCCCTTTATATACCTCGGAAGTTTTGCTATATAGTAGGCAAAAAATATACCTCCGAAAAACGTCACAGCCGTTGCTATCAGCGCTATCCTTATTGAGTTGTACAGGGGAAACCAGTCCATTAAAGCACCTCTTACTTATTTACAACAAATCCTGCGTTTTCAAATACTGCCGTACATTCATCTGTTTTAAGATATTCAATGAAAGCCTTTGCCGCATCGGGATTATTGCTTGTTTTAAGCACTGCTGCGGGATATGTTATTGCCTTGTGGCTGCCCTCGGGTGCGGAAGCAACTACCTCTACCTTATCGGTTGTAGCCGCATCTGTGCTGTATACAATACCGCAGTCTGCGCCGCCCTCTTCTACCTGGGCAAGTACTTCTCTTACGTTTGTGCCGAATGTTATTTTCTGTTCATTATTAAGCTTATCCCATATACCCATATATGTAAATATTTCCTCTGAATACTGTCCGACGGGAACATCTGAGTTGCCGAGGGCAATAAGGCTTACCTTGTCGGTATCAACATCTTCAAAGCTATTAACGCCTGCGGGATTTTCTTCGGGTGTGATAAGCACAATGCTGTTTGAAACAAGGTCAAAACGTGTATCCGTATCCACAAAGTCCAGTCCTTCGGTATTTACGGAGCTGTCCTGTGTTATGTCAAGCTGATTCATCTGCTTCTGGGCCGCTGAAATAAATATATCACAATCTGCGCCCTCCTGAATCTGTGTCTTGAGTGTTCCCGATGAGTCAAAGTTATAAGATATTGTCACATTGGGTGCCACATCCTTATACATTTCCGCAATCTCGTTCATGGTGTCTGTCATGGAAGCCGCCGCAAATACAACAAGCTCAACGTGCTCTGCCGTTTCCTCCTCGGCAGGCTCCTGTGTTTCGGTCGTTTTTGATGAGCTTGAACAGCCTGTCATAACTCCCAGAGCCAACACTGCCGAAGCCGCTAAACATAAAAATTTTTTCATGTTAAATCTTCCTTTTTATTTTCCAAAGGGACATACGGGGTATCTGCACTCCTCACAGCCAAGACAAAGTCCGCCGTTTCCCATTTTTACTATATCCTTCTTTGTGACCCTTATTCCCGCCGCTATTTTGGGAAGCACCAAATCAAACACCGTAGCTCCTGCATACATTACACAGCCGGGCAATCCCATTACAACGGTGCCGTTTTCGTAATATCCCAGCAGGAACATAGCTCCCGGGAGAACAGGCGCACCATAGGTAACTATATCCGCTCCGCTGAGCTTTATGGCTCCGGGTGTATTATCGTCGGGGTCTACACTCATACCGCCCGTGCAGAGTATCATATCCAAATTCTTTGTTTTCAGCTCCTCAACGGCCTTAAGTATGTTTTCCGTTCCGTCATCAACGGTTATATGCTCAACAACCTCAATGCCGTAGGCTTTCAGCTTCTCTATAATAACGGGTGTAAATGTGTCCTTTATCAGTCCCTTATAGACCTCACTGCCCGTTGTGACTACTCCTGCCGTTTTCAGCTGATAGGGTGTTACCTTTAAAATCGGATTGCCGCCGAATATATCCTCGGCTTTTTTAAGCTTCTTGTCCTCGATAATAAGCGGAATAACCCTCATTCCTGCCAGCTTATCGCCTTTTTTTACTCCTGTTCCGCTGTGGCGAATGGCTATCATAATATCGTCTATGGAATTTATATCCTCAAGCCTTGCACAGTCTGCCTCAAAATAGCCGTCGCAGTCTGCAAAGGCCTCTATTTTGCCTTCCTTTATGGTTGTGGAGGGATATATATTTTCATTGGCGCAAAGGGCGTACAGCCTTTCTGCCGCATCGTTTTCATGCACCATGCCCTCCTCCATTTCCCATACATAGAGGTGTTCCT
>JAQXNZ010000186.1 GCA_029098265.1 Clostridia bacterium | reverse complement strand
TCATTTTTAGGAAAAGAAAGCACTTCACTTGCTAATGGAGCTGCAGATAATTCAAATACAGTCTATGCTTACAAGTGTGGCGATTGCAAGAAAATAATTATTGATTACAGCAACCGTGCAGAATAACCAATTCCAATTTGTATACCTTTATAATTATATATCAGTATAAATCAAAAAACATCCACATCAGTGCATACTGCTGTGGATGTTTTTTATAAATACCTGTTTGTATTATTTGTTTACAATTTTTTCGGCTTCCTTTTTGGGGTCTGCCTTTGTGAAAAGAGAAAGCTTTTCTCTCCATGTTTTCTTTTTCTTGTCCTGAAGGTTTACGCCCACAACGGAAACTATGTAAAGTCCGCTGAGTTCTACCTTTACGGTCTTTTTGGGTGTAAGCACGTCATATACGTTTTTGTCTGTTATAAGTGTGAATATCTGGGGGCCAACCTTAGCCTTTACCATGCAGAGCTTATGTCTCTTTGCGGAAGGTGTAAGCTGGTCGTATATCTGCTTGTTAAGGTCTTTTTCCGTAGGCTTGGCGTATTTTTTGTCAATTATATATATTGATGCAACCTGCTTGTTGGCTTTAATAAAGTCATCAGCCTCAATCGCTCTTTTATAGTTTTTGCTGCTTACCCTGTAAAGAATAAACAAAACTATTACCACTACTACTGCTACAATAATGAATATATCGCTTATGCTCACTGTTTACCACTCCTCTGAATTGTTCCTGCGGAAATCCGACATATTTCCGTATTCTCTATTCTACCATTTATTTAGCGTTTAGGAAATAGTTTATTTTAAACTAATATTAAAAATTTTTAATGAATATTTTTGCCAAACACAATGGAATTATAGTATAATATATTTTCGGACGATTTGCAAGATGATTAAGGAGGAAGCCGATGTCAGTTCTTGAAATGTTCCTTTCCGTATTTATTGCGGTTTTTGCGGCAAATGTGGCTATGGCGGCACTGACGGTGTTTTTTGAACACAGGAAGCCTGCCAGCACATGGGCATGGATAATGGTCATCACCTTTGTGCCCGTAATAGGGTTTCTTTGCTATATGGTATTCGGCAGGGAAAGCAGGAAAGAGGAGATTTTCAGAAAAAAGGCTGACAGCGACTGTGCCGCCTACTGTGCCTATATGGGCGGTACGGATAAGTACGGCGTCATGCTTAGCGCACAGAAAAAAGCCATAGAGGACAGAATAGATATAATAGGCAGCCGTAATCTGGACGACCTTGCTTATTTAAACATCGGTGCAGGCAGCTGTATCACCTGCGGAAACAGGGTGAAAAGCTTTTTCTTCGGAGAAGAAAAGTTCCGAAGCCTTATTGAGGACATAGAACGAGCTGAAAGCTCTGTCCACATGGAATACTATATAATCAAAAATGACAATCTCGGTCGAGAGGTCATTGACAGGCTGACACAAAAGGCCGCAGAGGGCGTTGAGGTAAGGTTTTTGTACGATGCCATGGGAAGCCGTTCTCTGCCGAAGGATTTTTTTGACGGACTTGTAAAAGCAGGCGGTCAGGTGGGATATTTTCTGCCGCCGTTTCCTGTCAGGCTTAACTACCGCAACCACAGGAAAATTGCGGTTATAGACGGAAAATATGCCTATCTGGGCGGACTTAATATAGCCGACGAATATCTCGGCAGGGTGGACAGGTACGGCAAATGGCGGGATACCCATATCAGGATAGAGGGTGATGCCGCCGACATGCTCCAGCTCAGATTTATAATGGATTGGAATTTTGTTAAGAATAATGAAATTAAGCTTGACGAAAAATATTTTCCGAAGAAAGAAAATACAGACGGGGTAAAAATACAGATAGTGTCCGGCGGACCCGATACAAAACAGCCGAATATAAGAAATGCCTGCTTTAAAATGATAAACGAGGCCGAAAGAAACATTTATATAACAACTCCGTATTTTGTGCCCGATGACGGTGTTTTTTCGGCTCTTAAGGTGGCAGCGCTGTCGGGAATAGACGTAAGGATAATAATACCCGCCAATCCCGACCACCCATTTGTCTATTGGGCAAGCATGTCATATCTGGGAGAACTGCTTAAAGCAGGGGTCAGGTGCTATCAGTACAATGACGGCTTTATACATGCAAAGACCGTATATGCGGACGGGTTTGTTTCCGCTGTGGGTACTGCCAATATGGATATAAGAAGCTTTGAACTGAATTTTGAGACGGACGCTTTTATTTATGACAGAAAGCTGACGTCGGAACTTGAAAAAAGATTTTTAAAGGATATAGAAAGCTGTACAGAGATAACAGAGGAATGGTACGGGGCGAGAGGTGCGGCGTTTAAATTCAGGGAAGCCGTATCAAGGCTTATTTCGCCCATGCTGTGAAAAAGGGAGGTATGAATATGGACAGGCCATTTGAGGAAAACATAAGAGTGTGTTCCTATGATACGGATATGAATTCCAAAATGACAGTGCAGAATCTGGTCAAGTATTTTATGGAGACGGCAATAGTTCATTCCGATGCGGCGGGCTTTCCCGTTGACAGACTGCTGAGGGAAAACAGAGGCTGGGTCGTACTGAACTGGGTAATAAAAATGAAAAAGTACCCGGTATATAATGATGAACTGAAAATAGAAACCTGGGCAAAGCCCGGAAATACGCTTCAGGCCACAAGATATTTTGTAATGAGCGACCTAAAAAGCGGTGAAACCGTGGCAGAGGCGGCTTCAAGGTGGGCCTTCCTTGATTTGGAAAACAGACATCCGGTAAGATTTTCTCTTGAAATGGAGGAAGCATACTGCTATGATAGACAGGCACCCTTTGACCCCGGCAGATACAATCCGCCTGCCGAAAAGGAGGGTAATCTTATTTCGGAAAGGGAAATAACCGTAAGAAGAAGTGAAACGGACACCAACGGACATACCAACAATACAAGATATGTTGAGTGGGCTGTGGACGATGTGCCCGACGATATATACGAAAGCTGTTCGGCTGAGGAAATAAGAGTGCTTTACCGCAAGGAATGCCGTGCGGGAGACAAAGTGAGAATTAAGACATATCTTGAAAATAAAGATGACGGAACAAAGCTTATAATTACGTCTATGGCCGACGCCGAGGGAACCGTACTTTGCAAGATGTCGGCTCTCTGGCGCAAAAATGAGCCGTAGAAATAACAACGGAGGTATTTATGGAAGCGGAATGCTGCTGTCCCGTGACGGACAGAAAGGCCCTTCTGACGGGCTTCAGAAATTTTGAATTAGAGGATAAGGAGCTTATAGACAGCTTTACAAAGCCCTGGAAGCTGGACTGCTCGGACCTGTCCTTTGCCAATATGTTTATTTGGGGCGCCGACGGAAAGTTTCAGTTTACAATTGATGACGATGTGCTGTATATAAAGCTCAATTTCAAGAGTGTGCCGGAGTTTTTCTGGCCTCCCATACCGAGAAAAAATTCACAGTATGACTACAGAAAGCTTGTATGCCGAGCCTTTGACTATCTGGAAAGCAGGGGAGTTGTGCCGGTCATAAGAAATATATGGGAGCCCTTTAAGGAAATCATGGAAAGGACATGCCCCTGCCTTGACATAGAGCCTGCGGAAATAGCTTGGGACTATGTGTATTCAAGGGAAAAGCTGGCTACCCTCAAGGGCAAGAAGCTCCACGGCAAGAGAAACCATATAAACAGGTTTATGGAGGAGCACCCCGACTTCGTGTATAAAAGGCTTGAGCCCGATATGTATGCGGACTGCATTGCCGTATATGACGAGTGGAAGGAAGGCAAGGGACTTTCGGAAACGGAGTTTGCCAACGAAAGACGCTCGGTTGTGCTTGCCTTAAACAATATGGAAAGACTGGGACTGACAGGCGGCGCAATACTGCTTGACGGCAAAATAAAGGCCTTCACCATCGGCGAAAGACTGACCGAAAATATGCAGCTTATACACATAGAAAAGGCTGATTCGGAGATAAACGGGCTTTTCCCCATGATTAACCAGCAGTATGTATTACATGAATGTGAAGGCGTGGAGTACATCAACCGTGAGGAGGATATGGGCATAGAGGGCATGAGAAAGGCCAAGAGAAGCTACTATCCCGAATATATGGTCAAAAAATACTTTGCCGCCAGAGGCGAGGTAACCGAGGAAGAACTGGAAATGGAATAAAATTAAATTTGAAATTTTTTCATACTGTGCCATATATGGTACAGTATTTTTTTACACCTGCCGCTAAAAATAATAAAGCAGTTCGATATAAACTGTTAATATTGCAGGGAGGTATAAAAATGAAAATCAAATATATACTTGCCGTACTTTTTGCAGCTGCGTTTATGATGACAGGCTGTTCAACAGGCAGCCGTACCGGAAGCAACAGCACAGGAGTAAACGGAACGACAACCGACGGCTATAATACGGAAACAAGAACAGGCTATGGGTCAAATGACAACTTCATGTCCTACGGCACAGAGGGCTACGGCTATACCAACGGAAACGGTACAGCTAATGCCGGCACAGCGGCCAACAGCACAACTACGGGCGGCACAGTAAACGGAAACGGCGGCATGGCGTCAACAACAAATACCGGAAGAAATTATTGATATAAGGGCGCCTCGGCGCCCGCTTTAGTTTGAGCGGATTATTCGGATTATTACGGACGGTAACGGAAATCGACATCTTGCCATTTGTAAAAATATATGTGATAATTAAAATGGTGAAATTTATGATAAGGATAAGCAATATAAAAATGAGTATAGATGACGCCGACTTAACTGGTGCGGCGGCAAAAAAGCTTAAAATAAAGCGTGAAGCCGTAAAGGAAATAAAAATACGCAGAAAATCACTGGATGCAAGAAAAAAGAATGATATACACTACCTCTATACCGTTGATGTGGCTGTTGAAGGCGAGGAAAAAATACTGAAATCGGTCAGGGACAAAAGCGTGACCCTGTCAAACTGGAGCGACTATGTGCCGCTGGGCGAGGGCGCTGTGCTTAAACACAGACCCGTTGTGGCAGGATTCGGCCCTGCAGGAATGTTTGCGGCGCTGGTGCTGGCGGAGAGAGGTCTCAAACCCATAGTTTTGGAAAGGGGCCGTGATGTGGAAAGACGTACTGAAGATGTGGAAAGCTTCTGGAACGGCGGCGCCTTTGACCCCGAAAGCAATGTGCAGTTCGGCGAGGGCGGCGCAGGTACATTCTCCGACGGAAAGCTGACCACAAGGATAAAGGACGGACGGAGCCGCTATGTGATACAAAAGCTCATAGAGGCAGGAGCTCCCGATGAGATTGCCTATGACGCCAAGCCTCATATAGGCACCGACAGGCTGAAAGACGTAGTCAAAAACATAAGAAATAAAATAACAGCCCTTGGCGGAGAGGTGCGCTTTGAAAGCCGCCTGACGGGCTTTGAGGAAGTAAACGGCTGTATAACGGCGGCTGTGGTAAACAATACGGACAGAATAGAGACCGACAGCCTTGTGCTTGCGGTAGGTCACAGTGCCAGGGATACGTTCAAAATGCTGTGCGACGGCGGCGTAGCTATGGAGCAGAAGCCCTTTGCCGCAGGTGTGCGTATCGAGCATTTGCAGAAGGATATAGGATTGGCACAGTACGGCGATGCTTACACAAAGCTTCCGCCTGCGGATTATATGCTGACCTATACGACCAAAGAGGGCAGAGGGGTATACTCCTTCTGTATGTGCCCCGGCGGATATGTGGTGGCGGCGGCCTCCGAGGATGGCAGGCTTGTGGTAAACGGCATGAGCGAATATGCCCGTGACGGTGAAAACGCCAACAGTGCATTGCTTGTGCAGGTGAGCCCCGAGGATTTCGGCTCCGATGACCCTTTGGCAGGTGTGGAGTTCCAAAGAAGGATAGAGGAAGCGGCCTATAGGGCAGGAGGCGGAGGATATGCGGCTCCTGTACAGAGATATGAGGACTTTGTGCTCGGCAGAGTATCCCAAGGGAAAGGAAAAGTGCGGCATACATACAGGCCGAATATTAAATATGCCGACCTAAACGGTGTTCTGCCATGCTTTATTGCGGAGGCCTTGAAGGAGGCCATTCCCGAAATGGGAAAAAGACTTAAAGGCTTTGACTCGCCCGATGCCCTTATGACGGGAGTGGAGACAAGAAGCTCGTCACCTGTCAGAATAGTCAGGGATAAGGAAGGAAACAGCATGA
>JAQXNZ010000185.1 GCA_029098265.1 Clostridia bacterium | reverse complement strand
TTGTAACGCACCTACTCAATTGGTACATTGCGCCGTTGGGTGTGCTAAGGCGTACTCCGAGATTTCCCTTTCCCCCGACAACTCCCCACTCGGAGAGTGGAAAAACTTAAATTCGAAGCCGAAGCTTAGGAAAGCAAAGTGCACTACTTTCGAGTGTGTAGAAACATAAACTCAAAGCCTCGGCTTTGGATAGCCAAAAGTCACGCACTCGGAGAGTGAAAAAACTTAATCTCCACTGACAGAGTCAATATAAAAATTTCTTGTGCATAAATTTCCTTTGTTAAGATAAAAATAACCCCGAAAGGGGTGTATTTTTTGACTGTTTCGGATAAATTATCGGTTAATAAAAGCCTGCTTGAGGAACGGTTTAAGGACTGCGATGACGTCATAATCAGGCCGTTTAAGGCGGGTAAAAATAAAGATATAGACCTCATGCTTGTATATGTTGACAATATCGTCAGCACAGATGTTATCGAGGAGTCAATAATGACAAATCTGATGAACCGCACATGCGTTGAACAGGGGCAAAACATCATTGATAGGCTCATGGATGAGGCAATCAGTGTCGGGGAGCTGGATAAGCAGACGGATTTTGAAAAGCTGATAACGTCCATACTGCTGGGCGATACGGTCATATTTGCCGAGGGCGACAGCAGGGCACTGGTGGCTTCCACAAAGAATTGGCCAACAAGGGGAGTTCCCGAGGCGGAAAACGAGGTGGTCGTACAGGGTCCCAAGGACGCCTTTGCCGAGTCCGTCAGCAAAAATGTGGTTCTGATGCGGCGAAGAATAAGGGATACATCGCTGAAAGTTGTCAGAACAAAGGCCGGCAGACGCAGTAAAACCGATGTGGCAGTCATGTACATGGAGGGTATAGCCAGAGAAAGTGTTGTTGAAAAGGTTAAAAATAGCATTGACCGCATAGATGTTGACGCCATTCTTGATGCAGGCTACATCGAGCAGATGACAGAACGGAAATGGTGGTCGCCTTTTCCGCAGGTGCAAATGACAGAACGTCCCGATAAGGCTTCGGCGGCACTGCTGGAGGGCAGAGTTGCGGTGGCGGTGGATAATTCGCCAATGGTGCTGATGCTTCCCTCGACACTTAACACATTTTTTCAGGCGGCGGAGGACTATTATGACCGCTGGGAGATAATGAGCTTTATCCGTCTTATACGCTATGCGGCGGCCTATATCGCATTGGCACTGCCGGGGCTTTATATCGCTTTGACACTGTATAATCCTAATATTCTGCCGCTGGAGCTGGTGCTGAAAATAGCCGGCACAAGGATAAACGTACCATTTTCGGCTGTGACGGAGGTGTTCATCATGGAGATTGCTTTTGAACTGCTGAGAGAGGCCGGAGTCAGACTTCCGTCACCCATAGGCTCAACACTGGGAATCGTCGGCGGCATCGTTATCGGTCAGGCGGCGGTTGATGCAGGCATCGTCGGGCCTGTGGTGGTCATAGTTTCGGCAGTGACTGGTATATGTACATTTGTTATACCCAATCAGCCGATGGTTAACGGCATAAGGCTGATGAAGTATGCTGTGCTGGCACTTTCGGCTGTGCTCGGCATGTTCGGCTTCTGGATTGGAATAATGATTACGCTTGTGCATCTGTGTTCTCTGGAAAGCTTCGGAATACCATATATGTATCCCTATTGTTCGGCTTCGGAAAACGGCTGGGACGATTTAAAGGACAGTATTGTCAGAATGCCGCTGTTCATGCTTAAAAGGAGACCCATATTCGCCTCGGTTAAAAACAGGGTGAGAAAGGCCTGACAGAAGGAGAGGATAATATGATATTTGACAACAGCAGGATTTCCGCAAGACAGATGCAGGCGCTTCTCATACTGTGGATATTTTCCACAGCGCTGATTGCTCTGCCTTCGCTGTCGGGCGGCTTATACGCTATGCTTGCAGGCGGCGTTATAATTGTTGCCGAATGTGGTCTCATAAGCTTTGCGGTCAAAAGAATGGGTATGCTGATGCGGAAAATTTCTGCGGTGCTGGCGGGGGTCAGTATGATTTTTTATACGGGAATGAATATCAGACTGCTGTGCAGTGCCGTGGTACTTTATCTTTTGCCCGATACTCCGAGCAGGATAACGGCGGCGGTATTTGTCATAGCGGCGGTTTATGCGGCATTTCTGGGAATACAGACCATAGGCAGAGCGGGAGAGATAATATTTGTTATAGCGGCGGTAAACGCAGTCATAGCGGCAGTGCTGTGTCTTTTTGACGAGGGCAGGGAAATCGTCGGCGCTGTAGGACAGGGACAATGCTGTGTTTCAAACGGACTGCAAAGCGCTTTTCTGTTCGGCGGCGGTCAGGCACTTTTTGTGCTTTTGCCGAGAACCGACGGAGAAAAAATAGGGAGCAAGGCCGTTTCGGCGGCAGTCATTGCGGTTTTGGCGGCGGCACTGTTCGCGTGGATAGCGTTGGTTAAGTTCGGGGCGGCGGACACTGCCGCAAGGGCGTTTCCTGCGCTTAATATTATGGATACTGTGAGTCTTGAATTCATATTTGGGGATAAGCAGGACGTTTTTATGCTTCGGCTGTGGATACTGGCGGTATTTTCCGCCGTAGGACTGGGCATTTTTGCATTTGGGAATATATTCGGCGAAAACGGCGCATATTCGGCTGTGGGCGGAGCAATGGCCTTTGCAATGTCATTTGTTCCGAAAACGGCGGAGGAAGCGCTGTGGCTTATATACATGGCAGGAGCGATATGCCTTGTGCTGTTCGGGGCATTACTGCCGCTTATCGGCATTCTGTTCAGAAAGGCGGGCGGTGAAAAATGAAAAAAATGCTTGTGTTTTTGTACGCCGTCTTTCTGTTGACGGGCTGCTATGACAAGACGGAGACCGAGGACAGACGATATGCGGTGATAATGGGCATAGACGGAGGAGAAGCGGGAAAGAAGCTTTCCGAAAAGCTTAATATAACGGGCAGAGAGGGTAAATATATACTGTCCGTAGGCGAAGCAAAGCTGGAAAGCGATATCGGAAACGACAGCGAGGAACAAAAAACAACGGCGGTAATAGGCGATACAATACCGCAGATGTGTTCCGATGCCGATAAATATTCCGACAAGGAAATATATTTCGGACAGCTTAAGGCGGCAGTGCTCGGCAGGGACATAATAACCGACAGAGAAAAGCTGGCGGAAACGGTATATAACATTGAGCGTATGGAGGGCATAAATACAAAGGTTGTTGTGTTTGCCTCTGACGGTGCGGCGGCGCTCAACATTGAAAATGTAATGAACAATGACACCAGGGGTGGTCTGTATCTTTGGGATTATTACAGAAATAACGGCTATGATTCGGATATGAACGAGTATACAGATTTTGAGGGGCTTATAAAAAGTCTGAGAGAAAATGATACATTTATAATACCTGTCATAAGAGAAGAAAACGGTGAAACTGTCCTTAGGGGAGGCGTGGTCATAAATGACGGAGAGTATGCAGGGGACATAACCGATGACGACATGACAGGCGTAAAATGGCTGGAGGGTGAAGCCAAGGGCGAGACTGTGACCTTTGACGGAGTGACAGCGGTGGTTAAGAAGGAGACTATTGATATATATGAGCAGGAAGGGCTGAAAATAATAGAGATATACGCCGAATGCACTCTTGAAAGCGGTTACGGCAAAAGCACGGAATATTATGCGGAGGAGCTTGAAACAGTAATAAAATCTAATATTGAAAATACAATAAATAAGGCGCAAAAGCTTGATGCCGACTTTACGGGTGTGCTTTACGGCGATAAAAAAGTCATAATTTCGCCCGACATCAGAATAATTTCCACAGGCGTTATAAAATAAAAAAATATGGCAATCCTCCTTAGTATAAAGGAGGAATACATATAATGAAGAAATTTATCGAATATATCAAAAGAGACAGAAAAATAATTGCGCTTTCGCTTATATGCGGCATTATCATATCGGCGGGAATATCTACAAAAAGCTATGCCGAAAGAGTCAGCAGAGAAATATCGGATTCTGTAATAAGGTTTCATGTGCTTGCCGACAGCGATGAGGAATATGACCAGCAGTTGAAGCTCAAGGTCAGGGACAGCATACTGGAGCTGCTCTATGACGGTATGGAAAACTGCAAAAGCAGGGACGAGGCGGAAAAATATCTGGCTTCCCATTCGGAGGACATTAAGAATACGACGGAAAAGGTCATTGCGGCGGAGGGTTATGACTACGGAGTAACGGTCAGTCTTTCGGAAGAAAATTATCCCGTCAGATATTACGGCGATACGGTGTTTCCTGCAGGAGAATATTTGTCGCTCAGGGTCATTATCGGCAGCGGCGAAGGTCATAACTGGTGGTGCGTCATGTATCCGCCCCTTTGCCTGAACGGTGAGGGTGTTGAGTATAAGGACAGCAAAATGCTCAAAGAGGTGCTGAGTGAGGACGGATATGAGGTTGTTGTGCTTTCAGCGGATAATGCCGTGCCTGAAATGAAATTCAAGATAGTGGAGTGGTGGACTTCTTTATCGGAATGAAAAAATGGTTTTTGGTCATATTGATTTCCGCTTCGGCTGTTTTTGCGGAATATTCATATACATGTAAAATAAGAGAGGTGGCAGAAGTGGCAGTATATTATTGGGGCTCAAGCGGAAATACCGTGGCGCAGATACAGCAGAGACTGAAGGATTTGGGATACTACTCGGACAATGTGGACGGTATATTCGGCGAGAATACATATTATGCGGTGGTCAGCTTTCAGTCGGCCAACGGTCTTGTGCCCGACGGTATAGTCGGCAACGAGACCTTAAACAGACTGGGAATATCTACAGAGGAATTTGAGGAGGACGATTTGTATATACTGGCATCGGTTATTAACGGTGAGGGCAGAGGTGAGCCCTATACGGGACAGGTAGCTATAGGCGCTGTGGTACTCAACCGTGTAAGAAGCGAGCTGTTTCCCAATTCCGTTGCCGAGGTAGTATATCAAAGCGGGGCCTTTGACTCGGTTCGGGACGGGCAGATTAACCTGTCACCCAGTGAATCGGCACTGAGGGCGGCCCAGGACGCCTTAAACGGCTGGGACCCAACGGACGGGGCGCTGTATTTCTGGAATCCGGCTACAGCCACATCAAAATGGATATGGTCAATACCGATAAAATTACAGATAGGACGGCATGTATTTGGATAGCGCATAGCGCTTAAGTTGAAATCTCGAAAGATTTCAACTTACTGTCGGTGAGGAAGCAAAAAGTTCCTTTTAAACTTTTTGCTTCGGTATTTAGGTATATCATTAGTAAACAGACAGCGGCAGAAGTGAATTCTGCCGCTGATTTTATTAAGGTACTTATTAAGTTATAAATAATTATGGAATTAATTGCTGTCTGTCGGAATTTCTGTAATACCCACAGTTAATGCGCTGTAAGCCTTTATACTATTACCGTCTTTATCATTAACAGTGCCGTTTCTGCCATCGCAAGACACTGTTACAGAAACGCCCTCATTGAGCAGACCCAATGCTTCTGAGTCATCAATGTCTTCAACGTATGAACAAAAATATGTTCTGTTATCAATTGTAACAGCTATATCATCAGCTTCATCGGTATGGATAATAATACTTTCAATACCGTTTTCAGTTTCTGATATTTCAGAAATTGTACCGATAAAAGAATCGTCATTATCCTTTACAAGATATATGCCGCCGCAGGCTGTCAGAAGCAGAGAACATACTAAAAGTATTAAAAGTAAAAATCTATTTTTCATACAGACTGCCCCTTTTTAAAATAAATCACTGATTCTGTTCCGCATTCTGTGCGCTTTTTCTGAACCTCTTGAAAAACTCGCTCATGGGCTTGGCACATTCCTCTCTGAGAACGCCCTCGGTAATGCTTACCTGATGATTGAAGCGGGGCTCGTCAAGAATATTAAGTATTGAGCCCGCACAGCCCGCCTTGACGTTCCTTGTGCCGAATACCACCCTCGGTATTCTTGCCTGAACTATGGCGCCTGCACACATGGGGCAGGGCTCCACCGTGACATAGAGAGTACAGTCCTCCAGTCTCCAGTCGCCTATATATCCTGCGGCCTCGTTAATTGCTGATATTTCGGCATGGCAGAGGGGATTTTTTTTGCTGTTCCTGAGATTATGTCCCCTGCCGATTATTTTATTGTCGAATACTATGACACAGCCGATTGGAACCTCTCCGCTGTCTATGGCGGCCTTGGCTTCGGCTATTGCTTCACGCATATAGGCCTCGTCGGCAAGCTCCTCAGGCGTTTTTTCCATAATTTCTTCGTCCAAATCAATCGTCCTTTCAGCCGTTAAAAATCCTAAGCTCCTGGGTGTTAACGTCGGCACCGCTTATAATAAGGCAATCGTCGGCACCGTCGCCGTTGAAGTCGGCAACATGGTATCTCTGACCGTAATCTATATTCTCGTTGCTTGTATACAGACCATTTTCGCCTATTTCATATTTTGAGGTTGTTCCCGTTGAATCGAATACATATATTTCCTCTATACCGTCATGGTTCAAATCTCCTGTGTAGATATATTTTTCAAAGCTTTCTATGGATAAATGGGTGCTCCATACACATTTGAATACAGAGTTTACTCTGTGGAATATAAAAATATCCATTCCGTCGGTGAATATAAATTCGGTTTCGCCGTCTCCGTCCAGGTCGGTTATCTTCATTCCCGTTACGGATTTACCTACATAATAGCTGGCTTCTTTAGCACCTGCCGCAGTGCCCGTCAGAGGATAGCTGTCTATGGAACGGCTTCTTGCCACAAGCAGACAGCCGCTGTCATAGCCGACGGAATAAACGTCGCTGCCGTCGGTTATTATCTCGCTTTCGGTTATATTGAAATCACTGTCAAAGAAAACTATTTTCTGCGGAACGGTTATGGGTACGGCGCCCTCCTCGGAATAGGTTTCCACACCGTAGAGTACAGCCATTTCCGTAGTGCCGTTTATGAATACCGCCGAAACAGGCAAAAGCCCGTCCCGGGAAAAATCAATTTCCTTGCGGGTTCTGAAGTAAGACTCCGAAGCTCCTTCGGTGATTGTCAGGCTGATACCGTCCGTAAGTATGCAATAGGATACACCGTCCAAAGTCACCGTATCAAATATTCCCTCTGATGATATGCGGGAAGTGCTTTTTACCGTATATTCGGCTTCTTCGGCATCGGTTTCCGCAGAAGTAAACGGAGATGATACAAGATATGCGTTTCTGACATGCATACTGCATGGCTCATCCGAGCCTGACGGTATATAATAAAGTCCCGCAAGGTCGTTGCCCGTAAAATAAAAATATACGGTTCCCGCAATTTCTCTGTTGAAGTATAGCAAATCCGCTGTGGCAACTATACAGTCATGCCCTTTTTCGGAAGCCAGATTATAGCCGCTCCGGGCAGAACATTCCAGACTGTACTCATCCTCGGGAACTGTTCCGCTGTTATAGGATAACGAGTCCGAATCATATCTCCAGTAGAATGAGTTCATTGCTGATTCTATCTGTGCAGAATATGAGCTTTCCTTTTCCTCCGAAATTGAAAACGCCTGTGAGCCGTCTCCGTCGGAAGCGGAGGAACAGCCGCAGAGCATCAAAGCCGCAATGAATATGCAGGCTCTTTTGAAATGCATAGTACCACCCCATTAATATAATACATTTTATAATATCATATATGGGATGAAAATTCAATTATTTGGAGAAAAGGAAAAGAGTGAGCATATATGAGACAGCTATGCCCGAAATATTGGCTGTTACGGCGCATAAAGCCGTATATCGGGTCTTTTTTACCCCTGCGGCGGCGGAATATATGCTGAGTGTATAAAACACCGTTTCTGTACAGGACATCATTATCGACGCCGCCATACCCTTTATGGAGTCGGGGCCGAAGCTTTTGAATATATCAAGCAGAAGACCCACTGCCGCCGAGGAGGAAAACATTTTGACTGTACCCAGCGACATAAGCTCCTCGGGAAAGCCTGTCAGACGGCTTATGGGCGATAAAAGGGATATGAGCATATCCATTGCACCCGATGCCCTGAATATTCCCACAGCCATAAGCAGACCCATAAGGGACGGCAGAATGGAAAATACGGTTCTAAGTCCCTCCGCCGCACCCTCAACAAAGGCAGAGTACAGCTCGCCGCCCGATAATATGCCGTACAGTGTTATAATCAGAAACAGCAGCGGCAGTATGGACTGGGATATGTAATTTATTATATTCATCGGCGGACACACCTTTCCGCAAGCTTGACACAGACTATGCCGACAGCGGTGGAAACGGTCGTGGCTATTATACCGGGAAATACAACGGCTTCGGGCGATAAGGAGCCGTATTCGAGCCGGTAGGCCAGTATGCTGACGGTTATAAGCTGTACCGAGGACATGTTTATGACCATGAACATGCACATTGATTTAGATGCAGTATCCCTGTGACCGTTAAGCTCCGAAAGGCTTTCCATAGCCGCTATGCCCGACGGAGTAGCCGCCCAGCCGAGACCGAATATGTTGGCGGCGATATTGGCGCTTATATGTCCCAGAGCCGCATGTCCTGCAGGTATTTCGGGGAAAAGCCTGCCTATTATAGGGTACATAAGCCTTGTGAGAGCATTTAACAGACCTGTTTTTTCGGCTATTTTCATCATTCCGCACCATATCGGCACAACGGCGCACATGGTGAGGGCTATGTTTACTGCTTCCTTTCCGGCGTCCATTGCTGCAGAGGTTACAAGGCTCGGGTCGCCGCCGGCCAGGGATAAAACTATGCCGATGACCAGCATTGTAAACCATATACTATTGATGACAAATCAACACCTTAATGTTTTGTATATAATATTTTATTTTGAAAATGATTTTCAAGGAAAAAATATAAATATTGCTACAAATATTGACAAAAAGTTCGTCAACTGGTATCATTATTGCGATAAGATTTAAAACCATTGGGTTGTGTTAGGAGGAGAGAAGATGAAGTCAACAGGCATAGTGAGAAGAGTAGACGAGCTTGGACGTATAGTGCTTCCTATCGAGCTGAGAAGGAGTCTCGATATTAATGAGAGGGATACTCTTGAAATTTTTGTTGATGATGAAAGAATTATTTTAAAGAAGTACGAACCGGCTGATATATTTACCGGAAGTATGGATGACCTTATTGAATATAAGGGCAAAAAGGTTTCTAAGGAATCTATTATTGAAATGGCAAAGCTTGCGAATTTAAAAGTTTCCGAGTAAGCTGAATTAAATAAAATTGGGGTTTAAAAGGGCGTCCTTATGTGCCGATACGGCATTTCGGAGACGCCCTTTTAAATTTATGTCCGTTTTATTTGTTAATGTATTCGTCTATTTTTCTGGATATTTCAGTGGGAGGAAGCGCGCCTACTATTCTGCCTGCTTCTTCACCGTTTTTGAAAACGAGCATTGAAGGTACGCTGAATACGCTGTATTTTATTGCGAGTGCTTCTGCCTTATCAATATCAAGCTTTGCGAAAGTTACCTTTCCCGCATAGTCGTCCGAGAGCTTTTCAAGCACGGGGCCCACCATTTTGCAGGGTCCGCACCATGTGGCAAAGAAATCAACAAGGACGGGAAGCTCTGACTTTAAAACTTCAGATTCAAATGTATCCGCTGTTATTACTTTTATCATATTGTTTATCTCCTTTCATTTATCTGTTGTACTTAATATTATCCTTCTGTGAATAAAAAATATTCATGGGGAAACAATAGGACTGAGGATGCTGTTTATCCCCCAAACGGCAGCATCCTTTCTACTTCTTCCCCTTATTGTTTTGCGGGAGTAAGACTCCTGCGGAGAGTGTCGGCTCTGCCGGCACTCTTTTTATGCCGACTGAGTCGGCAATAAGCCGAACCCCTTTTCAGGTTGTAGCAGCTGTTTTTATGTGCTTATAAAACTAATTTGGTTTCAATACTTTTCTATATCAATTTTAGCCGGTGTATATGTCCTTTTCAGAGTTTTGAGACATATCTTTTCAAACTTGTTTGTTATATCGCTTACATAAAAAACGTTTGTAGTCTTTTGGCTGCCGTCATTGAGCATATCCCTTTCGGCAAGTATTTCTTTAAGGCTCTCGGCTGTATTTTTGGCAGGGTCGACTATTTTTACGGCCTCACCGATGGTTTCGCCTATGCACTGCTTAAGCAAAGGGTAGTGGGTACATCCCAGAAGCAGTGTATCTATGCCGCAGCAGATAAGCTCGTTGAGATATATGCCGGCGGTTATTTTTGCCACCTCGTTATCATACCAGCCCTCCTCGGCAAGGGGAACAAAGAGGGGACAGGGCTTTGAGAATACCTCGATACTGCTGTCTGCTCTGTGTATAAGCTTTGTGTACATGCCGCTTCTTATGGTGGCCTCGGTGCCGATTATGCCTACTTTTTTATTTTTGGTTGTATTTATAACGCTTTTTACACCGGGCTCCACAACGCCCAGTATGGGAACATCAAAGGCGCTTCTTAAATCATCTAAAGAGTTTGACGAAACCGTATTGCAGGCAACTATAATTGCCTTTACGTCTTTGGTAAGAAGAAAGCGCACAATCTGCTTGGAGTATTTCGTAACCACGTCCTTAGACTTGTCGCCGTAGGGAACCCTTGCGGTATCTCCGAAATACACTATATTTTCATTGGGCAGAGTTTTTATTATTTCCTTGGCAACAGTCAGTCCGCCTACACCGGAATCGAATATACCGATGGGTCTGTTATCCATGCTGCTTCCTCCAATCATTTTACGCCGAATCTTTCAAGGGCAAGGTCAATTAGCTCATCGAGAAGCTCGCCTATGGGTTTTCCGCAGGCGGCCCAGAGCATACTGTACATGCTGATAGGCGTAAAGCCGGGAAGGGTGTTAAGCTCATTGAAGATTACGTTTTCCGTATCCTTTTCAACGAAGAAGTCGATTCTGGCAAGACCGTTTCCGTCTACCGCCTTGAATACCTTTATTGCCATGTTTCTTATTTCGTCCTGCTTTTCGGGAGAAATATCGGCGGGAACAACTGTCTTTGACTCGGAGTTGTTGTATTTTGCGTCATAGTCATAGAACTCGGCGGCAGCAAGTATTTCGCCCACACAGGAGGCCTGTATATTGCTTCCGTTGCCGAGAACCGCGCATTCTATCTCTCTGCCGACAATGGCTTTTTCAACAACTATTTTGCTGTCGTGTACAGCCGCAAGCTTAAGACCCTCGATAAGCTCATCCCTATTGTGTGCCTTTGTAATACCTACCGAGGAACCTGCATTGGCAGGCTTTACGAAGCAGGGATAGCCGAGCTTCCTTTCTATCTTTGCCGCTGTTGTCTTTATTCTCTTAAGGCCGTCGGTTCTTACCTCGACATACTTTGCCTGGGGTATTTTGGCGCTTTTGGCGATTATTTTTGTAAATGCTTTGTCCATTGATACGCTGGAGGAAAGAACGCCGTTGCCCACATAGGGTATCTGAGCCAGCTCAAAAAGTCCCTGAATTGTGCCGTCCTCGCCGTATTTGCCGTGAAGCACCGGGAACGCCAAATCTATGGGTATAAGCTTTACCTTTCCGCCTACTATCTTAAGCAGACCCTTCTGCGAGGCATCTGGGCTGAGTATGGCAGGAGTGCCGAACTTTTCCCATTCGCCGTTTTTGATGTTTTCGACGGGGCCGTTATATATCATCCATTTTCCGGACTTTGTAATGCCCACGGGAATAACATAATATTTCTCTGGGTCGAGATTTGATATTATTGATGAGGCGGATACTCTTGAAACTTCATGCTCCGATGACTGTCCGCCGAATATGACTGCAACTGTCAGTTTATTCAACTTTATCCCTCTTTCTATAATATAAAAAGTTTTTTATTCCTTTAAAAAATATATTATCAGTATGTAGATAAACTAGATTTTAGTGCGGAAAGGATTGGAAAACGAAGGGTTTTCCAAATGGAATCCGCAGGCGGAATTCACTTCCGCCGAGGAGAATGGCGTGTTTCAAGGCCAGCGGCCGCCGGAATAGCCATTCATACATTAATTTAAACAAGTCGAAAACCTGTTTTCGACTTAGTGTCGACTTCGTCGACACTTTGATATTATTACATTATATTCAAAAATGCAGTCCTTGACAATAGTATAGATTATAGATTATAATAATTGAGCACTTTGATATGGGAAAAACACAATATGTGTTTTATAAATTTTCCATGCTAGCCGGGGAGGCAGCGGCGCCCTGTACCCACAATCCGCTACAGTGGGGGTGATGCCCGTTCTGCGGCTGTTTTCCTTTGCGGCTGCCCTGTGGATTCGGTGTTGAAGATTGAGTCTTGTGCAATAGGAACCCGTGAACCGTGTCAGATTCGGAAGGAAGCAGCACTAAGCGGTCATTTCTATGTGCCACGAGGTCGCTTGGTCCGAGCTGATGAATCAGGTAACGCGCAGAGGAGGCAGACAAGGAATGGGCGCATGGATCCTTTAATATAATACTGTAAATGATATTTGCTGTCTGTGGACAGCTTTTTTAATATTCGGAAAGAAGGTACTTTAAGCATGAACTGGGAATTTGCGATGCTTGATTTTATACAGGAGCATATAAGATGCGGCCTTTTGGATTTTCTGATGCCTAGGATTACGACCCTCGGCAATGCGGGCATTATATGGATAGCGCTTACGATAATATTCCTCATTTCGAAAAAATACAGGACAACGGGTATAGTAATGGCTGTCGCCCTTATCGTTGACCTTGTTTTCTGCAACATGCTCATAAAGCCCATAGTGGCCAGAACAAGACCCTACGACATAAATACAGCTGTGACCCTGCTGATACCTAAACAGGTGGACTATTCGTTCCCCTCGGGACATACGGCGGCATCCTTTACGGCGGTATGCGCCATGTATAAAACAGGCTGTAAATACTGGAAGCCTGCGGCGGTGCTGTCTGTCATAATAGCCTTTTCGAGGCTGTATCTCTATGTGCATTTTCCTACTGACGTTATCGCAGGAGCGATGTTTGGCATTATATTCGGAATAGTTGGCTTTAAAATATATATGGGAATAACGAGAGTCAGAAATGACAAATAAGTACAGTTACAATTTACTGAAAATGTTGACAGCTTAAACTTCTGTAGTTTCAAGGATCAGAGGGGTATTATTTATGGATTTGACTGAGAAAATTGATGTTCTGAAAAGTATATCGGCAAAATTTAATCGGGCAGGGATAACCTGGTCACTGGGAGCATCCATGCTTCTTTACTTTAAAGGTATCACAACGACTGTTAACGATATTGATATTTTGGTGGCAGATGAAAACGTTGAACAGGTTAAAGCAATTATGAAAGCTTTAAAAGGAGAACTTCAGCCGTCGATACCAAACGATAAATATAAATCAAAAGCATTCCTTCAATATGTTGTATCGGGTGTGGAGATTGACATTATAGCAGGATTTGCCATTGTTAATGATGGAAAAATATATGACTGTTCGCTGCTGCCGAATCAAATTGTTGAATACTTAGATTTGGATGGTAAAAAAATACCGCTTCAATCGGTTGACCTTTGGTGCAAATATTATGAACTTATGGGGCGGGATGAAAAGGTTCAATTGATTAAGAAGGTTAAATTTTAGTTTATCGCAACTAAAGTTACTTAAAAATGTTTTTTGAAGCCTCGGCTTCGAATTTAAGTTTTTCCACTCTCCGAGTGGTTGCCCTTTGCGCTCTGGCGAGCGCTAATACCTTGGGGAGAGGCAACAGCTTAAATTGCG
>JAQXNZ010000184.1 GCA_029098265.1 Clostridia bacterium | reverse complement strand
TAGAAAGCGTAAGGCGGAACGTGGTAAATGCCGAGGTTGTTGAAATTAAACAGGATAAGTAATATAATTATAAGGGCAGGAAGGGGATAATCCCAACCTGCCTGATTTGTTTAGGCGGTGATTTTGCTTGAAGCTTACTGTACTTATAGACAACAATACATATATAGACCGATATTATCTGGGTGAACCGGCGGTATCCTATTACATTGAGGACGGCGGCAGAAAAATACTTTTTGACGCAGGCTACAGCGGCGCCTTTATCAAAAATGCCGAGGCAATGGGAATACACCTTGAGGAACTGACCGATGTGGTCATTTCCCACGGACACAACGACCATACGGGCGGACTGACGGAGCTGATGAAAACAGAGTTTACGGGCAGACCGATATTTACAGCCCATCCCGATGTTTTTCTTAAACGCAGCTTTGAGGGGCTTGATATAGGCTGTCCCATTTCCGAGGCGGAGGTATCCGATAAATTTGATATGAGACTTACCGACAGGCCTGTTAAAATAACGGATAATATTATATTCCTCGGAGAAATACCGTCTGTGCATGAAAAGCGTTATGAGATAGGCACGGCGGTCAAAGACGGCAAAGAGACGGGAGACAGCATAATGGACGACAGCGCGCTTGCCTGTATGACCGAAGACGGAATATATATTGTTACGGGCTGTTCCCATTCGGGGATATGCAATATAATTGAGAGGGCAAAGCAGGTATGCCGCTGTGAACGTGTAATCGGCATAATAGGCGGAATGCACCTGTTTGAAACGGACGAAAGAAGCAGACAGACCATAGATTTTATAAAAAAAGAAAATCCCAAAGAACTGTATCCCTGTCACTGCACATCCTTTAAGGTAAAGGCCGAAATGGACAGAAGCATCAGCGTGACAGAGGTCGGTGTGGGATTAAAGCTGGAATGGCGGGAGGCTGAATAATGACGGACAAAAAGTATATTTTCAAGACCATAGACGAAAACGGAGAAAGCTTTAAGGCACTGGGCGACAGACTGTTTGACTGCCCGGAGTTGGGCTTCAAGGAGTTTAAAACAGCTGAAATAATAAAGGGTGAACTGGACAGGCTGGGCATAGAGTATGAGTCGGGTATTGCGGAAACAGGCATAAAGGCAGTCATAGGCGACGGAAAAGACTACAACATAGCCATTGTATGCGATATGGATGCACTGCCGGGCAAGGGCTTCACGGGACAGATACATTCCTGCGGACACAGCATACAGACAACAATCGCACTGGCGGCGGCTGAAATAATAAAGAAAACGAATATGCTGGAGGGCAGCGGTGTTTCCGTAAGCCTTATATTCACCCCTGCGGAGGAATTTATCGACTTTGAGTACAGAGACAGGCTCATAGCCGAGGGCAGAATAAAATACCGCTCGGGAAAACAGCACATGATAGCCGAGGGATATTTTGACGGAGTGGACTGTGTGCTTTCAGCCCATGCCAACGGCAGCAGGGACAAGCTGTTTGACATAAACTCCACGTTGGCAGGCTTTACGGCCAAAAAAGCGGTGTTTACGGGACAGGCATCCCATTCGGGTGCGGCACCCCACCTGGGACGAAACACACTGCACGGCGCCGTGCTCTGCGAAAACGCCATTGCCCTGCTTAAGGACCAGTTTGCCCCCGAGGCAGGAGTTAAAATAAATCCTGTCATAACCGAGCCGGGCGGCAGTGTAAACATAATACCCGACAGGACTGTGCTTGAAACCTATGTGCGTGCCAATGACATAGATACGCTGACCTATGCGGACAAGAGGGTGGACGGCTGTATTGAGCATTGCGCCAAGGCGCTGGAGCTGGGCTATGAGATAGAGAACACAACGGGATATATGCCACTTAAACAGTCAAAAAAGCTGAACAAAGCCGTTAAAAACAATATGCTTCTGCTCTGCGATGAAGAAATGATAGAGGAAAATGTCGTATCCAGCGCTTCGGGAGACGTGGGAGACTTAGGCTTCCTTGTGCCTACGGTACAGTTCGGCTTTGCGGGAATAGACGGTATATTCCACAGCGACAGCTTCAAAATAGCCGACAGAGAAAACTGCTATGTCAATACGGTCAAGGTAATGTGCGGAACCATAGCCGACATCATCGACAATGCGGAATACAGGGATAAAAACGAGAACTTTGCCGAGAAGAAAGAGTATTATCTGAAAAACTGGTTACGGGCGTAGCCCTTAAGCCAAAAACAGGTTTTTGGCTTGTTCGGAGCTAAAGCCAAAAGTTCCCACAGAAACTTTTGACTTTAGATTGGTTTATTCATAGGTATATTGACGCAGGTGGGCAAAGCTCCCCTGCGTTCGCTTATGTAAAAAAAGAGTACTCTCAATAAAGTCCCCTCTTGGCTTTTCAACAAAAGTAAGCCCCGCCGAAATTCATTTTCGACGGGGTCAATACATATCGAATATACCAATCTAAAACAAAAAATTTCATTAGGAATTTTTTGTTTTAGTGCCAATATCAAGTTGAAATCCCCCAAAGGATTTCAACTTAGCGGCTCCGCCGCTTAATATAAGAGTCCGTATTTTTTCGCTTCAAACGTAAGCTCGTCCCTGAAATCTGGATGTGCAATGCTTATCAGCTTCTTTGCTCTTGTGGGTACATCACAGAACTGCAGGTTGACACAGCCGTATTCCGTAACGACATACATTGTTTCTGCTCGGAGAGTAGTAACGATACTGCCGGGAGCGAGCGAAAGACATATCTTTGACACAGGACCGTTTTTGGTATTTGCCACAGAGGACATTGCTATAAAGGACATACCGCCCTTTGACAGCGTTGCACCCCTTATGTAGTCCACCTGTCCGCCTGAGCCCGAATACTGCTTCATACCGATGCTTTCGGAGCAAAGCTGGCCTGTCAGGTCAACGGAGAGGGTTGTATTGATTGATACCATATTGTCGTTTGCGGCAATACTCTGTATATTGTTTACAACATGGTATGGCTCGAAGAATACCTTCGGATTATTGTTTATGAAGCTGTTTGTAAGCTCTGTATTGAAAGCAAAGCCTGCAACGGAACGACCGGGCATAAATGTCTTGCGGCTGTTGTCTATAACGCCCAGCTTCTGAAGATATGCCATAGAATCCGTATACATCTCGCTGTGAACACCGAGGTGTTTTTTGTCCTTAAGACCGAAGCCGACGGCATTGGCTGTTCCGCCTATACCAAGCTGTATGCAGGCTCCGTCGGGTATGCGCTCCAGTATGTAGGAGGCTATTTTTTTATCTGTTTCCGACGGCTCGGCAGAGGGCGGCATATACGAATGATCCTCGTGCTCCACAAATGCCGCAATATCGCTTACATGTATATCGTGGGTTGAGCCGTATACACGGGGTATATGGCTGTTTATCTGAGCAATTATTTTCTTTGAGCATTTTATTGCTGCGGCGGCATAGCCTGCAGGACCTATGTTGCAATAGCCCTGCTCGTTGGGCGGCGTCATCGGAAGCACAAGCACATCGGGAGCGATATGCTCTGTATATTCGCCGAGTCTGCTAAGATGGAGAGGAGCGTGGGTAACTATACCGTTAGCGGCACCTGCCCTT
>JAQXNZ010000183.1 GCA_029098265.1 Clostridia bacterium | reverse complement strand
CGCCAGTGTAAGCAATGTTATTATCAGTCCCTGGAAGGCTATATCAAAAGCCATGCCGCCTGCAAAAATACCATCATCGGCATTTCTGGGCGCACGCTTCATTATGTCATTTTCGCTGTGTTCCATACCGAGAGCAATGGCAGGGAAACAGTCGGTTATAAGATTTATCCAAAGCAGGTGTGCGGGTTCGAGTATTACAAAGCCCATTATAGTAGCGGCGAATATGGCAAGCACCTCTGCCAGATTGGCCGACAGCAGAAACTGTATGGCTTTTCTGATGTTGTCGTAAATACGTCTGCCTTCCTCTACCGCCGAAACTATCGTGGCAAAGTTATCATCCGCAAGCACCATATCGGCAACATTCTTTGTAACGTCCGTTCCCGTTATACCCATGCCGACGCCTATGTCGGCACTCTTTATGGACGGTGCGTCATTTACTCCGTCACCCGTCATGGCAGTTATATAGCCCTTGGAGCGCCATGCATTTACTATGCGCACCTTGTGCTCGGGCTGTACCCTTGCGTATACCGAATATTTTTCAATGGAGCGGCTGAGCTCCTCATCGGATATTTCATTGAGCTGTGCGCCTGTTATGGCTTCGTCCGGCGAAGATATGATGCCTAACTGCATGGCAATGGCAACGGCTGTGTCCCTGTGGTCACCCGTTATCATAACGGGGCGTATGCCTGCCTCCTTGCACTCCACAATGGCGTCCTTTACCTCGGGACGTATGGGGTCTATCATTCCCGACAGACCGATATAACAGAGGCTCTGTTCCAGATATGACGGCTCATAGCTTTCCGGCTCTTTGTCCCATACACGTTTAGCGCCGCAGAGTACACGCAGAGCCTTGTCCGCCATAGCCTTATTGGCATTAAGTATGCTCTGTCTTACCTCCTCGGTAAGCTGTACCTGTTTTCCGTCTATAAGAGCATATTCACAGCATTTCAGCACCTCATCGGGAGCGCCCTTTGTAAACTGCACAACGGTTCCGTCACTCTTTTTGTGAACAGTGCTCATCATTTTTCTCATAGAGTCAAAGGGAGCCTCGCCTATTCTGGGGTATTCCTTCATAAGCTCAGTCTTTGGCATACCCTCTTTAAAGGCATCGTTGACAAGGGCACATTCCGTGGGCTCGCCGACTGCTTCCTCTCCATCCAGCTGAGCGTCAGATGAAAGAGCCATAGCAAGAGCCAGTTCCTTAACGTCATCGGTGAAATGCTCCACAACCGTCATCTTGTTCTGGGTAAGGGTTCCTGTCTTATCAGAGCATATTACCTGGGTGCAGCCGAGGGTTTCAACGGCAGTAAGCTTTCTTATTACGGCGTTTCTTTTTGACATATTCGTAACGCCTATGGAAAGCACTATTGTCACAACGGCGGCAAGTCCTTCGGGTATGGCGGCAACCGCAAGGCTTACAGCCACCATGAACGTATCAAGGAGAGTTTCACCGCTTAAGTTGGGATAATATCTGAATATATCTATGGCAAATATGACTATACATATACCTATTACAAGCAGGCTGAGTATTTTGCTGAGCTGATTAAGCTTTTTCTGCAGGGGTGTTTCCTCATTCTTGGCCTCTGTAAGGGCTGTGGCAATCTTACCCATTTCCGTATCCATGCCTGTGGCGCATATAACTGCTCTGCCTCTGCCGTATACAACGGTAGAGCCCATATACACCATATTTTTTCTGTCTCCCAGAGGTATATCCTTTTCATCTCCGAGGCTCAAAGCATTTATCAGCTTGTTTACGGGCACAGACTCACCCGTCAGGGCAGCCTCCTCCACCTTCATGCTGGCGCACTCGATTATACGGGCATCCGCAGGCACCGCATCTCCCGCTTCAAGCACAATCACATCGCCGGGTACAAGCTCCTCGCTTTTTACCGTTATCTGTTTTCCGTCACGCATTACCTTGCTGGTGGCGGCGGCTATCTCCTGAAGGGCCGCTATGGCTCTCTCGGCCTTATTTTCCTGTACCACGCCCAAAACGGCATTTATTATTACAACAACCATAATGATAACCGTATCAGCGGGGGATTCGCCCGAATAGGACGATGTTATTCCCGATATTATTGCCGCCGCAATAAGTATGATAATCATAGGGTCCTTAAGCTCTGTTAAAAACTTGTGGAACGTGGACTCCTTTTTTCCCTCTGCCAGCTTATTGAGGCCATGCTCTGCCAGTCTGTCGGCGGCCTCTTTGGAAGAAAGTCCGCTGTCATTGGTTTTTTGTTCTTCCAGTACCTGTTTAATTTCAGATAAATACTCTTTCATTCCTTTACCTCCTGTATTCGCTCCCGCTATCCATAATATTTCCAACAAAAAAGACCCGTATACAAACACATTCTGTTTGTACATGAGTCTCATTCTTTACGGATAGACCAGGCTTATCGCCAGTGCTGTTGATCTATCCCGCCCATTGTGCGGAATTACTCCCTCATATAAAAGAGTCTTTTATTGTTCTGCATAATATATATGCCTTTAATACATTTTAAGACAGAAAGCCGAGATGTTCAAGCAAAATTTTCAGTCCCATCAATATCAGGACAGCTCCGCCCAATATCTCCGCCTTCGCCTTATATCGTATACCGAAGGCGCTTCCTATCTTTATGCCGGCGGCTGACATCACAAATGTGACAACGCCTATAAAAGTAACCGCCGGAACTATGTCCACATTAAGAAAAGCAAAGGTGACACCTACTGCCAGCGCATCAATGCTTGTTGCCACCGCTAAAGGAAGCATTGCCCTGAAATCCATAGCGGCAGAGCATTCTTCTTCCTCCCTTGCTTCTCTTATCATGTTGAAGCCGATTATAAAAAGGAGTACAAAGGCAATCCAATGGTCTATGCTCTGTATAAGCACCTGAAACCTTATGCCGAGCAAATATCCCACAAGCGGCATAAGTGCCTGAAAGCCTCCGAAATAAACTCCCGCTGTGACACAGTGACCAAGTCTTGTCCTGCCGAGTGAAAGCCCCTTGCATATCGATACCGCAAAGGCATCCATTGCCAGTCCCACTGCAAGTATAAACATTTCCGCTAAACTCATCTTAAACCTTCCCTTCCGTTGTGTGTGGGTCAACGGCGGAAAAAAACGAGGCCTATCTGCCGCTGACAGATAAGTCTCGTCATTTAATACAAAGCCAGAAACATATGTTTCAGTATGTTGACTTCGTCACGCACCAGCGCCGACTACTCCCTTATTGCGACCGATTATATCAGAAATATCTGCCACCGTCAAGCGAATATTTCCCGTGTTCAAATATATTCGGACATCTCCATTCCTATTCGCCGTGTGCCCTTCAAACCGTTGAACCCAAAGGAAATATATGATATACTTTTTGCAGTTTTTGTTATTTTTTAATACATAAGGAGTGATACTGTGGAACACTGTAAAAGCTGCGCCGACTGCAGCGCTATAAACTGTCACACAATGGCGGGAGAATTTCCCGAATACTGCGTTTCCGTCAACATGAAGGCCGACCAGTACAAAGAAGCAATGGCCTGCTATGACGACCCCGAGACCCATGCCCTTGCCATAGCCGCAGGCGAGGTAGAATACGAGGGCTTCGGCAAGCTTACAAGGGTTGAGGAAACAATAATGTTCGCCAGAAAGCTTGGGGCAAAAAAGCTCGGCATAGCCAACTGCGCCGCCCTTATAAACGAGGCCAATACCCTTGCGAAAATACTGAGAATACACGGCTTTGAGGTGTTCGGTGTAACCTGCAAGGCGGGCACAACGCCAAAGACGGCAATCGGTCTGTATGCTGACTGCGAAAAGACGGGAGTAAACGTATGCAATCCTGCCCTTCAGGCAAAAATACTCAATGATGAAAAGACTGATTTGAATATAGTACTCGGTCTTTGCGTAGGCCATGACTCCATATTCTACAAATATTCTGAAGCGCCCTGCACTACCATGATTGTAAAGGACAAGGTACTTGTACATAATCCTGCGGCGGCCCTCTATTCAACAGGCTTCTTCTACAAACGTCTTCTCAAAAATAACGAAGACCTGCGATAAGTAGTACCAATTGGACAAAAGGCGCTATTTGGGTAATGACAAAGCGATATAGGTATTGTATAACTTTAATAAATTGAAAAATATCTTATCAAGAGAGGTAGAGGGACAGGGCCCTGTGAAACCCGGCAACCGGCATATGCACGGTGCCAATTCCCCCGCAGCTTGCTGCGGAAGATAAGTTTTATAGAATTTAAAGCCCTGCGGGGCTTTTTCTTTTCCCTCCCGTTACAACAGAAAGGAATGTTATTATGGCAAGAAGATTATTTACATCGGAGTCCGTTACAGAGGGACATCCCGATAAAATGTGTGACCAGATTTCAGACGCAGTGCTTGATGCACTTCTTGAACAGGATCCCATGTCACGAGTAGCATGCGAGACAGCTACAACAACAGGCGTTGTATTCGTAATGGGCGAAATTACAACAAAGGCTTATGTTGACATCGAAAAGATTGTAAGAGAAACAGTAAGAGAGATAGGCTATGACAGAGCAAAATACGGCTTTGACTGCGACACATGCTCCGTTATCACATCTATCCACGGACAGTCTCCCGACATCGCCCTCGGCGTTGACAAGGCTCTCGAGCACAAGACAGGCGAGGATACAAGCGAATTTGATACAGGTGCAGGAGACCAGGGTATGATGTTCGGTTTCGCCTGCGATGAGACAGATGAGCTTATGCCCATGCCCATTTACCTTGCTCACAAGCTCACAAGAAGACTTACTGAGGTTCGTAAAAACGGAACTCTCGATTACCTCAGACCCGACGGAAAGGCTCAGGTAACAGTAGTATATGAGGATGACAAGCCCGTAGCTGTAGACACAGTAGTTATCTCAACACAGCATGACCCCGAAGCTACACAGGAGCAGATAAGAAACGACATGATTGAACATGTTATCAAGGCTGTTATCCCTGCCGAGCTTTTAAGTGACAAGACAAAATACTACATCAACCCCACAGGACGTTTCGTTATCGGCGGACCCCAGGGTGACAGCGGACTTACAGGCAGAAAGATAATCGTTGACACCTACGGCGGATATGCAAGCCACGGCGGCGGAGCCTTCTCAGGCAAAGACCCCACAAAGGTTGACCGTTCAGCATGCTATGCCGCACGTTATGTAGCAAAGAACATCGTTGCCAGCGGTATCGCTAAAAAATGCGAGGTTCAGCTTGCATACGCTATCGGCGTTGCTAAACCCGTATCAATTCTTATTAACACATACGGCACAGGCAAGATTTCCGATGAGGAAATAACAAAGCTTGTTCAGGACAACTTTGATTTAAGACCTGCTGCTATCATCAAGAACTTCGACCTCAGAAGACCCATCTACAAGCAGACAGCTGCTTACGGTCACTTCGGACGCAGCGACCTGGATCTTCCCTGGGAAAATACAGACAAAACAGATGTATTCAAAAAGTAAAAATTTTTCCGGCGGCTTCGGCTGCCGGATTTTTTTGACCGTTTTTCAGTGATTTAAATTAATTGACACTTTATGCGGAATTAACAAAAAATATGTTTGACGGACACTTTTAAAAGTCATATACTGATATTAGGATTTCAGTGCGCCTTGACGCACTACTCTTTGATGGGGGTGAATTTTTATGGATAATACCGGTTATTCGGACGATGTTCCGTTATGTATCACAGACGCTATAAAGCCGCGTAAAGACTGTAAAAATTCATTCGGCATATCATCATAATCCTTCGGCAAGCCGCCGATGTCCATGTCCTATACCGTACCCTTACAGCCTTTACTGTCACAGCAGGGGCTTTTTTATTGCATATAAGAAACAGGGGTGTGTAAATTGGACGATTTGGACAAGCTGTATGATCAGCTTTTGGAACTGCTTAATAACAATAGGATAAAGGAACTCAAAGATGAGCTCAACGAGCTAAATTCTTTCGACCAGGCAGAGTTTTTTGAGCTTCTGCCCGATGAAAAAAAACTGCTTGTGTTCCGTCTGCTTACAAAGGACAATGCGGCAGAGGCCTTCAGCTATATGGACTCTGACCTGCAGGAACATATTATAAAGTCAATCAGTGACAACGAAATACGAAACATCGTAGACGAGATGTACATCGACGATACCGTCGATTTTCTTTCGGAGCTGCCCGCAAACCTTGTAACAAGGGTTTTAAAGAATGCTGACGAATCAAAGAGAAAGCTTATAAATCAGTTTCTGAACTATCCCGACAATTCCGCCGGAAGCATAATGACAATCGAGTTTGTCCAGTTCCATGAGGATATGACCGTAAAAAGGGCAATGGAACAGCTTCGTGCGACGGGAGTTGACAAGGAAACCATATATAACTGCTATGTTGTAAACAGCAAACGTGTGCTTATGGGAATTATTCCTTTAAGAACGCTTATCCTTGCCAAAGACGATGAAATAGTCAAAAACCTCATGGAGGACAGGGTAATATCCGTAAGCACCCTCGATGACCAGGAGGAAATAGCAGAAATATTCAAGGATTACAACTTCATCAGCTTACCTGTAGTTGATAAGGAAGGTCGTCTTGTCGGTATCATAACCGTCGACGACATCATGGACGTCATCGACCAGGAAAATACCGAGGACTTTGAAAAAATGGCAGCCCTCCTTCCCTCCGAGGACGAATATCTTAAAACCAGCGTGTTCACCCTTACAAAGAACCGTATACTGTGGCTTATGGTGCTTATGATATCAGGTACCATTTCAGCCTCCATAATAAGCAAATATCAATATGTGCTCACCTCTGTACTGGCGCTGTCCGCCTATATGACAATACTCACAGGTACCGGCGGTAACTCCGGCTCCCAAGCCTCAACGCTTATAATTCGTGGTATGGCTTTGGGCGAAATAGAGATGCGTGATATAATAAAGGTACTGTGGAAAGAGGTCAGGGTCGGCATACTCTGCGGAGCCATGCTCGGATTTGTTAACTTTGCAAGGCTGTTCATATTCGACGATGTATCTCTGGCAGTCAATCTGACCGTTTCCATTACAATGGCGGTTGTAGTAGTTGTTGCCAAGGCCATAGGCTGTACGCTTCCCATGCTCGCAAAAAGGCTCGGCTTTGACCCCGCCATAATGGCAGGCCCGCTTATTACAACGGTTGTTGACGCCATATCGCTTCTTATATATTTCAATATAGCAAGATTGCTTCTTTTATAATTATTTCAGACAGCAAAAGTCCCGAACGGAGCTCTTTCAGCTTCCCGAACGGGACTTGTTTTTATTTTATAAGTTCCTTTACCTTTTTATTTGCTTCTCTTGCCGTCTCGGCCTCGTCTATTCCCTTAAGGTGTCCGTACTCACATACAAGCTTTCCGTTAATGAACACATAGTCCGCAGGCTTGCTGTAGCCAACCGTAGCAAGCAGTCCCGCAGGGTCTGTAAATGTTCCCGCCAGTTCAAGACTTTCGGCATCTATGGCAAACAGGTCAGCCGCCATACCCGGCTTAAGCATTCCTATGTCGTCACGTCCGAGCACATCGGCACTTCCTGCCGTTGCAAGCTTTAATATTTCCGCACCCGACGGTGCCTTATCGCTGTATGTGAGTCTGTGGAGCAGATATGCGGCTCTCATCTCTGCCATAAGATTGGAACAGTCATTGGAGGCACTGCCGTCAACGGCCAATCCCGCTCTGACGCCCAGCTTCAGCATATCGGGAATACGGCATACTCCGGAGGCCAGTTTCATATTGGATACAGGGCAATGGGCAACTCCGGTGCCCGTATCGGCTAAAAGCTTCAGCTCACTGTCATTGAAATGTATTCCGTGGGCAAACCACACATCGCTGCCCGTCCAGCCCACCGACTCCATAAACTCCAGAGGTCTTTTACCAAGCTTCTGCAGACAGAAATTTTCCTCGTCCTTTGTCTCCGCCACATGGGTATGAAGCCTTACACCCATTTTCCTTGCCAAATCAGCTGACTCACTGAGCAGCTGTGGTGTGACACTGAAAGGCGAGCAAGGCGCAAATGCCACTCTATGCATTGAAAATCTGCGTTTATCATCGTACTTTTCGGCCAATCGCTTACAGTCGTTCAAAATATCATCTACATCCTGCACCAGGTCATCGGGCGGAAGTCCTCCGTCCTTTTTGCCGAGGGACATGCTTCCCCTGGATGCATAAAATCTCATTCCCAGTTTATCGGCCGCTTCAAACTGTCTGTCTATGAAATGCTCTGAGTTTTTCTTCGGAAAAATATAGTGGTGGTCAAAACAAGTTGTACAGCCGTATTTAATAAGCTCTCCCATGCCGACAAGGGAGCTGAGATAAATTGTCTCCTCATCTATTCCCCTCCAGATTTCATAGAGGGCGGTAAGCCAGTCGAACAGCTCCATTTTCTGCACCTTAAGCAGGTTTCTTGTAAAGGTCTGATACAAATGGTGGTGTGTATTTACAAGTCCGGGATAGACATATCTGCCAGACATATCGTATATCACATCGGCAGTCTGCACATTCTCGCCGATAGAAATAATTTCTCCGTCATTTATATAAATATCCGCATTGTAATAAATTCTGTCCTTCTCGTCACAGCTGACAACAGCCGCCGCATTTTTAAGCAAAAGCGTACCCATGTTTACCTCCTACTTCACAATAAAATCGCAAACGCTGTTAATTATAATTTTAAGCGAATACCAGTATCCGTCCATATCGGCGTTCAAAACAGTATACGCAATATTTTTTACTATATTAACAGCCTCATCATCAGTGACCATACGCTTTATGCCCGAAAAACGAATAACCTCTCTTATATGGACATCATCGCCGTGATAGCGTTCCATAAGCGGTGTATCAGCTATGTTTTCCAGCAGCAAAGGCAAATCCCGTTTTATAAATTTCATAGCCGAGTTATCATAAAGCAGTCTGCACGCCTCATACAGTGCCCTTGCGCACCTTGTTTTGTCGGGCAGGTCTTTATTTTTGACAAGACACTCCAAAGCTGCCCCGTAGATTTCCGTATGCATGTCCTCGACGACTTCAAGGAACAATTCATCCTTGGAAGCAAAAAATTTATAGAAAGCTCCCTTGGATATACCTGCATATTCAACAAGGGAATCAACAGAGGTCTTTTTCATACCTACCCTCGCTGCCGAAAGCCTTGCACCTTCTTTTAGTTTTTCCGATATTTCATCTTTTCTTATTTTGCTGAAATGTACAGCCATATATATCACCCTGAT
>JAQXNZ010000182.1 GCA_029098265.1 Clostridia bacterium | reverse complement strand
TAAGCAATTCCCTTTCGGGATTTTCACTATCAACTTTTACAAGCTTTGTTTCCATGATTATAAATTAGCTCCGCAGCACTTTTTATATTTTTTACCGCTTCCGCAGGGGCAGGGATCGTTTCTGCCGATTTTGGGACCTTCATGCACTACCGTACGGGAATTTCTCTGTTCCTTATAGAGTGCCTTGCGCTCCTCCTCGGAGAATATTCCGTCCCACTGGGGAAGGCTGTAAAGGTGCTCTGCCTTGTACTCTACCATCTTTTTGTAAAGCTTATCAAACTCTATGTGAAGCTTAACGTCTGAATCCGAAGTAAGCTCATTTACGTCATAGGGCTCGGGAAGAACATCGTTGATTCCGTCTACGAAAGCAACTGCCTGCTCGTCAGTCATGTTGAATTTCTCGGCTAACTCTGAAATTTTGAATTCCATGTCGTTTACTTTCTCGCCGAGTATATATTCATATATTTTCTGTTCGAGGGGAAGGTATACGTTCCATACTTCGTTTACGCTCTGTCCGTTGGATTTGAACGCTTTTTTCATCCAGTTTTCATATAAGCTCATCTTATATTCTCTCCTTGTTAAATATATTATATATTTGCCATTCGATATCTATACAGGCTGCATGAGCACTTTACATTACCTCATGCAGTCGTATACTTATGAAATAATAATATATTTTGAGCCTTATTGCAACAAAAAACCGCAAATTCCTTTAATACTGCCCTTTGTTTGGTCAGAATTAACCCTTTTTTATCAGACATTTACCTTCTCAGGTCTGTTCACCATTATGAGCTCTATATTTTTCTTTTTAATCATGTCGAATATTCTGTCAAACTCGGACTCCATGCCTTTGTCCCTGAGGGATTTGAGAGGCGGCTCGCCCAGAACTATCTTTGTTATGTTATATTCCTCTATAAAGTCGCCTATGGCCTTTGCCACATCGTCACAGCAGAGCATATGTACCATTCCGCCCTTTTCACTGCCGTACTCAAAGAGCATATCAAGAAGCGCAGGCTTATCAGCCGTGTTGAATATGCTTTCTCCCTTGTTTACATGCAGTATGTGCAGCTCGGCGTCCAGTCTGTCAGCCAGCGCCGCTGCCTCGTCTATAAGTCTTTCCGAATTATGCTGTGCGGTTATACATACAACAACTCTTTCCGATACAATTGCAGCAGTTTCGTCATAATCTCTTACCATTGGATATACCTCCTGATTTCAAAAATCATCTATAAGTAAATGTATGTTATGCTTTTCTTTCTTATATAGACATTTTATCACGGTTATTTGAAATAATATTGAACATATCATTAAAAATTTCTTAACAAACGGTAAGATAAAAATAATCCTTCGTCAAACAGCTCAACATAAGCCGTTATCGGAAGGACTATTTTGTATAATATTAAGCTTTATAGTTCTCTATGCTGATAGACTCGATAATTACGTCATCGGCAGGCTTGTCATTTTCGTCGGTAGCCACAGACGCTATGGCATCAACCACATCCATGCCCTCAAATACCTGTCCGAAAACAGTGTGCGCATAATCCAGGTGGGGTGTTCCGCCTACCTCATTATAGAGTTCCCTTGATTCCTCGGAATAATTTACCCTTACAAGCTTCTGGCTTTCGTTGTTGAAAAGCACGTTGTCTGTTCCATACTCGTCAACAATGCCGTCGATATACTCCCAGTAGCCGTCCTGTACCTCAGGCTTCTGCACGATAAAGAACTGGCTTCCGTTGGTATTCATTCCGCTGTTTGCCATGCAGAGGGCTCCTCTGAAATTATAAAGGTTGGGAGAAAACTCGTCCTCAAAGGCTTCACCGTATATGCTTTCACCGCCTGAACCCGTTCCTGTGGGGTCTCCGCCCTGTATCATAAAGTCATTTATAACCCTGTGGAATGTCACTCCGTCATAGTATCCCTCTTTTGCGTGGGTCTTGAAGTTCTCAACGGCTTTAGGCGCTTCCTCGGGGAAGAATTTAACCTTAATATCTCCCATTGAAGTATGGATAACGGCTATCTCCTCGCCGTCCTCGGGCATATCAAGCTGGGTAATATTATCTCCCTGCTCGGCAAGCCCCTGCATATATTCCATATAGGCTTTTTCCTCGTCGCTGAGCTCCTCCGAGCTTTCTGCTTCTTCATCTGCGCTTGTATCTGCGCTGTTGTTTGATGAAGAACAGCCTGCAAGCATCATAGCGGCACACAATGTCAGCAGTGCAGCGCTTTTAAACATATTTCTTTTCATCGGTATATCATTCCTTTCCGTCAATTCCGGCTGCCTTTTCAATCTCCTCGATTATTCGGTCAACGCCGTTTGAAGCATGGCTTTCCTCCATTGCTTTTATATAGTTTTCTCTGTTTTTGTAGAGGTCCCTTATCTCTATTTCTATTTTCTCGATATTTTCCTCCGTAAGCACCTTTGAGAAACCCTGTTTTTCAAAGGACTGTGCATTCAGTATCTGGTCGCCCCTGCTGGCGTTTGTTGAAAGAGGTATGAGCAGACTGGGCTTTTTAAGCGCAAGAAATTCCGATATGGAATTGCTTCCGGCTCTGGATATTATAACATCAGCAGCCGCAAAAATATCCTTTAGCGGCTCATTCACATATTCAAACTGCTTATAGCCCTTTGTTCCCTCCAAAGCGCTGTCAAGGTTGCCCTTACCGCACAGATGAACCACCTGAAAGTCCTTAAGAAGCGAAGGAAGCGCAGCCCTTAAAGCATTGTTTATTTTTACTGCTCCGAGACTTCCACCCATCGACAGTATCACGGGCTTTGATGAATCAAAGCCGCAGTAGGCCAGACCCTTTTCTCTGCTGCTGTCAAAGAGCTCCTTTCTTATGGGTGAACCCGTATATACTCCCTTGCCGTCCTTTATATACTGTACTGTCTCAGGAAATGTAGTACATACTGTTTTTGCATAGGGCATGGCAAGCTTATTTGCCAGTCCGGGCGTTATGTCCGACTCATGGGCAACTACGGGTATGCCAAGCTTTCCAGCCGCAATTACAACGGGTACAGCAACAAAGCCGCCCTTTGAAAATATCACGTCAGGCTTTATTTCCTTAAGCACCTTTTTGGCGTCGGATATTCCTCCGAGCACTCTGAAAGCGTCCTTTATATTTTCCTTGGAAAGGTATCTTCTCAGCTTCCCGCTTCTGACCGAATAGTAAGGCACGCCCTCATGCTCTATAAGCTCATGCTCAATGCCCTTTTCCGTTCCCACATAGCTTATTTCCCAGTCTCTTTTTCTGAGCTCGGGAATAAGCGCTATATTAGGCGTAACGTGTCCTGCCGTTCCTCCGCCTGTCAAAACTATTTTTTTCACTTTTTCCACCCCGATTACTTATTAGACCCCAATATAATATCAGAAACCACTTGATAATTCCATAGAAATATAAATCTTTTTACTAAAAACGGAGTCACATTTATTATATGTCCGCATATAGTTTTCTAAGAAGGAGTGATTTCATGTATCCATATAATATAAGAAAGCCCGACAAATCCGATCCCGTCGGCAGGCTTATAATGTCCGCCGATGCCGCCACAGTTGCCGAAATGCTTATTGACGCAATAAACGATGAAGCAAGGGACCATGAGAAATATCTTGCTGTCTCAGAGGTCATGGAGGAACCGGAGGACGCCGAAATCATCAGGTCCATAGCCTTTGACGAGTACAAACACAAACGTATTTTTGAGGAAATATACAAAATTCTGACAGGAAAAATGCCCTCTGTACCCGTTCAGGCAAAAAATGCCGAGGTAACGGCCGAAAACCTTTCTGAGGTGCTCACAGACAGCTTTTTCGGCGAGCTCGAAGGAGTGGAGATGTACCGTGAGCTTATGTTTGCCTTTGACAACACGGATATAAGGGACATGATATTTGAGGTTATAACCGACGAACAGGCTCATGCAGATATTCTGAATTATATTATGGGCAAAATGCAAAAATCCGAATAAATCCTAAATAAACGGTGCCTAATAGGCACCATTTCAGACTATAGCAAAACTCAGCTAATCATCTGAAATTACTCGGTATTAGCTACAATAACCGGGAAAGGTTCGGAAAACCGGGAAGGTTTTCTGAGGCTTTAAACGATGCGGAGACCGCGTTCTTCGCATCGGGGAAGTCCTTAGACACAAGCCGTGCGCAGTGTCAGGACTTCATACCTTAAATTTAATCAAGTCGAAAACCTGTTTTCGACTTAGTGTCGACTTTGTCGACACTAAAAAAGGGTGCTTAAAAGGCACCCCTTTACTATTCTATCTTCAGTTCTACCGTGACCTTTGTTCCCTTGGGCTTTCTTCTGCTGACCTTAAGCCGTCCTCCGTTCTGTTCTGCAATCCTTTTGCACATGAACAGTCCGATGCCGCTTCCGCCCTTTTTAGTCGTATAGAACAGATCTCCAATGCGGTTTATGTCATTTTCGGAAATACCGCAGCCGTTATCCGTTATGGTTATTACGGCTTTATTATGTGCAGTCTTTACCTCCGCCGTTATCCTGTCTCCGTCACAAGTGGCCTCGACGGCATTTTTTATGAGGTTCTCAAACAGGCTTTCCATAAGCTCCTTTTTGCAGTCAATTCTAATACTCTCGATACTGCATATAAAATCAAATTTTCTGTTATAAGCCTGCGAATACTTGTCTATAATACTCTCTATAATAAGCACTATATCGCTTTGATATATGTCTCCTGCGGTATTTTTTATGTAATCTGTATTCTCCTTTATCAGGCTGTTTATTTTGTCTATACATTCATATATGGTCTTAAAGCTCTTTTCGTTTTTGCCCTCATTTTCCAGTTCTATAAGCTGTGTATTGGCCTTTATGACAGCCAGTGGATTTTTTATTTCATGGGCCAGAAATACAGCCTGTTCTTCATAGTTTTTTGCCGCATTATTTTTCATCGTATACTCCCCCATTTCCAATTTACAATATTATTGTATAATTTTTCCATTATAAACTCAATAGCTTTTTATTTGCAAAATAAAACAAATTATATCAATCTATATCCATTTTTTATGTTAATTTTATATTATGGCTTGATTGAGTAATTAAAACAGGCCAAAGATAATTGCGGCAAGATGTTCAGCCGTGAACTCTCTTATAGAGACATCCGGATTATTTAATGGACAAAATTACTACGGCATTATATAATTAAAACAAAAATACTGAAAGGAACTGATATAATGGATAACTGTATTTTCTGCAAAATAATCGGCGGCGAGATACCATCAGCCACAATATATGAGGATGACGAATTCAAAGTAATACTTGACAGATTTCCCAGTAACATCGGTCATGTGCTTATTCTTCCCAAAAAGCATTATGCCGACATTTTTGAAATTGACGAAGAAGTTGCAGGCAGACTTTTCAAGCTCGCTGTAAGAGTAGCAAAGCACATGAAAGAAGTCCTCGGTCTTGAAGCTATGAACCTTGTACAGAACAACGGCACAATGGCAGGACAGACCGTACACCACTTCCACCTGCATCTCATTCCCAGATACAAGGATGACGAGGTATCCGTAAAATGGGAGCAGCTTGACCTGACAGATGAGCAGATAGCTGAAGTTCAGGCAAAGCTTAAGCTGTGATAATAATTTCCCGGGGCTCTGCCCCGTACCCCGCAAACCTTTAAAAAGGCTTGACCGAAACTTTAACCAGGAAAACTGCGTTTTCCTTGGGGATTAAATTTATATGCACGCTAAAAGGCGAAGTTTCTTGGACTTCGCCTTTGGTTTTTATGTCTGTTATTTGATTTATACTATACAAATTCAGTTATATGACTAATATTTTAAAATCAGTCACATTCCGTAATATATTTCATTTTTGTTAAATTATTTATATGACTATAAATCTATTTGCAGTCATACGCGTAGAAGCCCTGATTTTAAGCCTTTTCCAGCCTCGCTCCCTCTTTCTGTACCACAAGAGATGCTATTCTGTTGGCCTCCCTCAGTGAGTCCTCTATATTTTTGCCAAGCTGTCTCTGGGCGATATATGTACCGATATGGGAATCTCCTGCGCCTATGGTATCAACAACCTCAGCCTTGAATGCAGGCACTTCATACCATTTGTTTGTTCCGTGCTCAAGGCAGAAGCTTCCCTTTTCGCC
>JAQXNZ010000181.1 GCA_029098265.1 Clostridia bacterium | reverse complement strand
GTTTCCGACAGTATCAAAAGCAGAGGAGACAATATTGTCAAGGGTATTGGGACTTCTCTTGCAGCTTCACCTATGCTGTTGGCCGAGGCAACAAAACAGTCTCTGGGCGATTGGAATAAAAAAGTCAAAACAGAGGGTATGGAAAAGGCTCTGACAGACTATGCCTACAATCTTGACAATCCGAATTATGATTTCGGCAGCAGTCCCATTGATACAAATTCAAAGGCATATCAGAACTATGCCAAGTCGCAGGAATACTATGCAAAGGCTCTCGAAGGTCTTACTCCTGCACAGCAGAGGGCGGGACAGCTCGGTATATCCATGCTTGAGAGTGCTTCGACATTGCCTACAGCATTTATTAACCCCTCTGCGCCCCTTTTGCTTATGGGTACAAAGGCGGCAGCCAACAGAGCCTATGAGCTGACAAACGAGGGTAAGAGTGCAACCGAAGCTGCCGGCAGAGGTATTTTATCAGGTGCAATAGAAGCATTAACCGAGAAGATACCCCTTGATGATTTGCTTAAAGCAGCAAAGGGCGGCAGAAGTGTCGTAAAAAATCTGCTGAAACAGGCCAATGTTGAAGGCGCCGAAGAACTTACATCATACATAATGAACTATGCGGCGGATGTTTCGGCGAATGATAAGAATGCACATTTTTCACCTAAAGAGGCTTTTGAGAATTATGCAGGCGGCTTTGTAAGCGGCGGTATAATGGGCGGAGCGGCGGCAGCCATAGGAAATTATATGCCGACCTACGAAGAAACTGCAAGAATGCCTGTTGCCAATGAGGCGGATATAGCTATGCCAAGGACGGAAACGCCGAAGTCTGTACAAAGCAATGGAAAAAACAATACAAATCCTTCGGCAAATGTTGAAACAAGGATATTTGACGGAAGCGGCGAGGACAACTTCGACCTGTCCAATACTCTGACAGATACAGATGTAAATGCCTATAACTACATAAAGAAAATAGCTGATAAAAAGAACACCGATATAAATAAAATATATGAGATTTACAAAAAAAGCAGAGAAAATCTGTTTAATAAGATTGTCAATGAAACATTTGAGATTTACAAGAAATACAAGCCGCAGGGCACAACCCTTATTAATGCTACAGAGAATATGGGCGGCGGAACCGTAGACCGTATGCAGAGAGTATCCAATAATGAAAAATGGTACAGCGAAGCATACAAGGAATATGGACATAAGCCAAATCAGTCACAGTTGAAACAGTTCATAGAAAAGAAGGTTAGTGCGGACATAAGAAACGGCGGCGGTGAATATATGGACGCCGAAACAGCACGCACGTTCCAAAAATATGATTCTTTGCTTGACGGCTTTGATAAAGTAACGGAGAATGGCGCAAGGGAAGTAATCAGTATACGCAAAAATTCCGATGGAAATTATGAGGTTGATTATGGCACACCAGGAAGCATAAACGATAATGTATCTGCTGATAATATGTCTGCTTCCGAAAAAAGCGACACTGCACTTGGCATTGTCAATCCCGATGCGCAAGAGCTTTTTGAAGCCACAAGACAGCTCAAGGAAAACAGCAAAAGTCTGTATCAGAGCACCATATCAGGCTGGGCACCTTTTGAGCGTATGGCAAAAGCCGATACAAGACAGAACGGAAGAAACATAACCGCTTTAGTAAACCGCTACGGCCAGAAGGGCGGCACAATAGATACTATACTTACAAGGGGAATGTATGACATTAATGGTAATAAGGTTGACAACCGCTCTTATGTGGAGGTAGCTTCACAGGTGCCCGAAGCACAGAAAACGGATTTCAATACATATTGGCATGAACTGCACAATATAGACCGTCAGGCACAAGGTAAGCCTGTAACGGAGCATACCATAGACGAATCAAAGCAGATAGTAGCAGATATGGAGAAAAAATATCCGCAGTTTAAGCAGTACAGGCAGGATATAGCCGATTACTACGATTTGTTTTTAAGGACATGGGGAGTAGGCTCCGGCCTTATAAGTCAGGAAAGCTATCTTGCAATGAAAAAGATGTACCCTAACTATATACCGACTTTCCGTGTTGATGACGGTGTTTCCGGCGGTGGTTCTGTCAAAAGCGGCAAAAAGATAAGAGGCAGCAATGCCATAGGCAGGGCAAAGGGCAGCACAGCCGAAGTAATGAGTTTTGACGAGGCTATGGCGAAGAAGATGAGCTCAATTATTACCGCTGCCACAAAGAACGATATTTCAAGGGAGATATTCTCCTTTGCACAGACACTTCCGGCGGAGGCGGCGCAAAACGGTATACTTATTGATACCGATAAAAGCGGCCAGTACAGCGGACAGATTGACATTGACGACTATCTCGATAATATAGACAAAGACATAGCCCGTCAGATAAGCAAGGGCAATTATGAGGTTACCTTCTATGACAACGGCAAGCCGCAGACAATGAAGATAAGCCGTGATGTATGGGAAGCATACAACTTTCTTGACAATAAGCTGGGAGACACAAAAGCGTTTAAATTTGCCGCTGACTTAGGCAGGTTTTTCACAAATCCCATGAGGGCTATGACAACAACCTACAATCCGCTGTTCTTTTTGACCAACCTAATCCGAGATGCTCAGACCTACACTATGAACAATACGGCGAAAAATTCGGCTGTGGCCATGAAGAACTATGTCAAGGCTATCAAAGGAATAGCAACACGCTCCGAGACCTATGAGCAGTACAGGTCATTGGGCGGCTCTCAGAACGGTTATTACGGCAGTAATATGTATTCACAGGCAGTAAAGAGAGTAAACCCGGGGGCAAAGACCTTCGGGCAGAAAGCTTTAGGCGTTCTCAAATCTCCGCTGACGGCAATCGAAGCTGCGGGCGAGTTTACCGAGAAAATACCGAGATATGCCGAATATCTTAACACCATCGACCGCTACGGCAATACCGATGCAGGACGTATGCAGGCTTCATTGAATGCCGCTGATGTAACTGTCAACTTCAACCGTTCATCAACACTGTCAACGCTTATCAATGCATGGGTGCCGTATTTTAACGCTGGATTACAGGGTATGGATAAAACCTTAAGGCAGATAAAGGCACACCCTGTACAGACAACGGCCAGAGCGACGGTATCGGTATTTCTTCCTACATTGCTGTTATATATGGTAAATAAGGACAATCCATACTGGGAAGATGTCAAAGACGGAGTAAGGGACAATTATTACCTTATACCGAATTATGCGGGGCCTGTTACAAACGGATATGCCGAAACATTTATCAGGATTCCGAAGTCGAGGGAGTTTGGAGCACTATTCAGTGCATCGTTTGAAAGGTTCGTGAGGGCACTCAACAGCGAAGAGGATAACACTATAGAAGCAATGCCCGATGCCTTTGACGGCTATCTTGACACACTGCTTAACAGCTTTATGCCAAACAGTGTTCTTGATGATAACATATTCGGCGCTATGAAGAGAC
>JAQXNZ010000180.1 GCA_029098265.1 Clostridia bacterium | reverse complement strand
TTTAACAAAATGCCGATTGTTTTCGATTGTGAACATATTACAATTCCATATAATTCCACGCCACAAAGCGATTTAGTCGCAATTTTGATACTCAATAAACTGTACTTCTGTCACGGTATAAAAGTAATTATCAATACTTCGACAAAAATCCATATTTAGTATCAATTTTGATACTGTTTCTCAAATTGCAGACCATTGCATTTTTTAAAAAACACTGAGTCCTTAATAATAAATTTTAATCCGTCAGCGACATAATGTCAATCGCAGTTTTAAATTGTAAAAAGTTGTTAAACTCACAACAATTAATAAAAAAGCTTCCTATATAATATGAAATCCATATAGGAAGCCTTGTAGTGTTTACTTACCGATTATTGCGGAAAGGTTTGGAAAACGAAGGGTTTTCCAAGCGGAATCCGCAGGTCGAGCTTTGCCCGACCGAGGAGAATGGCGTGTTTCAAGAAGCACGCCGAAGAATCGGCGACGCCGCAGGCGGCTTGCCGTAAGGCAAGTGCTATGCCGTAGGCCGATGGAATAGCCATTCATACCTCTGTTTAAGTAAGTCGAAAACCTGTTTTCGACTTATTTTTAAACCTTATATATTGTGTCACGGATTTGTCGGTTTTTCAATATTATTTTATGTAAAACGGTTAAGTTGGGTTATTTTATTGCTCCGTAAACATTCTTGTGCACTGAACGGCTCTGTTCCAGCCCTTTATAAGCCTACCCGCTTCTTCTCTGTCCATTTTAGGCTCGTAGGTTTTTTCAAGCACCCAGCTGTTTTTAAGCTCGTCGGTATCCTTCCATAGCTTTACTGCCAGACCTGCCAGAAAAGCTGCACCCAAAGCGGTGGTTTCGGCGATGACGGGCTTTATAAGGCGCTTGCCCGTAATATCCGACTGGAACTGCATTATGGGCGCACTGACACTGGCGCCGCCGTCCACCTTTATGGTGCCTATATCATTGCCTGTGTCTGCCGCCATTGCGTTTATGACGTCCATTGACTGGAAGGCTATGGCCTCAAGGGCGGCACGGATTATGTGCTCCCTTGTTGTTCCTCTGGTCAGCCCGTATATGGCTCCTCTGGCGTACATATCCCAGTGGGGCGCACCCATGCCTGTGAAGGAGGGCACAAAGTATACGCCCTCCGAGGACATGAGCTTGGAGCCTAAGTAGTCCGCATCCTTGGCACTGCTGAAAAATCTCATTTCGTCCCTGAGCCACTGTATGACTGCTCCGCCGACAAATACACTGCCCTCAAGAGCATAGCTGACCTTGCCGTCTATGGAGGAGGCTATGGTCGTTATAAGACCGTTTTTGCTGACGGAGGGCTTGTCTCCTGTATTCATAAGTATAAAGTTGCCTGTGCCGTAGGTATTTTTAACGTCGCCCTTGTCAAAGCAGAGCTGTCCGAAAAGGGCCGCCTGCTGGTCTCCTGCAATGCCCGCAATGGGTATCTTTGAGCCGAATTTGTCGGTATAGCCGTATATTTCCGAGCTGTTTCTGACCTCAGGCAGCATACACTCGGGAATATTAAGGACTTCGAGTATATGTTTGTCCCATTTGAGGGTATTTATGTTGAAAAGCATAGTCCTTGAGGCGTTGGTGCAGTCGGTAATATGTACCTTTCCGTCGGTCAGCTTCCACACAAGCCATGTGTCCACGGTGCCGAACAGAAGTCTGCCGCTTTCGGCCTTTTCTCTGGCGCCCTCCACATTGTCCAGTATCCATTTTATTTTTGCCGCCGAAAAATAAGCGTCTATGAGAAGCCCTGTGTTAAGGCGCACATACTCGGCAAACTCCCTGTCCTTTTTGAGTTTCTCGCACATATCGGCGGTTCTGCGGCACTGCCACACAATGGCGTTGTATACGGGTATGCCCGTGTCCTTGTCCCATATTATCGTTGTTTCACGCTGGTTTGTTATGCCTATTGCCGCCACGTCCCTTGGGTCAATATCAGCCTTAAGCAGGGCGTCAATGGCGGTGCTGTACTGGCTGTTGTAGATGTCCTGGGGATTATGCTCCACCCAGCCGGGCTTAGGATATATCTGGGGATATTCCTGCTGGCTTTTGGCGATTATATTCTGGTTTTTATCGAAGATTATCGTTCTTGAACTGGTCGTTCCCTGGTCGAGGGATATGATATATTTTCCTGACATACTTAACACTCTTTCCGCACAAAATAATCACTAACCGATGAACAGTATTTTTATAGTATAATTCTAATATATATTTATCCTAAACACAACTTTAAATGTGGCAGGTTACACTAACTTTGAATATTAGTATTAAATATTTAAAAATCCATTGACAAAGGGTCAAAATTATGTTAAAAATATAACAAAGATATAGGCAGGAGAATTAACTTTTAGGAGGAGAATTATGAAAATAGCTTTTTATGACACAAAGCCCTATGACAGGCTGTGGTTTGAACCGCTTGCTAGAGAAAGGGGAATATATGTAACTTTTTACGAAACGAGACTCAACAAGGACACGGCAATCCTTGCCTCGGGAAACGATGCTGTTTGTATATTTGTTAACGATGATGCAGATGAAGATGTGCTTTGGATATTGAATAAAATCGGTATCAAAACAATACTTCTCAGATGCGCAGGCTTCGACAATCTGGATTTGAAATATGCCGAGGGCAAGTTCAACGTACTGCGTGTACCCAGCTATTCACCGGCAGCCGTTGCGGAGTTCGCCCTTACACTTCTTATGTCGCTTAACAGAAATATCCATAAGGCATACCAGAGAACAAGAGATTTCAACTTCAGTATTAACGGACTTATGGGCACAACAATCAGAGGCAAGACGGTAGGTGTTGTGGGAACAGGTAAAATAGGTCAGGTTATGATAGACCTGCTTCAGGGCTTCGGTGTTGATATACTTGCATTTGACCCCTATCCCGTTGAGGGTCTTAAGGCAGAATATGTTAGCAAGGAGGAGCTTTTCAGCCGTTCCGACTTTATCAGCTTCCACTGCCCGCTTACGGACGATACAAAGCACATGGTAAATGCGGAAACAATAGGACTTATGAAGGACGGAGCAATTATCGTTAACACATCAAGAGGTGCCATTGTTGACACACCCGCCCTTATAGAGGGACTTAAATCCAAAAAGCTCGGCGGCGTTGCCCTTGACGTATACGAGGAGGAAGATGAGTACTTCTTCGAGGACAGGTCCAATGATATAATAAGCGATGACGAGCTTTCAAGACTGCTGACTTTCCCCAATGTACTTGTTACAAGCCATCAGGCTTTCTTCACAAAGGAGGCTACAAAGTCCATAGCCGAGACTACTCTCAACAACTTTGTGGCTATAATGAAGGGAGAGCCCGACCCTAAAAACGTACTTTGCAGAGCAGAGTAATTTATTATATAAGACAAAAAATATAGGTGTTTGTCTGATTTCATTAAGTTAAGATTTTTGACGAATAAGAAAACGTACCCGCCTCATTTTGAATGGGGCGGGTATTTTTCGACGTATTAATAAGCTGTATATTATATATAACGGCATATATCATATTATATTACGGCAAGTCAAGAATACATTTGTTAGACAAATTTTAGTTTGATGCACTCGGAGAGTGCAACAAACTAAAATTTATTTGACTGCTTATTCATTCTTTAATATTTCCAGCGCACATTTGTATTTTTCAAGTCTTGCAAAATCCCTTTCAGTGGGAGATGGTATTCTTGACATATCCATATTATCTGCCAAATCCGCCAGCTTTACTGCCTTTGCTATGGAGTTGTTTTTCAGTCTTTTCACATACTCCATATAATCATCATCGGGTGTTCTTGTAAGCAGCTTTAGTGCGGTTATAATGTTTTCGCCGAAGCCTGCCGCTTCAAGGTCTGCGACGGTTATGGCAGTATCCTCCAAAACGTCATGCAGGACGGCGGCACATTTTACGTTCTCGTCGCCCTCGGCATTCAACATTACCCTCAGCGGGTGGAATATATAGGGCTTTCCTGCTTTATCGGTCTGTCCGTCATGGGCAAGGGCCGCAATTGATATGGCTTTGTTTATAAGCATGTCATTACCTCCGAAAAAATCGTATATAAATATATTAACATATATTGTCGGAGAATATTATGGTTTTCGGAATTTACTGCAGAAAATCGGTGCTTTCCGATAAGGGCGAGTCGGTTGAGAACCAGACGGAGATGTGCAGGGACTATATTTTTAAAAAGTTCGGAGAAGAGCATGAAATAAAAATATATGAGGACGAGGGCTATTCGGGAAAAAATACCGCAAGACCCATGTTTTCAAGGCTGACAGAGGATATAAAAAGAAAGCGGGTGGACACGGTCGTCTGCTACAGGCTGGACAGGGTAAGCAGAAACGTCAGTGATTTTTCCGCACTGGTGGAGCTGATGAACCGCAGTAAAGTGGGCTTTATCTGTATCAGGGAGGAGTTTGACACAACGAAGCCTATGGGCAAGGCAATGATGTATATAGCCAGTGTTTTTTCCCAGCTGGAGAGGGAGACCATAGGCGAGAGGGTCAGGGATAATATGACCATGCTTGCCAGAGACGGCAGGTGGCTGGGCGGAAACACACCGCTGGGCTATGAAGCCGTAAGGGAGCCGTACATAAGCGAGGACGGTCGGACAAAATACCGATGCCGACTGAGGGAAAACAACAGGCTTGAGGATGTAAGGCTCATTTATGAGCTGTACGGCAAATACGGCTGTCTTTCGGTGACTGCCACAGAATTGAACCGCAGGGGCATAAACACCGCAAAAGGCGGACAGTTCAGTCCCTCGGCAGTAAGGGACATACTGAGAAATCCCGTATACTGCAGGGCGGACAGGGCAGCCTTTGATTATTACGGACAAAAGGGCGTTGGCATATACGGTTCAATATCTGACAGGGGCATTATTGCCTATAACAAGGACGGGGATATAACTGCGGCGGTGGGAACCCATGCTGCGGCGGTAAGCGGTGCGGACTGGACTGCGGTGCAGAGGCTTCTTGACGAAAACAGCGGGGTAAAAAGAAGCGCCGTCACAGGCAGAGCACTGGCATCGGGCGTAATAATATGCGGCGAGTGCGGCGGAAAAATGTATGCCGTAAGCAGAAGCGGCGGCAGAGGTTTTGACTATATATGCAAAAATAAGCGTATGGGGTCAGGCTGTCAGTGCAGAAACATAAGGGGAGACAGAGCAGACGAATTAATTAAAAAACACCTAAAAGAAAAGGAGGATATAATTCTGATGAAGAGAGAGGTTCGGCAGAGTCTTGAAATTATAAGGGAAAAAGACAAATTAATAATAAAAGAAAAAGATGCAACAGAAAGATGAAAACCGAAAGCATTGGCTTTATATATTTGTAACACAGCTGTAATTGAATTACCGGCATAACCTGTGGTATTATAACAGTAAGAACTCCGCTTATCATCTGAGCGCCTCCATTTTTGGAGGAGCGGCTCCTAACTTGCGGAGTTCTTTAATTATCGATAAAAGACGGATTCAAAATATCCGTGTTGTGTCAGTCTACGGCAATGCCGCCCATGCCGAAGGCGCCGGGGCCTGCGTGGGTGGAGATTACACAGCCTGTTCTTACCCATTTTAACTTATCATAGCCATACTTTGCAGCTTCGGCCTCCAGCTCCTTTTTGAGACCGTCATCAAGACCGTCGGAGTAGATGAAGTATATGGATTCCTTTTCAAGTCTGTTTTCGCTCAGATAGTCGTTTACAAGCTTTTTTGATACCTTTGACATGGAGCCTCTGTATTTTTTTGTTCCTACGAGCTTGCCGTCAAGTATCTCTATAAGGGGCTTGAGTCCCAGAAGGGTTGCGGCAAGATATGCGGCGTTTGAAACCCTTCCGCCTGCCTTGAGATATTCCAGATCGCCGGGGAAAAACAGCATACGGGAACGGGATATCCAGTATTCGGCCTCTTTTTTCAGTTCTTCTATGGATGCGTCGGGATTTTTCTCCAGATACTGTGCCATTTTGATTACCACAGTACCCTGTCCTCCCGTAACGCCTTTTGTATCAATGTGGGTCACAAAATCCATTCCCTCGCCGCCTATCAGCGAATTCTGATATGTAGCTGTGGTTACGGCAGAGTAGCAAAGATGAAGTATTTGGGCATCGGGGTATTCTTCGTGTATTTTTTCAAACATATCCTTATATTCCGACGGATTTGTGGCGCTGGTCATGGGAAGCTTCTTTGTGCGCTCATAGCTTTCAAATACGTCGGTGGGCGGGAAGGCGCCGTCGTCAAGGCTTTTTCCCTCCATTGAGACATGCATCGGCACTATCCTTATGCCGTATCTTGATATTTCATCTGTGGACAGGTCTGCGCCTGTTTCCGCAACGATTATCGTTTTGCTCATTATTTCGCTCCTTCTGTTGATATTTGGATTATCCGATATTCGGTTTTTAAAAAACTGATTTAAAACCATTATAAAACTTTATTTATACCACGTCAACGGTTTTTGAAAAACTGATAAAATTAAATTTTACGGCTCGTTGACGTTTTGTGGAGCAGATGATAAAATCAGGCTATGGACGAAATTATTATTAAGGAAAAAATGAAAAAATCAATATCGGATTTCCGACTGCCCCGCTATGACGAGATAGCAAATGTGGGACTATATTTGGAGCAGGTGGTAAAGTATATTAATATATATCTCAGACCGCTGGGACAGGTGGAAATCACAGCCTCTATGATAAGCAACTATGTCAAGCAGAAGCTGGTGGAAGCGCCGGTAAAAAAGCAGTACTATGCTGAGCATATCGCCAGATTTATACTTATCGCCATTATGAAGCTGGTAGTTACGCTGGATGATATCAGGCTTATGTTTAATATACAGCGCATGGGCTATGAGTTTAAAATGAGCTATGACTATTTCTGCGATGAGTTTGAAAACCGTCTGAAATATGCCTTTGGACTTATCGAGGTGCCCGAAAAGCTGGGCACAACGGTGTCGGACGCCAAGGAGCTTATGGATGTGGGCATAAGTACGGCTGTAAACAAGATATATCTTGATAAATATATATCGTCCTTCCGAGAAATGACCGAAAAGACAGCAGAACACTAAGTCGAAAACAGGTTTTCGACTTGTTTAAATTAATGTATGAAGTCTGGCAGGTTCTCAAATTCCCTGCGGGAACGCCTACGGCGCCGCGACTTTCACGCGGTTTGCACTGGCAGGTTCTCAAATTCCCTTCGGGAACGCCTTCGGCGCTGCGACTTTCACGCGGTTTGCACAGGCAGGTTCTCAAATTCCCTACGGGAACGCCTATGGCGCCGCGACTTTCACGCGGTTTGCACTGGCAGGTTCTCAAATTCCCTACAGGAACGCCTTCGGCGCCGCGACTTTCACGCGGTTTGCACATTACACTGCGGTAGGGCTTGTGTCTTAGGACTTCTCTGCGACGGAAGTAAATTCGCCGCAGTTTAAAGCCTCAGAAAACCTTCCCGGGTTTTCCGAACCTTTCCCGGTTATTGTGGCTAATAACGGGTAATTTCATAATGTTAGTTTGAGCATATATATAGTCAAAACGGCTGAAGCAAATGCCTCAGCCGTTATTGTTATTCGCCTGCGTGTTCTCTTTCAAAGGCTTCCTCTTCAAGGAGAGCGGCCTCGTATTTTTCAAGCACAAGCTTCTGAATTTTGTTTCTTGTATCTGCATTAATAGGGTGTGCAACATCCCTGAACTCGCCGTCGGCTGTTCTTCTGCTGGGCATTGCAATGAAAAGTCCCTCGTCACGTTCGATTACCTTGATGTCATGTATAACTATCTCATTATCAAAGGTTACCGATACGACAGCCTTCATCTTTCCCTCTTTATTTACTTTTCTGACTCTGATATCTGTTATTTCCATTTCTTTAGCGCTTCCCTTCTGATTAAACATGGTGTTTACATGATGATTAAATCCCCCAATTTAATCATTCCTTTTATTTTTCGTAAATAATACTGCATATTTTAAAATAAAAACAAAATATGCAGTATTACAGTATAATAATATCAAACCCTATGGCAAAAAGCAAAGGTTATTTCATTAATTTTAGATTACAGTATTCTTACTGAGCACAAAGGGAGCTCCGTCTGCTCCCGAAACCTTCTTGCCTGCCGTTACGGTCACGTTTTTATCAAGGATAGCATTTTCTATTACACAGTCATCACCTATGTAGCAGCCCTCCATAAGTATGGAGTTTTTGATAACCGCTCTGTCTCCTACAAATACCCTTCTGAATATTACCGAATGGTCTACCTTGCCGTTTATGATAGCCCCGCTGCCGATAACACTGTCGGAAACCTCGGCATTGATATTGTATTTAACGGGAGGCTCGTCCTTGGGCTTTGTATCGATATAGGGAGCCTGCTTTGTGAACATATCCCTGATATCCTTGTTGAGGAAATCCATATTTGTCCTGTAGTAGTCCTCTGTGCCTGAGCCTACACTGCTCCAGTAGCCGTTGAACTCATAGCCGTATATTTTGAGTCTTCTTCTCAGACGTACGATTATATCCCTTACCAGGTCGTATCTTCCCTCGGACTCCGCATTTTCAAGCAGGTCTATAAGCAGCTCTCTGCCGATGATATATACACCCAGCGAAGCACAGTCCGACTGAGGATCAAGGGGCTTTTCCTCAAAGTCGAATATTCTGCCGTCCTCGTCCATCTGCATTACGCCGTATTTGTAAAGCACGCTTCTGTCCATTCTCTTATAGACAATTGTTATATCCGCACCCTTTTCCTTATGATAGGCGATTATGTCCTTATAGTTCATCTTGTATACGGCATCGCCCGATGAAATAGCCACATAGGGCTCATTGCTTCTTTCCAAAAACGAAATATTCTGATATATGGAGTCCGCCGTTCCTCTGAACCATGATGAATTGTCCTTGCTGGTGTAGGGCGAAAGTACGAAAAGGCCGCCCTTTTTTCTTCCCAAATCCCACCATTTGGATGAAACGAGATGGTCATGGAGGGATCTTGAGTTATACTGGGTTATTACTGCTATTTTTCCTATTCCCGAGGCAGTCATGCTGGAAAGGGGGAAGTCTATGGCTCTGTAGCTGGCGCCCACGGGCATAGCCGCAGCGGCACGATAAGCGGTAAGCTCTCCCATACGCATTTCACTGTTTCCTCCGGCTAAAATAATGCCTATTGCCTTCATAATTTCACACCCTCCCGCATAAGAGTTTTTCCGCTTTCGAGAACGCCGTCTGCATAATCCTCCTTGGAGGTATGTCCGTATATTACGCAGTTCTTGCCGATCTTCACTTCAGAAGGTATAACGGTATTCTCACCGGCAACGGTTATTCCGGTATTGTATATATTTGGCTTATCCTCATTGGGAACATTTTCGCCGCAGCCGAGCTCAGCGCCCTCACCTACGGTAGTGTTCCTATCGATTATGCATCTGTTTATAACAGCGCCCTTTTTGATAACTGTGTTTTCCATTATTATGGAGTCTCTGACAACGGCACCCTCCTCAACGGTAACATCGGGGCCGAGTACCGATGAATATACCTCTCCGTATATCTCACAGCCCTCCGAAGCGATGGACTGCTTAAGCTTGGCGCCTGCGGCAACATACTGCGGCGGCTGATTGTCGGTATTGGTATAAATCTTCCAAAAATTATCATAGAAATTGAATTCCGGAACGGTCTTTATAAGCTCCATATTTGCCTGCCAGTAGGACTCTATTGTTCCTACGTCCTTCCAGTATCCCTCGAAACGGTAGGCATAAAGGGTTTCTCCGTCGGCAAGCATCTTGGGTATGATGTGCATGCCGAAATCGCTGTTGGCATGTATCTTATTGTCATCGATAAGCGCCTGACGAAGCTTTTTCCATGTAAAAATATATATTCCCATTGACGCGAGATTGCTCTTGGGGTTCTTGGGCTTTTCCTCGAACTCATAAATTTTGTCATCGTCAAGGGTGTTCATTATTCCGAAGCGGCTTGCCTCCTCAATGGGCACCTCCAGCACGGCAATGGTAGCCGTACAGTTGTTGGCCTTATGGAACTCAAGCATCTTGGAATAATCCATTTTATAAATGTGGTCGCCGGAAAGTATAAGTACATATTCAGGGTCATATCTGTCGATATATTCCAGGTTGTGGTATATGGCATTTGCCGTACCCATGAACCAGTCGCCCATTTCCTCTCCGCCCTTTACATGGGGCGCAAGGATCGTTACTCCTCCGTTTTTTCTGTCAAGATCCCACGGAATGCCTATGCCTATATGCTGGTTGAGCATAAGGGGCTGATACTGCGTAAGCACTCCTACGGTGTCGATACCCGAGTTGATACAGTTGCTCAGAGGAAAGTCAATAAAACGATATTTTCCTCCGTATCTTACAGCAGGCTTTGCCGTATTTTTTGTCAGTATTCCCAGACGGCTTCCCTGTCCGCCGGCAAGGAGCAATGCCATTATTTCTTTGCGTTCCATGATATCGCCTCCCATGAAGTCCTTTTGACTGTTATTACAAAACAGGTCTGTCTTAAATATACAGCGAACCGTTCCCAGCTGCATCTGCTTCGCATTTAAACCGTCCGCCGAAATCTTCTGAATCTTTATAATTGCGAGATATGCCCATAAGACATTCAGGCCTGAGTAATACAGCAAATGCGTAAATTCAGCAATTTCGACTATTTTTCCTGTGCATACTTAAGATATAATACCTATATTTATAATATATAAAGATATTACCATATTTCTTACAAATAAAAAATAGTATTATTTCACCAAAAACGTAAATAAAATTTTATCAATGCATTTTATATTGGTAATTTCATATTTGTATAGATTTTATGCCGTCAATGTAGTATACTTTCTACAAGTATGTTCACACTGCCGTAAACATTCGGCAAAGGAAACATTAAATAACAATTGACAGAGGAAGTAATAAAAATGAATATCAATCTGGAGAATAATTCACAGCATATACATTTTGTCGGCATAGGCGGCATAAGCATGTCGGGTCTGGCGGAAATTCTTGCCTACGAGGGCTTTAAGGTATCGGGCTCCGACATAAAAGAATCCTCCATAACAGGCGTACTCAGAGAACAGGGCATAGACGTAAAGATAGGCCAGGTATCCGAAAATATTGCCGATGACACCGACATAGTTGTATATACGGCGGCAGTTAAGCATGACAATCCCGAAATACTTGCCGCAGAGGCCAAGGGAATCCCCGTTATAGAGAGGGCTACACTGTTAGGCGCCATTATGGACCGCTACAAAAAGAGCATAGCCGTTTCGGGCACCCACGGCAAAACAACAACAACTTCGATGATATCCGAAATAATAATGGCGGCAAAGCTTGACCCCACCATCACCGTAGGCGGCATACTCCAGTCCATCGGCGGAAATATCCGTGTGGGCTCATCGGACTATTTTGTTGCCGAGGCCTGCGAATACTTTGACTCCTTCCTGCACTTCAAGCCCTATGTTGGAGTTATACTGACCATAGATGCAGACCATCTGGATTACTTCAAAAATATCGAGAATATCAGAAAATCCTTCCACAAATTTGCGGAAAACATAGCACCCGACGGAACACTGGTCATAAACAAGGCCATTGCCAACTGCTCGGAAATAACCGAGGGTCTTAAGCCCCATATCATTTCCTACTGCAGTAAGGATAAGACAGCCGACGTATATGCCGACTCCATATCCATTTCCGCACTGGGCACCTACAGCTTCGATATATACTATAAGGGAAACTATGAGTGCCGTGTATCCCTCAACATACCCGGACGCCACAATGTGGACAACGCCCTTGCGGCCTTTGCCGCAGCCAAGGTATTCGGCATTGACAATAAATATATTGCCGAGGGTCTCAGCAACTACCGAGGTACCGACAGACGTTTCCAGTATAAGGGAAAATTCAACGGCGTTACAGTCATAGATGACTATGCCCACCACCCCACAGAGGTAAAGGCTACCCTTGCCGCCGCAAAGAACATCGACAAAAAGAGGCTCTGGTGCATATTCCAGCCCCATACCTATTCAAGAACCTATAATCTTCTTGATGAGTTTGCCCACGCCTTTGAAGATGCGGACAAAATAGTTGTTGCGGATATTTATGCCGCCAGAGAAAAGGACACGGGACTTATCAATTCCGCTACCCTTGCCGAGCATATCAGACAAAACGGAAAGGACGCCGTATATGTCGGAGATTTTCAGGCGATAAAGGACTATATACAGCAAAACTGTACCGAGGGTGACCTGTTGATAACTATGGGTGCCGGAGATGTCTATTTAATAGGCGAGGAGCTTGTTGAGAAGTAAGTTTTCCACAATGTCCACAGAGTTATGAACAACTGTTACCAACAGTTTTGAATTTGCAAGCATTTTTTGAAGAAAAATTATTTTCGTCATAAAGTAGAAAATACCGCCTTTCAGAGCACTGAAAAGCGGTATTTTTATTTAATCTGTCAAAAAATTTTTTTGATTTTGTACCTATTGAATATATTTCTCAGGCAAATTTTGTTTTTGCCCAAATCTTCCCCATTCATGGGTATTTAGGCTGTCCACAGGGTATCAACACCCACTTTTATGCATTTTTTAACCTTTTTATGCAGTCGTACGCTCCCCACAGCACAAATGTCATTCCCAGGCATACCGCCCCTCTGAACAGCAGAAGGCCGGCGTTTCCCACCTGTAAATGTCCTGCCGCAAACCAGTCCGCATAGTACAGAAACAGGCAGTGGGAAAGATAAATATTGTAGCTCTGCCTGTTGATAACGTTAAAAAGCCCAATATCCGTTTTTTTACTTTTCCACAGGAATATCCCAAATGTACACATTATGGCCGCCGTACAGTAAGCGATGTGGATATTTTCAAGTCCCCCTATATATCTGATTCCCGAAGCGTTTATAAGCGTCAGTGCAGCGTCGGTCACAGCTATGGCAACAAATATGCACAGTATTGCTCTGAAATATTTTTTCAGCCCTTCGGCAAAGGCTTTATAATTTGCCCCGGCATAACAACCGCATATCCAGTAAAATATGTATTTGAGAAATATTCTGTCATTATATCTCCAGCCCGGTGCAATATACTGTCCGAAGGCTATCATTATAACAAGGGACATGGGTATCATTATTCTAGCGTCAGCCCTTTTCACCAGCCACAGCCAAAAGGGCATAAGCAGATAAAACTGCACTATTACAACAACAAAATAAAAATGGCTTATCATATTTCCCCTGAGTATATATCCTGCCAGCTCCGCAGGATTGAATATAAAATATCCCAGCGGTATCAGCGCCAGATAATATATGACGTTCCACAGCACATAGGGCAGTACGACGGTCTTTATTCTCGATTTAAGAAAAGAGCCGTAATTGAAGCCGCCGTCACAGTATTTCATAAAATATTTTGCGGCGCTCAAAAAAATAAAGCCCTGGACAACAAAGGACGACAGCCTGGACGGTACAAACACCGCCGCAAACTGAAGGCTCCTCCTGTCCAAAGCCGATACTGCTTTTGACAATATATGGATAAGCATAACAAGTATACATAAGGTTACGTTAACTCTGTCTATCTCCCTGCGTTTTTCCACTGATATCGCCTCATTTGTGATATGGTTCGTTTCTCATTATTTTTACTGCACGGTAAAACTGCTCAAGGAGCACCACACGCATCATCTGGTGCGGAAACGTCATCTTTGAAAAGCTCAGCTTATAATCCGCCCTGGCAAGCACCTCGTCGGAAAGCCCCAGAGAACCGCCGATGACAAACACGATATGTCCGCAGCCCCTGACCATGCGCTCATTTATGAATGTCGAAAGCTCCTCGGAGCTTAACATTTTTCCGTCTATGGCAAGGGCGATGACGTATGCGCCGTCCTTTATGCTTTTGAGTATTCTTGCGCCCTCGCTCTGCTTTACCTGTCTTTCCTCGGCATGGCTGAGGGTTTCGGGCGCCTTTTCATCGGGCACCTCTATTATTTCAAGGCTGACATATTTGCTGAGTCTTTTGGAATACTCCTCCACAGCCTCACGCCAGTATTTTTCCTTAAGTCTGCCGACTCCTATAACAGTTATCTTCATACTCTATTCCTCAAAGCTCCACCGTCATGCTGTTGGAATATCTCGAAGCCATGTCCAGCTGGATATCCTTTCCCACCTTTATACGGTTTTCCTCCAGTATTTTCCCCACAGTCTCATAGGCCAGATGCGGTTCGTTGTTTTCCTTGCTCAAATGGCCCAAAAATACATATTTCATCCTGCCGCTCATTATCTCGCTGAGGGTCTCCCCCGCCGTAACATTGGAAAGATGTCCCCTGTCACCCAGTATACGTTTTTTAAGGCTCCAGGGATAACTGCCGTTTTTGAGCATATTTATATCGTGATTGGCCTCCAGCAGAAGCACGTCCGAATCATATATATTCTCCTTTACCGTGTCCGTGGCTGTGCCTATGTCGGTGGCAACGGTCATTTTTATATTGTCCGTAAACACGCTGTAGGCCACAGGCTCTGCTGTATCATGGGGTATGGCAAAGGGCTTTACGCACAAATCCCCGACAACAATCATTTTGTCGGGATATATGTATTTTGTATTTTCCTCTGAAAAGTCGCCCACCGTCTTGCCTATGCCCTGCCATGTACCGGGTGTGGCATATACTGGTATATTATATTTTCTGGAAAGCACGCCCGCACCCTTGATATGGTCGATATGCTCATGGGTTATAAACACGGCGTCTATGCTCTGCGGCTCTATTTTCAGCTGTCTTATATGCTCCACAAGCTGTTTGCAGCTTATACCCGCATCAATTAAAATGTGGGTGCTACCGTTACTTATAAAGGTACTGTTCCCACTGCTTCCGCTGACAAGAGGACAAAACCTGACACTCATAACCTAACACCCACCTGCTCTTTAACATTCAACTCTTTTTATCGAAGCTCCTATTTTTGAAAGCTTTTCTTCTATTTCTTCATAACCGCGGTCGATATATTTTATGTTATCTATCTCCGTAACGCCGTCGGCAAAAAGTCCCGCAACAACCATTGCCGCACCGGCTCTCAGATCCGTGGCGGATACCTTGGCACCTTTAAGCCTTTCAACGCCCTCTATCATTGCCACTCTGCCCTCGACGGTTATCCTTGCGCCCAGCTGTCTGAGCTCGTCAACATACTGATATCTGTTGTCCCATACATTTTCCGTAACAACGCTTATGCCACTGCATGCACTCAGCAGTGCCGTCATCTGGGGCTGTAAGTCCGTAGGGAACCCGGGATAACTCATGGTCTTTATATTTGCGCCTTCAAGTCTGCCCTCGGCAATAACTCTTATGCTGTCATCGTCCTTTGTTATCTTTACGCCCATTTCTGCAAGCTTTGCCGTCAGGGAGTCCATGTGCTTGGGTATTATGTTTCTTACCGTAACGTCTCCGCCTGCCATAGCTGCCGCTATCATGTAGGTTCCCGCCTCTATCTGGTCGGGTATTATGGTGTATTCCGCACCGTGGAGCTTCTCAACGCCCCTTATTCTTATTACGTCCGTTCCCGCACCCTTTATGTTGGCGCCCATAAGGTTAAGGAAATTGGCCGTATCTACAACATGGGGCTCCTTGGCCGCATTCTCGATTATTGTTGTGCCCTCGGCCATGCTTGCGGCAAGCATTATGTTTATTGTTGCGCCTACGCTTACCTGATCCATGTATATCTGTGTACCCACAAGTCTGTCGGCGTTCAGGCTGACCGTTCCGTTTGACACCCTCACATCTGCGCCCAAAAGCCTAAAGCCCTTAAGGTGCAGGTCTATGGGTCTTGTGCCGAAATTACAGCCGCCGGGCAGTGCAACCTCCGCCTTTTTATATCTTCCTAACAGTGCACCCAGCAGATAATAGGACGCTCTTATCCTCTTGACCTCCTCAAAGGCCGCGTATGTCGTTATATCTCCGGTACTGTCCACCCTAAGTGTATGCTTGTCGGTATTTTCGCAGACAGCCCCCATTTTGCTGAGCGTGGAGCTGAGACTTGCAACGTCCTCAATGTTCGGCAGATTATCGATAATGCAGATTCCGTCTGCCATAATAGCCGCCGGTATTATGGCAACCGCCGCATTCTTTGCGCCGCTGATAAACACTTCCCCGTTTAGGTGTTTACCACCGGTAATAACTAACTTTTCCATATAAGCCGAAGCCTCCCAAATATATCTCATAAAAACAGCCCGCAGAAAATGCGGAACTGCCCACAATTAATCTATTTTATAATACTGTATTATAACACCAAAAATTTAACTAGAAAAGTATTTTTTCTTTATATTACAACATTTCTAATAAATCAGTATAAAATTTTTATGATGTATATGCATATTGTACCCTTTGCATATTCACGAGGCTGTGCATATACTCTTTTTTGTTTCTTTTATGGCAAGGGAAGCAAAAATAGGTTATACTGTTTCTATACTGCGGCAAAGAAAAATGAGACAAAAAAGCCTTTTCCGATTTCACCGCCTGCCGCAGACGAAAGGAAGTCAACCATGAATAAAAACATAGCAATACTGCTTCAATACGACGGAACCAGATACAAGGGCTGGCAGAAGCAGGGAAACACCGCCGACACCATACAGGGTAAGCTGGAAAACATACTTTTCAGACTGACAGGCACCGAAACGGAGGTACACGGTTCGGGACGCACCGATGCTGGAGTGCATGCGGCGGGACAGTGCGCCAATTTTCATATAAATACCGATATGTCCGCCGAAGAAATAATGGACTATATAAACGAATATCTGCCCGAGGACATAGGCGTAATAAAGGCATGGGAAGCGGCGCCGAGGTTTCACAGCAGGCTCAATGCAGTCAAAAAGACCTACCGCTACCGCATACAGACAGGACGTGTTCCCGATGTGCTTAACGCAAGATACGCATGGGTACACAAAGAAAGCCTTGATGCAAACGCCATGAAGCAGGCGGCTTCATATCTCATCGGCACCCATGATTTCAAAAGCTTTACCGACCTTAAAAAGAGTAAAAAATCAACGGTCCGCACCATAGAGTCCATAGACATTGTTTCTGACAGTCTCGGCATTACCATAGACATTACGGGAAACAGCTTTTTGTATCACATGGTGAGGATAATTGTCGGCGTGCTTGTTGAGGTGGGCGAAGGTATGCGTTCACCTGAGGATATGCCGAATATGATGTCTGCTTACACAAGGGCTGCAACAGGTATTCTTGCTCCTGCAAAGGGGCTTATGCTTATGAGTGTTTTTTATTAATACCGCATTGACATCAGCAAATTTCTATATTAGAATAGAAATTGTCATAATACAACCGACTGTAATATTTAGCTATCGTAGTATGACATCACGTTAATACGGCAATTGAAAGGAGCATAATAATGACAATTAAGGAAATTTATGACTCAAAGCTTATGTCCGCCGAGGAATGTGTAAAAACGCAAATCAAAAGCGGCGATAAAATTTTTTTAGGCGGCCTCGGTGTAGCCGATCAGGTGCTTAAGGAAGTAATCAAAGAAGTTAAAGCACGCAGTCTTAAAAATATAACTTTTTACGGAAATCTTGAGTTAAGTGATATCGGTATAGACGACCCGGAGATTCCCGCAGACGGTCTGAGATATGAGGCCTTTTTCTACGGCGGCTATGAGAGAACAGGCGCCGCCAACGGTATCGTTACTCATGTTCCGCTTCACCTCAACAGATTTGAAGCATATTTGAGCGAATTAGCTCCCGATGTCGTTGTTTTGCCTATGACACCGCCGAATGCCCAGGGTTATTGCAATATCGGACCTTCGGGATACGGCCCTTCAGCCTTAAAGCATTCCAAAAAGATAATAGCCCAGATAAATAAATATATTCCCCGTGTATACGGTTCAGCCCATGATGTACATGTAAGTGACATAGCGGCCTTTGTGGAATATGATGACGCCTCTCTTATGGCGCCCTCGGCAGAACCCTCCGAGACCGACAAAAAAATTGCCGACTACATACTGGAGCGTATTCCCGACGGAGCATGCATACAGCTTGGCATAGGCGGAACAGCCAATGCCGTAGGCTTCGGTCTTAAAGACAAGCGCCATCTGGGAGTACACAGTGAGATGTATACCGATTCTATGGTCTACTTACAGAAGCTGGGTGTTATTGACAACAGCCAAAAGACGTTCATGCCAGGACGTTCTGTGGCCGGCTTCGCCTTTAATACAGCGGTATCAAATGAATTCATAAACGAAAATCCCAAGGTATTCTTCGAGCCCTACCACGTTGTAAACGGCATTCAGAACATCGCCGCCAACGACAACATGATGTCTATAAATACAGCCCTCTCCGTTGACCTGACAGGCCAGCTCTGCTCCGAAAGCATAGGCATGAAGCAGTACTCGGGCTCCGGCGGACAGGTAGACTACATAAGGGGCGCAACCCTTTCTAAGGGCGGCAAATCATTTATAGCCATGTCATCGGTGGCAAACACCAAAAACGGTCCTGTGTCAAAAATATGTCTTTCCCTTGCACCCGGCAGTATAGTAACAACTCTCAGAGCCGAGGTCATGTATGTGGTAACGGAATACGGCTGTGTTAATTTACAGTTCTGCGATGTGCCCACAAGGGCAAAGAAGCTGATAAGCATTGCACATCCCGCTTTCAGGGACGAGCTTACATTTGAAGCGAAAAAATACGGACTTATGTATTGAAAAACCAAGAGGGGACTTTTGAAAAAGTCCCCTCTTTAACTCCCCAAAACTTTAATGGAAAAACTTCGTTTTTCCCGACTCACATTCCGAGGTTATACATATTTGAATTTATCCTCCCCGAAAAACGTATGTTTTTCGGTAGTGGGTGCAGGGACAAGTCCCTGCCGGAGTTTGAGGCAGAGCCTCAAGGTCTTCCCTCTATTTCAGCCAGTTTTTCAGATAATACTCCTTGCTCTTTTCATAATTTTCATTTCTGTCTCTATATTCCGCATTGTCGATGATGTCGGCAATAGTTCCGCACATTACCTTGACTGTATTAACATAGCAGTTTTCTCTGTCGGCTATTTTGAAG
>JAQXNZ010000179.1 GCA_029098265.1 Clostridia bacterium | reverse complement strand
TTTGCCGCAACCGGGTCACCTGCCGAATAGGTTATATGTCCCAATATTGCCGCCTGTGCCGAGGTTGCCAGCGACCACATAAGCTCATTTATAACAACAGGAGTGCCGTTGTTAACAACGTCCCCTGCCAGCACCTTATTGTGTCTGAACGTATCCTTTATTCTGAATTTCAGCCTCTTGTCGATTGCCAGTACATATACAATTGTTATTACGAACTCACCGAGTCGTGCTATAAGCGTGGCTATGGCCGCACCCTCGATTCCAAGGGCAGGTGCACCCAGATTACCGAATATAAGCACCCAGTTAAGAAATACATTGGTGCAGAATGAAACTATTGATGCCACTACAGACACCCTCAGCACCTCTATGCTTCTCAGTGCCGAAAGCAGTGTATTGCTTATAGCAAAGGTGAAGTAAGCATATCCTATTATCTTCAGATACTGGCATCCTCTCATTATTACGTTCGGGTCATTGGAATATACTGCCATTACCTTCTCGGGCATCTTGAGCACCGCAAGACCGAATATTATTCCGACTATAATTGCCAGCTTAAGCACAAATGAAAATATATCCCTTATGGGTCTCATATCGCCCTTGCCCCAATACTGGGCGCATAACACCGATGAGCCGCTTGCCAGTCCGAAGGTAAGCACCTGCAGTATAAAGAAAGGCTGGTTTGCCAATGAAGCCGCCGAAAGCAGTGTGCCTGTGGTATCAGCCCTGCCAAGCATTACCGAGTCCATCAGGCTTGTGCCCAGGGTTATAAGATTCTGCATCGCTATAGGTATAGCGATGTCAAAAATATTTCTGTAAAAATTCCTGTCAAATTTCATTACTGTGACCTCTGATTAACATTCTTAGTTTTTCTCCCTTTTTCTACGTGCCGTTTGCGGCCCGTAATTAGTTATTTTATCATAAGGAATCAGGCATTTCAATGGCATATCGCAATTCTTAATAATCTATTGACAAACAAATATATTTACAATATACTTTTTAGCAGAGTACGAAAGGCGTATGAAGGGGGACACCACCTCGGGTGTCATTCTTTGTATGCCTTTTATTCATGTGTAATTATACTAAATCAGCAAAGGAGACAGCAAAATGAAGGTAAATATGAAAAAACTTGTGGCAGCAGCAATGCTGACAGCTGTAGGCGTTGTACTTTCCGCTTTCTACATTCCCATAGGAGCATCTAAGTGCTTCCCCATACAGCATCTTATAAATGTAGTAGCGGGCGTAACCCTCGGACCCACATACGGCGTGCTTGCGGCCTTCTGTACATCCGTAATAAGAAACCTGCTCGGCACGGGCAGTCTGCTGGCCTTTCCCGGCAGTATGGTAGGCGCCCTTCTTGCGGGAATTGTCTACAGCAAGACAAAAAAGCTCTTTGCGGCATGTATAGGTGAGGTATTCGGCACAGGCATACTCGGCGGAATGCTCTGCTATCCCATTGCCACACTGCTTATGGGTAGGGAAGCGGCATTATTCACATACGTTATTCCTTTCCTTGTCAGCACAATCGGCGGCTCCGTAATAGCGGCAATACTGCTTTTCAGCATGCAGAAAACAGGCGCACTTTCATACATACAGTCAATGATGACCAGCGGCGAAAAACGTGCATAAAAATAACGGCCTTAAGGCCGCAAAAAAGGGTGTCAGTTTTCTGACACCCTTCAGACTGTAGACAAACTCAACTAATTAATTGAAATCATCTGGTATTAGCCAAAATAACCGGGAAAGGTTCGGAAAACCGGGAAGGTTTTCTGAGGCTTTAAACCGATGCGGAGACCGCGCTCTTCGCATCGGAGAAGTTCTTAGACACAAGCCGTGCGCAGTGTCAGGACTTCATACATTAATTTAATCAAGTCGAAAACCTGTTTTCGACTTAGTGTCGACTTTGTCGACACTTTTTTTAAGCATAAGATTTTATTATTATTCTTGCCGTTGATATGAGCTTGAATCCCGAATCCATGCTCTTTTTCTGCATAAATCTGTGGGCTTCAGGCTCTGTCATGGAGCATTTTTCCATAAGCAGCAGCTTTGCCTGATTTATAAGTTCCTTATCCTCCTTGGTTCTTTCAGGTCTGAGTGCGGAAAATCTTCTTTCCTCTGCCTCAAGAAGCGTTCTCAGTGTGGTGATGAGTTCATTTTTCTTAAGCGGTGTTGCCAGCTTATATATACCCTCGTTTTCACACAGTTCCAGCATCGAGGGCTGTGCCACTGCGATAACGCTTCCCATGTCACTGAGGTCATATCCAAGGTCGTCGGCGGTCATATCTAAAAGCTTATAACCACACACTACTACTCCTCCGCCCATTCCTCTTATGGCACGGATAGCTTCTCTGCCGGTCTTGCAGAGCTTTTTGGGGCTGTAGCCGCATTTATCGAGAATATCGGCTATACGGGTCCTGTTATTGTCATTTCCAAACGCTATAACAATTTTATCCATATCGCCGCACCCCCTTGTATCGACCAAAAAATAATTCGCTATTTATTATAATTCCGACCTCTTTTGCTGTCAAATAGATTAATTTATTTTCAAAAATCGATTTTTTGGGTAAATTACACAAAGTCAGATTTCTTTTCTCCATTTGATAATTCGGTTTTCAAGAATATTGATGACTGCCACAGCCAGCATAGCCACTGCCGAAAGCAATACTATGGGTGCAAATACACCCGCGCCGTCAAGCTGGGTCATCATACGCTTGCTGAAATATCCCAATCCGCTCTGGGCACCCAGCCATTCGGCTATAGCCGCACCGATAACGCTAAGCGGTATTGACATCTTTATTGCCGAAAAGAAGTTCGGCAGTGCCGTAGGAAGCTTAAGCGTAAGGAATATGTCCTTTTTTGAAGCGCCGTAGGTCATTATCATTTCTTCCATTTCACGCTTTGTGGCTTTAAAGCCGTCAAACACCGTTATCGTAATTGGGAAGAAGGTCATCAGTATAGTTACCAGCACCTTGCTCCATATAGAATAGCCAAACCACAGTATAAACAGCGGAGCGATTGCCGTTGTAGGTATTGTCTGAGACGCTATTATTATGGGATAAAGCGCCTTTTCAGCCTTGGGGAACATATCCATAACTATGGCAAGAAGTACGCCTAATACTATTGATATGCCAAGACCTATAAGTGTTACACCCATTGTTGCAGGCAGATGTACCGTAAAGAGGGGCACTCTCAGCTCCCAAAGTCTTTTTATTACCTGTATGGGAGTAGGCAGTATATATGCCGCGTTTATTCCCAGAGCCGCCAGCTCCCATATCATCAGCAGTACAAAAGTCAGTATGAGGGACGGCAGATTAAGTTTATTTTTCATCTCGCACCCTTCTTTCTGAGCTTTGATATGAGCATTTCCTTAAGGTCGGCAACCTCCGGTCTTTTAAGGTCGGCTCTGTTTCTCGGATAATCCATGGGCACGTCAACGCTTTCCATAGATGAGAACGGTCTGTCCTGAATTACGAATATCCTTTTTGACAGAAATACAGCCTCCTCAACATCGTGGGTTATGAATATTATGGTTTTGCCCGAATTCTGCCACTGGCTGAGAAGCCACTCCTGCATGTCCACTCTGGTCAGATAGTCCAGTGCCGAAAAGGGCTCATCCAAAAGCAGCATATCCGCACCCGCAAGCAGTGTCCTCGCAAAGGCCACCCTCTGCTTCATACCGCCCGATAAATCTTTAGGATATTTGTTTATATAGTCGATAAGTCCCACCTGCTCAAGGGCTTCACGGCAGGCCTTTTTCTGTTCATCCTTAGGAACTCTCATTATCTCCATAGGCAGGCAGACGTTTTTCTCTATTGTCCTCCAGGGCAGAAGCAAATCCTTCTGGGGCATAAAGGAGCTGTAGTTCTTCTGACTTTCTATGGGCTGACCGTTGTAGTATATTTCGCCCTTCTGCGGCTTTTCAAGGCCGTTTATAAGCCTGAACAATGTACTTTTTCCGCAGCCGCTGGCACCTATTATCGATACGAACTCGCCGTCCTCCACCTTAAATGAAAGGTCGGTCATCATCGGGAAATCGTCAACATCATATTGGAAGGAAACACCTTTAAATTCCAGCATGCTTACATCTCCTTATTGTAGGCCATATCCCAGAAGCCGTACTCGTATCTGCCGCAGTTTACAAATACCTGTTCAAGATACTTTGCTCTTTCCTCGGATATGTTTTCGCCCAGCTCGTCCACAAGATCTATAATATCCTGTGTATTGGCTCTGTAGCTCTCGCAGGAATAGCCGTCTATCCATTCACCGAAGGTTTCGTTTTCAAGGGCTCCCGGTATTTTTACATGGTGTTCACCTATATATTGATAGCTCCATGCACAGCTGAGTACAGCCACCAGCACGTCAAGGGCATCTCCCTTGTTGGCAACATCAAGCATATAGGACGTATAGGACTGGTTGAGAAGCGCCGTCTTTGTCTCCTGCACCTCTTTGTCCGTTATGCCCAGTCTTGCCATATATTTTTTATGTATTTCCATCTCGCCGTCAAGGGTCTCCTTGACCATAACAGCGAAACGTCGCATTATATCCTCTCTGCTGCTTTTGATTATGCCGAAGGCAAAAACCTTTGAGTATTCCAGCAGATAACGGTAGTCCTGTATCATATAAAATCTGAATTTGTCCAAATCCAGGGTTCCCTCTGCTATACCCTTTACAAAGGGGTGGTCAAGATAGCTTTTCCACAGCTTCTCACTGGTTTTAAAAAGTCTTTCCGAAAGTTTCATGTCATTTCGCCTCCTATGCTCTGCCGTACATTTTTGTCATTTTTAATATTTTAGCCGCAAGCCTGTCGTTGGCGGCACCGCGTTTCATTCTCCATTTCCAGTTGCCGTCGGCTATGCCGGGTATATTTGTTCTTGCTTCTGCACCCAGCTCAAGGTAGTCCTGCATCTGGGTTATGAATAAATCAGCCACCGACGCCATTCCGCCTCTTATTATGCCGAAATTGAAGTTTTCTCCCTTGCCTATGCCGAAATACCCCTGTGCAAAGGCAATCTCTTTTTTGCTGCCCTTCTCTTTCCATTCCCTTATGGTGGCATTATCATGGGTGCCGCCGTAGCATACGCAGTTCCTTTCATATTTATGGGGCAGATAATCGCTGTCGCCGCTTTCGTCAAAGGCAAACTCCAGTACCTTCATACCCGGGAAGCCCGAATCCTTGAGCAGCTGTCTGACCTCGTCCGTCAGTATTCCCAAATCCTCTGCTATTATCTCTATACCGTTGAACCAGCCCTTTATCCTTTCGATAAAGTCCAGACCGGGTCCCTTTTCCCATCTGCCGTTTATGGCTGTTTCTTCTTCCGCAGGTACTGCCCAGTAGCTTTCAAGCCCTCTGAAATGGTCTATCCTTATTACGTCAAAGAGCTTTCTTGCTCCGTCAACCCTTCTTATCCACCAGCCGTAGCCGTCCTTCTCCATTGCCTTCCAGTCATAAAGCGGATTGCCCCACAGCTGACCGTTTTCCGAAAAATAATCCGGCGGAACTCCCGCTACCGCCGTAGGCACATTCTTTTCGTCCAGCTGGAAAAACTGCGGTGAAGCCCATACATCAGCCGAGTCCATTGCCACATATATAGGCAGGTCTCCGATGAAGCGTATGTCCTTTTCATGGGCATATTCCTTCAGGCCGTTCCACTGTTCAAAAAACAGATATTGTACAAATATATGATAATCTATTTCTTCCTTTAATTCGTCACTGTAGCTTTCAATGGCGCTCTTTTCCCTGAGTCTTATATCCTCGGGCCATTCATACCAGGGCGCCATGTCAAAATGCTCTTTGAGGGCAGTATACAGCGCATAATCATATATCCAAACTGAATTTTCCACCGCAAAGGCATAAATCTCATCTTTAAGAGTATCATAGCCGTTTTCAAAAGCCTTTCTTAACACCTTGCCCTTGTTTTTATTGACCTTAACATAGTCAACATCGCCTCTGCCCCAGCTTAATCTGTCGGCAAATTCCTTATCAACAAGGTCTTTTTCCTCAAGTTCCTCTATGTTTATAAGGTTGGGATTCCCCGCAAAGGTAGACCAGCTTGAATAGGGCGAATTCCCACAGCAGGTAGGTCCCAGCGGGAGCACCTGCCAGTATTTCTGCCCTGCCTTATTCAAAAAGTCCGCAAAAGCCCTTGCTTCCTTTCCCATTGTTCCTATTCCGTATTTTCCTGGAAGTGAAAATATCGGCATTATTATACCGCTTGCTCTTTCCATATCATTCTCTCCGTTATATTACTCTTGCTTTTGTCCATTTTCCTTTTATATACCTCGGCACAAAGAATGCCGACCTGACAAACCAGTCTATTATCATAGCCATCCATACACCCAGTACGCCGAAGCCGAATACGCCTCCCAAAAGCATGCCGAAGCCTATTCTTACTGTCCACATGGATATAACGCTGACAAGCATTGTAAACTTTGCATCGCCTGCTGCCCTGAGGGTATTGGGCAGTGTAAAGGCAATAGGCCATATTATCAGCGCAAAACTGCCGTGCAGTAAAAGTATTTTCTCCGCCATTTGACTTGTTTCGGGTGACAGGCCGTAGGCTCGCATAATAAGCCCCATTGCCGCAAATATTGCGGCATTTATAACTATGTGCATTATATACGTCATTGATATAAGTTTTTTGGTGTAGTATCTGGCCTGGTCATATTTGCCCGCACCGACACAGTGGCTTATTACCGTAACGACGGCATAGCCCATCGCGAGACCCGGCATAACCTGGAAGGTGCATACCACGTTGCCTACAGCATTTGCCGCCACAGCCGCCGTACCCAGAGTAGACACAAAGCTCAGCAGGACTATTTTTCCCAGCTGGAAAAGACTGTTTTCAATGCCGTTTGGTATGCCGATTCCCAGTATTCTCTTTATCATGCCTTTATCAAGCTTCGGATTAAATTTTTTGCTCAGATGAACCGTAAGACTTTCCTTTTTAAGCAGTACCGCTATAACAACAGCCGCCGTTATTCTGGATATGAGGGTCGGAATGGCAACGCCCTCTACACCGCTGTGCAATCCGTATATCATTATTGCGTTGCCTGCCACATTTATGCCGTTCATAAGCATTGATGTTTTCATGGAAATTTTTGTGTTTCCCATTGCCCTGAACATGGCCGCTCCGCAGCTATACACCGCCAGAAACGGAATGGCCGCAAAAACTATCATAAGATATGTATCGGCATGGGCCTTTACATCGGGTTCAATACTGCCGAACAGTCCGTTCAGTATAAATCCCTTGCCCATGTACATTATTATTGTTGTTGCCAATGACAGCAGTATTATAAGATTGAACAGCTGGTCACAGCTGTCGCAAGCCTCCTTGGGCCGTTTGCTTCCCAGATACTGTCCCGCAACAACGGCGCCTCCCGTAGCAACCGAGGAAAATATATAAAACAG
>JAQXNZ010000178.1 GCA_029098265.1 Clostridia bacterium | reverse complement strand
TTTTTTAAGCCGTATATTTTTTCGGTAAGTCTGGCGAAGTCCTCCAAACTCATGGCCTCTCCCCTTATCTTTTCGTTAAGGCCCGCACTGTTTATGACCGCCGTCATTTCCTCCTTGGTCAGACCGAAGCCGCCCTGATTGCACAGTGTGTTAAGCAGTGTTTTTCTTCTCTGTCCGAAGGCGTATTTAACAAGCTTGAAATACAGCTGTCTGTCGCATACGTCTACCGCCGGCTTCTCCCTCAGCTTAAGGGTGATGACTGCGGAAGCTACCTTTGGTCTTGGCATAAAGCATGACGGCTGTACTATCATGTCTATTGCCGCTTCGGAATAGAACTGTACAGCTATCGAAAGTGCACCGTAATCACTGCTCTTGGGGCCTGCCTGCATACGCTCGGCAACCTCCTTCTGCACCATTACAGTCATGGATTCAACGGCATCCTTTTTTTCCAGCATATCCATTATTATGGGTGTTGTTATATAGTAGGGCAGATTTGCCACCACCTTAAAGGGTCTGCCCCCGTTCTTTTCCTCTGCCAGCTTTCTGATATCGCATTTCAGCACATCGGCGTTTATTATCTCCACATTGTCATAGTCGGAAAGGGTTTCCGAAAGTATGGGTATAAGCTTCTGGTCTATTTCCAGAGCTATTACCTTTTTTGCTCTTTCCGCCGCCACCTGGGTCAGGGCTCCGAAGCCCGGGCCTATTTCCAGTACGGTATCTTCCTGTGTTATTCCCGCCGCATCGGCTATATTGTCAAGGATATTGGAGTCAATAAGGAAGTTCTGTCCGAAGCCCTTTTTGAAGCTGAAGCCATAGCGCTCCATTATCGCCCTTGTACGCAGAGGCGTTGCTATTCTTTCTGTCATTGTGCTCTCCTTAATTCTTTCGTTGCTTACATTATCATACCAAGCAGGCCGTAGCTGAATACGGAAATGATTATTCCCGCCATTATTACGCCCACTACAATTACACCAAAGGACTTTTTGGGGTTCATGCCCAAAAGCACCGCTATCAGTGCGCCTGTCCATGCTCCCGTTCCCGGAAGGGGTATGCCCACAAACAGCAAAAGTCCCCAGTAGGCATATTTCTGTATCTTGTCGCTTTTGCTTATGGCCTTGTTTTCCAGCCTCTCTATCCGGCCCCTAAGGCCTGTTTTCTTGAGCACCTTGAATATATACTTAATAAACATAAGTATAAAGGGTATCGGAAGAATGTTTCCGATAAAGGCTATAACGAAGGACGGTATAAGGTCAAGCCCCATAAGAAATCCCGCTATTATGCCCCCTCTAAGCTCCAGTATCGGCATAAGAGATACTATAAAAACTATTACTTCCGGCCTTACGACACCGCCGAGGGTGTTTACAAACCAGCCGGCCAATTGTTCTGCCATATATAAGCCTCCGTTAAATTAAATATTTCTCAAGCCAGTTATAGAGGATAGCGTATACCTTTTCCCTCTTAACATCGTTGAGTATTTCATGTCTTGCCCCATGAAGAAGTCTCATGCTTACATTTTCGCAGCCCGCCTTCATCATCAGTGTATATACCTTTTTTACTCCCTTTCCGTAGTCGCCTACAGGGTCATCGGCACCCGATATGAGAAGCATAGGCAGATACTGAGGCAGAGATTTTGCCCATTTCATCGTATTTACACGCTTTATGAGCAGAAACAGGTCTCTGTAGCCCTCGTTTGTGAATAAAAATCCGCATTTTTCATCGGAATTATATTTTTCCACCATTTTTTCATCGGTAGACAGCCAGTCATATCTGCTGTTTGTTGTGTCTATCTTCTTGTTATAGGCTCCGAAAGCTATTCTGTCTATAAGCTCTCCCTTTGTTTTGGGGTATTTTTTAGCCATGTGCCTTGCAATAAGTATACCCGTATCCAGAAGCGGCATACTTCCGCCCGTTCCCATAAATACGGCTCCGCTGAAGCCGCTGCCGTAATTGGATATGTATTCTCTGGCTAAAAAAGAGCCCATGCTGTGACCTATCATAAAATAAGGGAGCTCAGGATATTCCAGGCGCATCATACCCTCGAGATAATTCATATCGTCAATAAGGTACTGCCAGCTGTTTTCCCTTTTTCCAAAGTAGCCGTAATCGGCCTCATCCTCCACCGAGAGTCCGTGTCCCGTATGGTCATTGCCGTATACCACATAACCCCTTCTGGCAAGATAAACGGCAAAGTCCTCATACCTCAAAATATATTCCGCCATGCCGTGGACAAGCTGTACAGCCGCCTTATAATGTTTGCAGTCTGCGTCCCTCCATATACAGGCAAATATATCGTGTCCTCCGCCCGAAGCAGGAAAAGTAAGCTCATATCTAGTTATATCCATAGTGACCTCCCCAAACTGTTCGCAAATACCTGAATCCATACAGCAAAAATGTCCCCTTGCCGCTGTACGGACACATCTTCCGACGTGTCGTAATACATTATAAAGCAAAGAGACATTTTTGTCATTATATATGTAATTATGATATTCTTAAAAATTTATAAAATTATACATATCAGCCCTCCACTGCCCTCGTTCAAAATCTTTTGCAGAGATTCCTGAAGCTTTAGCTGGGCGTCCTCGGGCATTGTGTATATCTTGTTGTTCATTCCCTCATTCACAAGGGTGTCAAGGGTTCTGCCGAAAAGATTGAGTTCCCATATTTTCTGCCTGTCGGTCTTGTAGGTACCTATAATATCGTTTATAAACTCTTTGCTCTGTTCCTCGGTGCCTACTATGGGCGCAACCTCTGTCTCTATATCGGTCTTTATCATGTTTATGGCCTCGCCGTGGGCCTTTATCCTTATGCCGTAGCGTGAGCCGTGTCTGAATACCTCGGGCTCATCAAGCACTATGTCCTCAAAGGCAGGCCCTACTATGCCGTAGCCCTTGCGCTTTACATCTGCCAGTGCGGGCTTAAGCTTGCCGTATTCGCTCCTTATGCCCGACAGCTCCTTCATAATGCTTATAAGCTCGTAATCGTCCTTTATCTCCATGTCTATGGTCTCACTGAGAACCCTGTAAAACAAGTCATCGTTCATTGCCACATCTATTTCGGCATCGCCGCTGCCTGCCGATATTTCACCTATATAGGCCTTTCTGATATACTCGTTTTTTTCCAGCTCCGATGCGCTGTCCTGAATTTCTCTTAAGCTTCCTCCCAGTTGGGTAAGCGCAAGCAAAGTGTCGGTGACAGAGCTTTTAAGCCAGTGTCCGCTGTCAAGGCCCTCCAGCCATTTTGGTATGTTTATGCTTATTTCGTTCACAGGGAACTCATAAAGCAGGCTCTCCAAAAG
>JAQXNZ010000177.1 GCA_029098265.1 Clostridia bacterium | reverse complement strand
CTTCTGTGCCTTAATACACCTATGGTAATCATTTCATCCGAATCCAGCGGTATTGCGATAAACTCCTTTTTCAAATCCTCGGAGAGTATGCCCGTGCCTATATCATAGGCCATGCATTCCCTCAAAAAGCTGACGCTGGTAAACAGGTCACTGGTATATATATTTCTGTCGGGTATGTGGGAGCTGTTATTTATCTCCTCGGAGAAAAACATAGGTATATTTTCATCCAAGCTGTAGTTTACCTGCAAATAGGGCTTAAGGTCTCTGTAGCGCAAAAATTCCCTCTTGGCCAAAGGGTGGCTTTTATGCAGAAAAACATGGGGCTTAATCTTTTTCATCGGTATAAACTCCAGACTGCTTTGCTCCAGCACCCTGCTTATGTCCTTTTCCGAGTATACAGCCTTATAAATAACACCTATATCGCTTCTCATCTTCGCCACGTCCTCAATGGCTGACATCATATTCGTTTCCTTAAGCCTCAGCACATACTTATCGGAACTCATTTCATTGGCCATTGTGGTCAGTACCTCCACCACAAAGGAATAATGTTCGCTGGAAACCGACAGGCTCTGTCTTTTTTCTCTGCCTGCATTTTTGAAATGATCCAGTATTTCATCCTTTTTTTCAATTATATCTACAGCATATCTGTAAAGCTCCTTGCCGCTTTCCGTCAGAAGCACTCCCTTTGGTGTTCTTACAAAAATTTCGGTATCCAGCTCCTTTTCCAGTTCTCTGACCACACTGCTCATGGTCGGCTGGGATATGTAAAGCTTCTGAGCCGCCTTGCCGAAGGACCCGCTTTCCGCTATAACAATAAAATATTTAAGCTGCTGAAGTGTCATTTTAACCCCCCTCACAATTCCTATAAACATACTATTTTAATATAATTATACGATATGAAATAGATTTTTTCAATACCTTTTAAGCAAGCCATAAATAAATGCTATTACTTTTAATAAGCAAAGCATATCTCAAATTGGTTCAACCTACTTTTCTGCTTGGTTTAATTGTTTTATAATAAACACTGTCATCATTGTTGTTTTATTTAAAGGAGGTAATATTATGAATGCGAATAAAAGTGACGGCTTTGCTACAAAGCTGGGATTCGTTTTCGCTGCGGCAGGTTCTGCTGTCGGACTCGGTAATCTTTGGAAGTTCCCTTACATGCTCGGTGCAAACGGCGGCGGAATTTTTCTTATTGTCTACATTATCATAATGCTTATTGTAGCCGTTCCCGTATGTATGTATGAGAGTGCCATAGGTAAACACACACGTCTCTCCAGCGGCACACAGGCTTATGCTAAAATAGCCGAAGAAAAAGGCAAATCTAAAAATTGGGGAATTATCGGTTTCCTCGGTGTTCTTGCAACATTTGCAATGCTTTTCTATTACAGTGTAGTCGGAGGCTGGGTTCTTGACTATCTTTTTAAGGCAATAGTCACAGGTCTTCCCACAGCCGAAACAGCAGGCGACACATTCGGTGCTGTTATAACAAGCACAGGCGAGCCTATTATATGGAATATTATTTTCCTTGCCATTACACTCGTCATCTGTCTCGGCGGTATCAAAAACGGTATTGAAAAAATGAGCAACATTATGATGCCGGCATTATTCGTGCTTCTTCTTGTACTCGTTGTCAGAAGCCTTACACTTCCCGGAGCAATGGAAGGTGTAAAATGGATGTTCACACCCAGCACAGCAGCCATTGAAGAAGCAGGCGGCTTCGGCAAGGTGCTTATCGCAGCCCTCGGACAGGTATTCTTCTCATGCTCGCTCGGTATCGGTATTCTTATTACATACGGTGCTTACTCAAGCAAGGAGCAGAACTTCATTAAATCAGCATATCTTGTTCCCCTGCTTGACACAGCAGTTGCTATTCTTGCAGGTCTTGCAATTATCCCCGCTGTATTCGCAGCAGGCTATGAGCCTTCACAGGGTGCCGGACTTCTGTTTGTTGTAATACCTTCGGTGCTTGCAAGCTTTGGTCCCGTACTCGGTCGCATATTCGGCATACTGTTCTTCCTTCTTGCGGCATTTGCAGCCTTCACAACATCAGTTGCAATGGTAGAGCTTCCTGTAAACTGGCTTATGGAAAGATTCAACTGGACAAGAAAGAAGGCCGTAATATTCGATGGTATTCTTACACTTATACTCAGCTGCCTTGCATCACTTTCCTACGGCACAGGCATCATCTCAACAATATCAATCGTAGGCAGAAATATATTCGATTTCTTCGATTTCTTCTCAGCAACATTACTTATGCCTATCGGCGGACTGCTCGGAGCAATATTCGTAGGATACATTTGGAAACCCGAAAGCACTATTCCCCTGCTTACCAATGACGGTCAGATTAAATTCCCCATGTTCGGTTGGTTCAAGCTCTGTGTTAAGATAATAATACCCGTACTGATATTCCTTATCTTCCTCAGCGGCTTCGGAATAATCTAAGCATACAAGTAAATTTCATTTCTTCTTAAGGACCCGAACCCCAACGGGTCCTTTTTTAAAGGCTATCCAAAAAAATCTTATATATAATAAGACCGAACTTATCGTTCGGCCTCATAGTTTTTACGTTTATGAAATTCATGCCTTGGCTCTCTTTACGGCGTCTCTGCATACATTTATATAGTGTATTATATCAAGCCCTACGACTACCGAATCAAAACCCTCGGCAAAATAAGCGGGAGCCGCATCAGGGTCCATAGTGAATATTATTACAAATTTTCCTGCATCATGACAGGCTTTTTTGATTCTTTCAAGGGCAGACTTAAATTCAGGGTTATCGAACTGTCCGCCTATACCCATGCCTATGGACAGGTCAAAGGGTCCTATAAATATGCCGTCAACTCCATCCATTGACGCTATCTCCTCTATATGGGAAAGACAACCCGCTGTCTCGCACTGGGGAATTACCAACGTCTCCTCATTCCAGTACTCCATTCCCTTATACATGGGCTCCTGGGAAGGATAGTCACAGCCCCAGCCGTCCTTTCTGGACGGGCAGAAGCCCCTCATACCTACAGGACTGTATTTAGCCCATTTAACAATATTTTTGATTTCCTCAACTCTTTCCGCAAACGGTATAATAAGTCCCCTTGCGCCCACATCCAAAGGCTTCATTATGGCTGCTCGTGATATCTCCCTTACCCTGACAAAGGGAGACACTCCGCCCAAGTCAGCGCCTCTTACGGCGTCAAGCGTACTTTCACCCTCGTATGTACCGTGCTCATTGTCAATTATTATATAATCAATTCCCGTACGGCCTATACATTCAGCCGCTGTCATAGACCCCATTTCAATAAACATACCAACAGGCTTTTCTCCTGCCTTTACCTTTTTCAAAAAATCATTCATACATATCCCTCCCTGATATTGCCAATATTCTAATTTAATTTTATTATTCTTTCAGATACACGTCAATACTGTTTTTCATGCCTTGCAAAGCCTCTTAATTTAATCTATACTAAAGAATAATGCAGAATAAACCCATGAAAGGATTTCAGATATATGAGCAAAAACTTTAAAGAACTGGGACTCAGTGAGGAGCTTACAGCCGCCCTTAAAAAGCAGGGTATTGAAAAGCCCACAGAGGTACAGGAAAACACAATACCAGATATACTGGAAAAAAACAGCGTCATTGCCCGTGCTGAAACGGGCTCAGGCAAAACCCTTACCTATCTTCTGCCGCTGTTTATGAATATCGACCCGACGGCACGCACAGCCCAGTGCATAATACTTACACCGACCCATGAGCTGGCTGTTCAGGTTCACCGTCAGGCAGAGCTGCTTGCGGAAAATTCAGGCATAGAAATACGCTCTGCCCTTATTATAGGTAATGCAGGAATGGCAAGGCAGATAGAAAAGCTGAAGGAAAAGCCCCAGATTATAATAGGCTCCGCAGGCAGGATATATGACCTTATAGGCAAAAGAAAAATACCTGCCCATACGGTAAAGACTATTGTTGTGGACGAGGCTGACAGAATGCTTGACAATATGAATATAGATATGGTTAAGGCCATAGTTAAAACAACCCTCAAGGACAGCAGGCAGATGATATTCCTCTCTGCCTCAATGAATGACGAGGCCGTATCAGTCGCAAAGGAGATGTGCTCCAAGGAGCCGGTATTCTGTATGGCAGAGGAAAAAATACCTGCATCTCTCTCCCACTACTGCATTACCTGCGAGCTGAGAGACAAAATCAATACCATAAGAAAAATAGTTCACGGTGAAAAGGCCAAAAAAACTATAGTTTTTATAAACAATCCCGAAAATATTGAAGTTACCGTTGAAAAGCTCTGCTATCATTCCCTTAAGGCTGTCGGCCTCTACGGAGGTATTCGCAGGGACGAAAGACGCAAGGCTATAAACGATATGATAAGCGGAAAAGCCGAAATACTTGTGGCCTCGGACCTTGTTTCAAGAGGACTGGATATACCGGGAGTTACCCACATTATTAATCTTGATATTCCCGAAAATGCCACAAGCTATCTGCACAGAGCAGGCCGTTCCGGCAGAGGCGGAAAAAGCGGAAAAATAATAAGCCTTGCCACCCTCGGAGAAAAGCGCTATGTAAACAAATGTGCCAGAGAGCTCGGCATAAAGGTTGAATATGTAAGAATGAGAGAGGGAAAAATGGTTCCTGAGACCTCCTATGTCAAAAAGCCCGTCGGCAGATCCTCTGTTCCTCCCCAAAAAGCCAAAAAGCCGCTTTCGGCAGGAAATAAATCAAAAAATATGTAAATTTTCTATTGTGAAGTTTTGAAAATTAGTATACTATATTTGCGTAACCAAATATTAACGATAATAAAGGAGACTATTATGAGCGAAGAAAAATGCAGCTGCGGATGCGGTCATGACCACGATAACGAAGAAGTTGAGTTTGATACTATAACTCTCACTCTCGATGACGACACAGAGCTTGAATGTGCTGTTCTTGGCATATTCGACGTTGAGGGCATCGAAGGCAAGGAATATATCGCCCTTCTTCCCACAGATGACGAAACAGTTCTTCTCTATGAGTATAAGGAACTTGAGGATGACGAAATCGAGCTTTCAAACATCGAGGACGATGATGAATTCGATATGGTTTCAGCAGCCTTTGATTCTATCTTTGACGACGAGGAAGAAGAATAATATCAGTTAAAGTCAGCGCAAGAGGAAAATCATTTGATTTTCCTCTTTTAGTGTCGACAAAGCCGACACTAAGTATAGTCAGTATTTTGCTAAAGCAAAACCGCTTCGCGTCCGCACATCTTTGCGGTACTAGAAAACAGGTTTTCGACTTGATTAAATTAGGGCATGAAGTCTGGCAGGTTCTCATATTCCCTACGGGAACGCATACGGCGCCGCGAATTTCACTCGGTTTGCACTTTACACTGCGCACGGCTTGTGTATAGGACTTCTCCGAGGCGAAGAGCGCGGTCTCCGCCTCGGTTTAAAGCCTCAGAAAACCTTCCCGGTTTTCCGAACCTTTCCCGGTTGTTGTGGTTAATATCGGGTAATTTCAAATAATTAGTTGAGTTTGTCTACAGTCTGAGAGGAAAATCATTTGATTTTCCTCTTTTTTATATTCCCATTATATTATCTCGACAATCAAATTTTCCATTGGCATTATTTTTAGAAATAACTGTCTATTAAAAAAATTAGATTTTTCTTATCTATTTTTAATATTATTTTATGCTATGTTCATTGACTATTTTGTTTAGTATTGTATAATGTAATATTGTTAGCTACCTAATAGTTAGCATCATAATAATTTTACGAAAGGAGCTAAAAATATGCGCAGACCAAGAGCTATGATTCCCGAGATAAAGTGTATCTCTAACATCATAGGAAGATATATGGCGTATGAGTCCTGCAAATACGGACTTGAAAACATAACAGGGCAGCAGATGCATATACTGGGATTTTTAAATAAAGCCCAAGAGTGCAGCAGAGATGTCTTCCAGAGGGATATAGAAACCGAGCTTAATGTCCGCCCGCCCACAGCTACGGCAATGCTCAAGACCCTGGAAAAAAACGGCCTCATAAAAAGAGAAAGCATGAAAAACGATGCGAGGCTGAAAAAAATAGTCCTGACCCAAAGGGCAGAGATGCTCAGCGAAAGCGCTCTGACCATGATGAATGAGGCAGAGCAGTGCATTTCTAAAGGTCTGACACAGGAGGAAAAGGATACGTTTTACAGAATAATGGCTAAAATGAGAGAAAATCTTTGCTCCGTCTGCGATACTAACAAAACATCAAAGGAGGCAAAACAATGGGAATGATAAAGCAGCTTTCCGGCGCTGTAAGAGAATATAAAAAAGATGCAATACTCACCCCTGTTTTTGTCATCGGCGAGGTTGCCCTTGAGGTTGCCGTGCCGCTTGTAATGGCAAAGCTGATTGACAACGGCATTAATATGGGGGATATGAATTATATAATCAAAATCGGAATTGTACTGATAATTCTATGTATGTTATCGCTTTTATGCGGTACGCTCAGCGGAAAATATGCCGCCTCTGCTTCGGCAGGCTTTGCGGCAAATCTCAGACACGATATGTACTATAAGGTTCAGAATTATTCATTTAAGAACATTGATAAATTCTCAACCGCTTCCATAGTAACAAGGCTTACAACCGATGTTACAAATATTCAGCAGGCATTTATGATGATAATAAGAATGGCTGTTAGAAGCCCCATAATGCTTATATGCGCCTTCTTCGCAGTACTCAGCATAAACAGAAGAATTGCCGTTATATATATCTGCATTATACCGATATTATTTTTATTGCTTTCGCTAATAATGAGGCGTGCACAGTCCATATTTAAAACGGTATTCAAAAAATATGATAATCTCAATGCCATTGTACAGGAAAACCTCAGTGGAATACGAGTAGTAAAATCCTTCGTTCGTCAAGATTATGAAATAGAGAAATTCAAGGACTCATCAAAGGAAATATATGAGGATTTCTCAAGAGTAGAAAAGCTGCTTGTATTAAGCAGTCCGCTTATGCAGATTTGCGTATACTCATGTATGTTGCTGGCTTCATGGCTTAGCACCAAATATATAGTCGGCGGCACAATGCTTACCGGAAATCTTGTCAGCATAATGACCTATACTATGCAGATTATGATGAGTCTTATGATACTCTCTATGATAATCGTAATGATATCTATGGCAAAGCCCTCCGGCGAGCGTATTTGTGAAATACTCAGCGAGGAGCCTGACATTAAGGACAACGCTTCTCCAGTATATGAGGTTAAGGACGGCTCGGTCAAATTCAGTAATGTATGCTTCAGCTATGCAGGAAAAGGCGGAAAGCAAAGCCTTAAGAACATTGATCTTGATATAGCCTCTGGAGAAACAGTCGGCATTATCGGCGGAACAGGCTCTTCAAAGAGTACCCTTGTGCAGCTTATACCTCGTCTTTACGATGTAACAGAGGGTTCTGTTGAGGTCGGCGGCGTAGATGTCAGGGATTATGACATAGAAACACTTCGAAACGAGGTAGCGGTTGTGCTTCAGAAAAATGTTCTGTTCTCAGGAACAATAAAGGACAATCTGCGTTGGGGTGATGAAAATGCAACCGACGAGGACATTGTAAGGGTTTGCAAGCTTGCCTGTGCAGATGAATTTATCGAGAGTTTCCCGGAAAAATATGATACCTACATCGAACAGGGCGGCACAAATGTATCCGGCGGACAGAAGCAGAGATTATGTATAGCAAGAGCACTGCTTAAAAAGCCTAAAATACTTATACTGGACGACTCCACCAGTGCCGTTGACACGGCTACCGACGCAAGGATAAGAAAGGCCTTTGCAGAGGAAATACCCAACACTACAAAATTTATAATTGCTCAAAGAATATCATCGATTCAGGACGCCGATAAAATAATTGTTCTTGACAACGGCAGGGTTAATGCCGTAGGCACCCATGAGGAGCTTCTTAAGAGCAATCCGATATATCGAGAGGTATATGATTCACAGACAAAGGGAGGTGAGGAATAATGGCCGAAAATACAAAACAAATGAGAGGTCCGAAGGGTCCCCACGGCGGTGCAAGAGGTCCCCGTCCGAAGCTCAACAATGCAGGAAATACGATAAAAAGACTGTTTTCATATATAGGCAAATATAAATTCCGTTTTGCTGTTGTGCTTATATGTATCGTAATAAGCGCAGTTGTAAATGTACAAAGCTCCCTGTTTATACAGACAGTAATTGATGACCATATAACACCTATGCTTATGACAGGCAGCAGGGATTTTTCCGGTCTTGCGGCAGCTATAGGAAAAATGGCTGTTATATTCGGCGCAGGCGTTATATCTACATTCCTTTACAACCGAATAATGGTAGGAATATCCCAGGGTGTGCTTAAGCAGGTGCGTGACGATATGTTTTCGCATATGCAGACACTGCCTATAAAGTATTTTGACACCCATACCCACGGAGACGTAATGAGTCATTATACCAATGATACCGATACGCTCAGACAGATGCTCTCCCAGTCACTGCCGATGTTTATATCCTCATCGATAACCATCATTTCGGTGGCGATTGCTATGCTCAGATCGAGTCTTTGGCTCTCACTTTTTGTTGCAGTGTTCATTTATCTTATGCTCAGGGTGACAAAAAAGATAGCCTCAGGCTCATCAAAATACTTTATTAAACAGCAGAAGTCGCTCGGTGATATGAACGGTTACATCGAGGAAATGATAAACGGTCAGAAGGTTATTAAGGTATTCTGTCATGAAGAAAAGTCAAAGGCAGACTTTGATGCCAAGAACGAAGAGCTTCGCCGCAATATGACAAATGCCCATACCTATGCAAACATACTAATGCCAGTTATGATGAACCTCGGCAACCTTGAGTATGTATGTATCGCCATACTCGGCGGATTTATGGCTATAAACGGCTTCAGCGGTCTTACTCTCGGTACCATCGCTTCGTTCCTGTCACTCTCAAAGAGCCTGACAAACCCCATAGCCCAGGTATCCCAGCAGCTCAACTCAGTTATTATGGCCCTTGCAGGTGCAGAGCGTATATTTGAGCTCATGGACGAAAAGCCCGAAAGCGACGAAGGAAAAGTAACCCTCGTAAATGCAGAGAAATGCGACGATGGTACAATAAAGGAAGCTGACCGCCGTACAGATATGTGGGCATGGAAGGTTCCCTCTGAAAACGGCTTTGACTATGTGGAGCTTAAAGGCGACGTAAGGTTCAAGGACGTTGACTTTGCCTATGAGGAAGGCAAACCGATACTGCACGATGTTTCTCTGTTTGCAAAGCCCGGACAGAAGATAGCCTTTGTAGGTGCAACAGGTGCAGGAAAAACAACAATAACAAACCTCATCAACCGTTTCTATGATATACAGGAAGGTACAATAACCTACGATGGAATAAACGTAAAGGATATAAAGAAGGATGATTTAAGACACTCCCTCGGTATCGTTCTTCAGGATGTTAATCTGTTTACAGGCACAATCATGGACAATATCCGCTACGGCAGACTTGACGCCACCGACGAGGAGGTAATCGCAGCTGCCAAGCTTGCCAATGCCCATGACTTCATAATGATGCTGCCCGACGGCTACGATACAATGCTTACAGGCGACGGCGGAAGTCTTTCTCAGGGACAGAGACAGCTTATATCCATTGCCAGAGCGGCTGTTGCCGATCCTCCCGTAATGATACTGGATGAAGCCACCTCATCAATAGATACAAGAACTGAGGCTCTTGTACAGAGGGGTATGGATTCACTCATGGACGGCAGAACGGTATTTGTAATAGCTCACAGGCTTTCAACAGTGCGTAACTCCAAGGCCATTATGGTTCTTGAGCACGGCAGAATAATAGAAAGAGGAAGCCATGACGAACTTATAGAACAGAAAGGCAAATACTATCAGCTCTATACCGGAGCCTTTGAGCTGGATTAAAGTAAGCTGTCTTTCAGCCAAAACCGCTGTACTTTAATCATATAAGAATGCTTGACAGCAAAACTGCTTGAATAAAAGCCGAAAGGAGATATAATAATGAGAGAAAGAATCGCCAGATTTATGGCAGGACGCTACGGCAACGACCAGCTTAACAGGGCAATTTCCATTTGCTCCCTTGTTCTGCTTATAGCCTCTATAGTATTGAAGTTTAAATGGCCCTATGCGGGTATGATATGCTGGTATGTAGGTCTTATACTTCTTGTATATGCATATTTCAGAATGCTTTCAAGAAATATATCCGCTCGTGCGGCAGAAAACCAGAAGTTCCAATCCTTCCGCTACAGCTTTGCTGTCAAAAAACAGCAGAGAGCCCAGAGAGCGTCCCAGAGCAAGGATTACAAATTCTTCAAATGTCCCAAATGCGGTGTTTTGAACAGAATCCCCCGAGGCAAAGGCAAGATAGAGATAACCTGCCCCAGATGCGGCGAAAAGTTTGTTAGAAAGAGCTGATAATGTATGTTCGGATATGTAGTAGCCAATACAAAGGCGCTTACTGCCGAGGAACTTAAAATTTACAAGGGAATGTACTGCGGACTGTGCCGTACCCTGAAAAAAAGGTACGGTCAGGCAGGCCGCCTTACCCTCACCTATGACATGACCTTTCTCATACTTGTGCTTTCGTCCCTTTATGATGTGGACGAAAGAAGCGGATATGAGCGCTGTGCCGTGCATCCGGCAAAAAAGCATTTCTATGTGGTCAACAGATTTACGGAATATGCCGCCGACATGAACATCGCCCTGAGCTACAACAAGCTTATGGACGACTGGAAGGACGACAAAAACCTTGCGTCAAAAACTGCGGCGGACATCCTCAAAAAAGACTATTACAGTATATGGGACAAGCATCCGAAGCAGTGTGCATCTCTTGAAAAAAGGCTTTCCGAGCTTGCGGAGGTTGAAAAGAAGGGCATTCTCAGTCCCGATATACCCGCCGATATATTCGGACAGCTTTTGGCTGACCTTTTTGTCATAAGGGACGACCAGTATACGGATACACTCAAAAAATCTATGGCGGCACTGGGACGGTTCATATATATAATGGACGCATGGGATGACTTGGACGAAGATATAAAAAAGGAAAGATACAATCCTCTGACGGCAATGAGCCCCTCAGCCGTGGAGCCCGTGCTCACCATGCTTATATCCGAATGTGCTAAAAACCTCTTTTCCCTGCCCTTTAAGCGTAATGAAGGTATAATCAAGAACATTATATATTCGGGTGTATGGTCAAAATACTCCCTTAAAAATGCCAAAGAAGCCAAAAAGGCGGCAAAACAGACGGATACCTTAAAAAAAGATTAATAATGCTCATAATACTTTTCAAAAAGAAACATTTTGAGTTATAATATATTATCTATTTATTTCAGGACACAAGAGAGGAATTTCTACAATGACAGATCCATATAAGGTGCTTGGAGTATCTCCGTCGGATACCGATGAGGAAATACAGAAGGCATACCGCAGACTTGTTAAAAAATATCATCCTGACGTCAATCCCGGTGACGCAAATGCCGAGGCAAAAATGCGTGAAATAAATGCGGCCTATGATCAGATAAGAAATATAAGGGACGGAAAGGCTTCCTATAATCAGGGTCCTCAGGGCGGTCAGTACCAGCAGGGCGGACAGTATCAGGGCAGATACGGCGGCTTCTCATGGGAGGATATATTCGGTGCCGGCTTCGGCGGATATCAGCAGCAACAGCAGGAATCCTCCACGGAGCTTACGGCGGCAAGAAACTATATCAACGCAGGCCATTACAAAGAAGCGCTTAACGTACTCAACTCTGTTGAATATTCAAGGAGAGATGCCAGATGGTACTATTTCCATGCCCTGGCAAGCTATGGCATGGGCAACCGCATAGATGCCATGAACAGTGCCGAGCAGGCCGCAAAAATGGAGCCCAACAATATGGAGTACCAACAGCTTCTCAACCGTATGAAAAACGGCGGAACGACCTATCAGCAGTACGGCGGCGGCCCTGTGAATGTATGCGGAACAAACAATCTGTGCTTCAGCCTTTGTCTGGCAAATTTACTTCTGAATTTATGCTGCTGCAGACCGTGTTAAAAGCAGCATTATATATATTTAATATGCCCGACAGTTAATGTCGGGTTTGTTTTATTTATAAAGCATAATAATAAGTTTTGACATATACTGCAACAATGATATAATTTCAGTAAGCAAAGGAAGCGGAAAATGCTGAGGATTTATCGAATATCTTATCAGGATAAACAGAGAAATTGGCAGACAGTCAGTATTGAACTACATCAAAGCCTCCCTTGTGCAAAGGGAGGTGGCACGCCAAAGCCGTGACGGAGGGATTGTCATGCAGTCGAAGCATAATAAACAGTTGATTCCATTGGCAAAACAGCTACGAAAAGAAATGACAAAAGAAGAACGCCATCTGTGGTACGACTTTTTGCGCACCTATCCTGTCCGTTTTTCCAGGCAAAAGGTACTTGGAAAATATATCGCAGATTTTTACAGTGCAGAAGCAAAACTTGTCATTGAATTGGACGGTTCTCAGCACTATGCGGATACAAACCTTATAAAAGATACAGAACGCACTGCTTTTTTGGAGGAGTATGGTCTTAAAGTTATTCGTATTCCCAACAACGAAGTCGTCAATAACTTCCGTGGAGTGTGTGAGTATATCGATGCTGTGGTAAAGCAATCCCTCAGTCAGCTTCGCTGACAGCTCCCTTTACACAAGGGAGCCTTTTTCAATGTCGCACATTGCGAAACGAAAAAATCCTCCCTCTGGCCAATCATAAGGAGGATTTTAAATTATTAAACATTGTAACGGAAATACTTCAGCAGCCGGTAGACATCCATATTATCCGGTCCGAAATTTGCGATCAACTGCTTCTGTATCTGACGAAGGGCTTCCTTGTCCTGACTGTCATTTGCTGTAAAAATCGCAGATTTATATTGTTCATACTCACGCGTAGTCATACTTCTTGACATTTTAATTCCTCCATACTTATTTTCAGTTACATAACTCTTACTTTATATCAATTTTCATTTTTCCTGAATCCGTATACAGAGAGGCTTTCCTCCTGAAGCTGAACTAACCGTCGGTTTTCGTCAGTTATTATTTCTCCTTACCTATTTTATACACCTTTCTCTGTCCACCCCTTGACAATGACCCGCTAAAATCCGATAATTTAATTAACTATTCACAAAGGAGATTTAACAATGTACGGATTTGTAAGATGTGCGGCAGCCGTTCCCAAGCTTAAGGTTGCCGACTGTAAATATAATGCCGGAGAAATAATAAAGCTCATTAACGCCGCTGCTTTAAAGGACGTTGACCTGCTGGTTTTTCCCGAGCTTTGCATAACCGGATATACCTGTGCCGACCTTTTCATGCAGTCCAGTCTGCTTAATGCCGCAGAGGAATATCTCGGCGTTATTGCGGAGGCCACAAGGGACAAAAACATGGCTGTAGTGGTCGGTCTGCCCGTAAATATCGGTAACAGCCTCTACAACTGTTCTGTTGCCGTATATGACGGCGAAATACTGGGTGCCGTTCCCAAGACATATATACCCAACTACAGCGAATATTACGAAAAGCGCTGGTTCAGAAGCGGACGGGGCTTAAAGGGCGGCATAGCCCTCTGTTCCCAGAGTGTCCCTGTAGGAACAAACCTCATATTTGCCGCCGAGGGCATTGACAACTTTACCTTCGGCATAGAAATATGCGAGGATCTTTGGGCCAATACTCCGCCCAGCTGTGCCCTCACCCTTTCGGGAGCGCTCATAATAGCCAACACATCGGCCAGCAATGAGCTTGCCACCAAAAATGAATACCGTCTCTCCCTTGTTTCGGGACAGTCTGCCAGATGTATATGCGGATATGTATATTCTTCAGCAGGCATAGGTGAGTCCACTCAGGATATGGTATTCAGCGGTCATTCAATAATATGCGAAAACGGCTCTGTCTTAAACGAGGGCGAGCGTTTTTCCCTTGAAAACGAGCTTATCATTTCTGACATAGATACGGAACTGCTTGCCAATGACAGACGCAAAAATATGACCTACGGCGACAGCGAAGCGCCTGAGGCCGAAATAATATCCTTCCCCATGTACGACAGAGTGAAGGACAGCCTTGAGCGTGCGATACGCCCTCAGCCCTTTGTTCCCAAAGATGACGAGTCCCTCAACCGCCGCTGCGGAGACATATTCAATATACAGGTTACGGGTCTTGCCAAGCGCATAATGCATACTAACGCCAAATCACTGGTTATAGGCATATCAGGCGGTCTTGACTCTACCCTTGCTCTGCTGGTGGCAGTTAAGGCCTGCGACTATCTCTCTCTTGACAGAAAGACGGTTCTCGGCGTTACGATGCCCGGCTTCGGCACAACGGACAGAACCTACAACAATGCTTTGGAGCTTATGGCTTCATTGGGTGCCAGCATAAAGGAAATACCCATAGGCGAAGCCGCCATGCTCCATTTCAAGAGCATAGGCCACGACCCCGAAATACATGACATCACCTACGAAAACACCCAGGCCAGGGAACGTACACAGATACTTATGGACTTGGCAAACAAGGAGAACGGTCTGGTTGTGGGCACAGGCGACCTTTCGGAGCTGGCTCTCGGCTGGGCAACCTATAACGGAGACCACATGTCCATGTACGGAGTTAATTCAGGCGTCCCCAAAACCCTAGTGCGCGTACTGGTCGACTGGGTGGCACGCTTTGGCTCTCTCAGTGAAAAGGCCGTTGAAATACTCAGGGATATACTTGATACGCCTGTTTCTCCCGAGCTTCTTCCTCCTGACAAGGACAACAACATAAATCAGAAAACCGAGGAAATAGTCGGCCCCTATGAGCTTCACGACTTCTTCCTCTACTATGTTGTGCGCTGTGGATTTTCACCGAGAAAAATATACTATCTTGCGCTGAATGCCTTCAACGGCACATATGACAGCGAAACAATACTGAAATGGCTGAAAAACTTCTACAGAAGATTTTTCTCCCAGCAGTTCAAGCGTTCATGCCTGCCCGACGGTCCAAAGGTCGGAACAATAAATCTTTCACCAAGAGGCGACTGGAGAATGCCATCCGACGCCATGAACAGCGTATGGATGGCAGAGCTGGAGGATCTTTAATAAACAGCAGTAAAAAGCCCTTTGTGTTTCCTGTTAAATAACAGGTATATCACAAAGGGCTTATATTATTTATAGTTAAGAATAAATGCAGTAGCTTATTTATTTTCCAAGCAATTCGTCTATTACAGGCGCCAATTCATATTCAAATACCTCATCAGAGTCTCCTCCGCCGAGCTTATAGAATTGTACAATTCCGTCCTTATCTATTATGACCGTAACAGGTATGCTTTCGGCGCCGAATTTAAAGGAATCCTCGGCACTTACCGTAACAGCCTCGAATGTGTAGTCTGTTGACTGCATATAGGCTTCGGCATCCTCGGCGCTGTCACCGCAGTTGAGAGCAATGACATTTATATCGTCCCCGTAGCTGTCGCAAAGCTTTTGGAATGCGGGCATCTCCATAATGCAGTAGCCGCACCATGTGGCCCAGAAATTTATTACCGTGGGCTTTCCGTAATAATCGGACAGCTTTTTCTCCGTACCGTCAAAGGCTGTCAGCGTTATGTCGGGCGCCGCTTCTCCCTCGGTCGCAATGCTGTAGTCATCGTCGTCAGTATCCTCAGCCTCTGTCTCATATTCGCTTGCATCCTTGTATTCAATTTTTTCGCCGGAAAGTTTTGGACCGCAGGCCGTAAGAGTAAGACACGCCGCAAGTATTATCATCAAATATTTCTTCATAAATCTTTCTCCTTATTATGTTTCCAAACTATGGCCTTTTCGCCGCATACATCCATACATTCACCGCAGGATATACACTCCCTGTCGCCGGGTTTTCTTATGTCCATTCTGCACTTTTTTACGCATTTTCCACAGGAAGTGCATTTTTCGTATACAACTTCCACACCCACAAAGGATACCCTGTTGAAAAACGAGTATATTGCTCCCAACGGACATATAAAGCGGCAGAAGGCTCTGTATGCAAGCACAGATATAATTATGACTGCCGCCAGCACCGCCGTCTTAAGGCTGAATGCACGCCCTAACATTCCTGCAATACGGCTGTTTGAAAGAGCCATAGGTATACCCGCCTCAAGGGTTCCCGCAGGACATATATACTTGCAGAAAGCTGGATATGAGTATAATAGCGGTATGACAATTACAAATACCGCAAGCACTATGTATTTCAGATTTGACAGCGCCCTTGTATATCTGCTCTTTTTGATTTTAGGTGTCGGTATTTTATACAGCAGTTCCTGTATGAGCCCAAAGGGACATAAAAAGCCGCATATTGTTCTTCCCAGTATTACGCCGAATAAAAGCAGTGTACCCACTATATAAAACGGCAGTCTTTTGTTTGATGCCGCTACGGCATTCTGCAGGCTGCCCAGCGGACAGGAAGCAACAGCCCCGGGGCAGGAATAGCAGTTGAGTCCCGGCACACATACACTCTTTATGTTTCCGTGGTATATACCGCCCTCGGCAAAGCCCTTTATATTGGCGTTATAGACCAGCGCACTTATAAGCTGAATATATTTTCGTTTAAAATCCTTAGCCAATTCCGATACACTCCAGACATATATGAACACCCTTGTTGAGCGTATCGTTTAATCCGCCGTTTGATACACCTGCCGCAATCATTGCAACGGCGGCGGCAAGGATTATCATCCTAATATGTTTTGTTTTCATTCAATCACCTGAATTTTACGGCTGTGCCGTAGGCGGTTACTTCCGAAGCCGACTGCATTACGGAGCTTGTAGAAAGCCTCATGCCGACTATTGCATCGGCTCCCAGCTTTTTCGCCTCGTCCTCCATTCTTCCTACGGCTATGTTCTGGGCGTCCTCTATCATCTCTGTGTAGCCCTTAATTTCGCCGCCGACAATGGTCTTGAAGCTGGCACCTATGTCCTTTCCGATATGTCTGGAATTTACCGTTGAGCCCTTTACAAGGCCAAGAATGTCATAGTCACGTCCGATATTTTCTGTTGTTGTAATGAGCATAGCAAAACCTCCCTTTCAATTCTATATCCGCATTATATCCTAAAAGCACAGGCTTTTCCATACAGTTTGCGCCATTGTAAGAAAAACGTAGGCATTGGCGAAGTTTTGAACCTTTTCTGCGGAAAATCTTAAGAATTTTATAAAGTCTTTTAAGCTTAATATATGCTAGAATTATTTTAAAAAGGAGGTAATATTTATGAAGAAAACACTTGCACTTACCATATGCGCTGCCCTTGCGCTGTCGGTATTTTCCACCGGCTTCACCCTTAAGGACAATTCGGCTAAAAAGCCCGCATATGACCACGCAGTCATTGTAAACAATAAAAAGTCCGCACCCGACTATACAAAGGACACTCTGTCAGCTAACGGTCTTAAGCTCATAGCCGGCTTGGACAAAATGGCTGAATCCGAAGAATATATTTCACTTTTTACAGCTTCTGATAATATTTCGGAAATAATATCGGAGATAGGCGAAGGCGATTATTCCGCTCCTAAGGCGGTATATAAGGCGGAAGTCCCTGCTGATGAGGTAATGAAGCTGTTTTATACCGAAAGCTTAAATCTTTCGGAGGATATTAAGGCTTCCGTAGCAAAGAGATATTTTGCCTCAATACCCACTCAGATAACGGCGACAAGCGGCGCCGAGTCACTGGCAGCAATGACACTGCTTACAAGCGGCAGTCCGATAATTGATGACAGCGTTAAGGAAAATCAGCTTTATATATTTATTTATGACGGCATTTCGGCAATGGTAACATATACGCCCTACGATAACGGCGCAGTCGATGTAAGCGCTTCATTTGTTATAAATAAGGATATTCCAAACATAAAAACTGCCGATGAAATGGAAAAATGGTTTGAAGAACAGTTCGGCGGCATGAGCCTTGACTTTTCGGAAATAAAATAAGCATAAAAAGGGTCTTTACCTCTCATGCTAAGAGAATTTAAAGACCCTTTTAAATTTATATATTTAAATTTTTCCTATTATCCACATCATAAGCGGCATAGTTATAAGACAAAGCACCGTTGAAAACGTCAGTCCCACAGATGCATATTCGCCCGTATCAGCTTCGGCATACTCGGCTATTATTGGGAGCATCATGCCCGCCGGTGTAGAACAAAGTATAATGAACATAGTCAGCACATCGCCGCTTAAAAGTCCCGTCTTTCCTACTATGAAGCAGGCAAGCAGAGGAATAATTATAAGCTTTACGGGTGCGGCGGCAAAGGAGCGCATATTGGATTTAAGTCTTGCGCCGTCCATTCTTGCTATACTCATTCCTATGTATATGCTGGCAAAATATTTGCAGGTGGCACCTACGTTATAGGCAGTATCCCATACTATATTATTCTTGACAATGTCGGGCAGGAACATAAACACAATTCCCGCCGCCACGGAAACCGTTATGGGAGTGATAAGCTTTCTGAAATTTATCTTTTTGCTTTCACCGACTATGCAGGGGCCGACTACCCAATAGAAAAATACATCTACAATAGTATATGCCGCCGCAACTATTCCGGCCTTTTCGGGAAATATGCTTACAAGAAGCGGTATGCCTATGAAGCCCGAGTTGCCGTAGCACTCAAGCAGTACATCCATTTTTCGCCTTGCCCTGTCCCCTTTTCCTATTTTGGAAAAAATCAATGCCAAAACGACAATGAGTGTATAGAAAAAGGCTGTGACAAGAAATACCCTTATACCCTGGGCAATATCCGATTTTGATACAGAACCTACAACAGTGCAAAGCATAAGCGGCAGTATTAGTCTCGCAATAACCGCCGAAAAGCTGTTAATAAGCTCATTGCTGAATATTTTCGCCTTCTGCCAGCATACGCCTATAAGCATAAGCGTGGCTAAAATCTTCATCTGTCCCACAAGCACCGTAAAATCGAAACTCATTTCAGTACGCCGTCCTTTTGTAATATACTGTTTCTTATTTTACAGCAAAACATTATTTTTTAAAAGCAAAACAACAAATTTATACAAAAAACTGCCTCCCGAACATTCGGGAGGCAAGTCAAAAGCTGTATTAAAGCTTTATAAGCTCATATTCTTTTGTGCCTACACCTATCTTTTCGGCATGGTCAACACAGTAATGCCAGTCTGTAACAGGGTGAGTATCAGTGAAATGGTCATGATGCTCATTTTCTCTTTCTGAGAGCACACTGCCGGGCATAATGGGCTGAGCATTAACAGCATCAGCACATGCCACATCTACGGCAACGGGGTCAAAGGAAGCAAACATTCCTACGTCGGGAACGATGGGAATATCGTTTTCGGCATGACAGTCGCAGTAGGGTGATACATTGTTTACTATATTAATATGGAAGCTCGGTCTGCCGTCAAGAACAGCCATTGCATACTCTGCCATCTTCTTGCTGGTCATTTCCACGGAACTGTCACCTATGTACGCCATAGCATCAAAAGGACAGGCTCCTATACATCTGCCGCAGCCTGCACACTTATCCCTGTCGATGACAGCCTTTTTGTCAACAATGGATATAGCGCCGTGGGCACAGTTCTTTTTGCATGTACCGCAGCCGACACATTTCTTTTCCTTTACTCTGGGGCCGCTGGAGGAATGCATATCCATTTTTCCCGCTCTGGAACCGCAGCCCATACCGATGTTTTTCAGCGCACCGCCGAAGCCTGTCATCTCATGGCCCTTGAAATGCGCCAGTGATATGATTATATCTGCCTCCATTATCTCCTTGCCGATAATGGCCTGTTTGCAGATTTCGCCGTTTCTTACGGGCACATAGGTCTCACTCAGACCCTTTATGCCATCGCCTATTATAATGTTGCAGCCCGTTGAAAACGGTGTAAAACCGTTCTCGTATGCAGCTTCGATATGCTCAAGGGCGTTTTTGCGTCTGCCCACATAAAGCGTGTTGCAGTCCGTCAGGAAAGGATATCCGCCCTTTTCCTTTACTATGTCGGCAATTACCTTAACGTAATTGGGTCTTAAAAATGCAAGGTTTCCGGGTTCGCCGAAGTGCATTTTTATGGCAACGAACTTATTTTTGAAGTCTATGTTTTCTATGCCTGCTTCTCTTACAAGTCTGTCAAGCTTCTGAAGCACGTTCATTCCGGCTCTTGCCCTGAAATCCGTAAAATATACCTTTGCTTTTTCCATAGCAGTCTGTTTCCTCCTAAATAAAATATTTTATATAATTATACCATATATCCCCCTCAGCGGACAATGCTATTTATATATAAGTCAGTGCAAACATACATTCGCTTATTCTTGACAATTATCGGAATTTCATTTATTATTAAATAGTTATAATAAAAAATTCAGCAGGTGTATATATATGGCTTCCGCAAACAGCAAAAAACAATATAACGACGACAGTATTTCCTCACTGAAGGGTGCCGACAGGGTACGTTTAAGACCCAGTGTAATATTCGGCTCCGACGGTCTGGAGGGCTGTGAACATACGGTATTCGAGATACTCAGCAACTCCATTGACGAGGCCCGTGAGGGATACGGAGACAAAATCGAAGTTACCAGATATAAGGACCGTTCCGTCAGGATAAGGGACTACGGCAGAGGTATACCCGTTGACTATAACCAGAAGGAAGAGCGCTATAACTGGGAGCTTGTTTTCTGCGAGCTTTACGCAGGCGGAAAATACAACAACAATTCAGGCGAAAACTATGAATTCAGTTTGGGCTTAAACGGTCTGGGAACCTGTGCAACCCAGTATTCCTCGGAATACATGGATGCGGTTATATACCGTGACGGCTTTAAATATACCCTTCATTTTGAAAAGGGAGAAAACATCTCCGGCCTAATCAAGGAGGAGTGCTCCAAAAAGCTGACGGGAACGGACATAAAATGGCGCCCCGATACGGATGTTTTCACCGATATAAATATTCCCTCCGATTATTTCAAGGATGTTCTGAAAAGGCAGGCCATTGTAAATGCAGGCCTTACCTTTGAATACTATGACGAAGAAACCGATGAGCATGAGACCTTTGTGTACGAAAACGGCATAAGGGACTATATAAATGAGCTTAATGACGGTAAGGGCTTCACAGAGATATACTATCTTGAAAACGAAACCAGAGGCCGTGACCGTGAGGACAAGCCCGAGTACAAGCTGAAATTCGAGGCGGCCTTCTGCTTCAACAATGAGATAAACTCATTACAGTACTATCACAACAGCTCATATCTGGAACACGGCGGTTCTCCCGACAAGGCAGTAAGAAGCGCCTTTGTGACAGCCATAGACAAATATATCAAAAACAACAATTTATATAAAAAGAACGAGAAAAAGATAACCTTTGCGGACGTTGAGGACAGCCTTATACTTGTTATTAACTCCTTTTCGACAATAACCAGCTACGAAAACCAGACTAAGAAGTCCATTACAAATAAATTTATACAGGACGCCATGACCGAGTTTTTCAAGCAGAGACTGGAGATATACTTTATCGAAAACAAGCTTGAAGCCGACAAAATAGCCAATCAGGTGCTTGTAAACAAGCGCAGCCGTGAGACCGCGGAAAACACAAGGGTAAACATCAGGAAGAAGCTGACGGGTTCCCTTGATATGAATAACCGTGTGGATAAATTCGTAAACTGCCGTTCCAAGGACGTCACAAAGCGAGAGCTGTATATAGTTGAGGGCGATTCGGCTCTGGGCTCCTGTAAGCTTGGACGTGACGCCGAATTTCAGGCTATTATCCCCATAAGAGGTAAAATACTGAACTGCCTGAAATCCGATTACGAAAAGATATTCAAAAACGACATTATAACCGACCTGCTCAAGGTTCTCGGCTGCGGTGTTGAGATAAAGTCCAAGCACAGCTCAAATATTAATTCTTTTGACCTGAATCAGCTTAGATGGAGCAAAATAATAATCTGTACCGATGCCGATGTGGACGGCTATCAGATAAGGACACTGCTTCTGACAATGCTCTACAGGCTTGTGCCTACACTTATAACCGAGAGAAAGGTATTTATCGCCGAGTCACCGCTCTATGAGATAAATGCAGGCAAAAACACATACTTTGCCTATACCGAAAACGAAAAGGCAGCCATAGTTTCAAAAATAAAAGGAAAATATAAAATACAGCGCTCCAAGGGTCTCGGCGAAAACCAGCCCGAAATGATGTGGGAAACGACAATGAACCCTGAAACACGCCGTCTTATACTCGTTACTCCCGATATTGCCGAGCTTACAAAGGAAAAATTTGAACTGCTTCTGGGCGAAAATCTTAAGGGACGCAAGGAGTTTATTGAAAGCGACGGCTACAGATATCTGGATCTCGCCGATTTGTCATAACCGCTGAAAGTTTGAGGAAAAACAAATGGCTAAAAAAACTAAGGATACATCAGAACCTAAAAATATAGTAATAACCGAACAGAAGATAACCGATACCCTTGAGGTAAACTATATGCCCTACGCCATGAGCGTAATAGTTTCCCGTGCCATTCCGGAGATTGACGGCTTCAAGCCTTCCCACAGAAAACTGCTTTACACCATGTACAGCATGGGACTGCTGACCAAGGAGAGGACAAAATCCTCCAACATTGTCGGTCAGACCATGAGGCTCAATCCCCACGGAGACATGACCATATATGAAACAATGGTTCGTCTTACCGAGGGCAACGGCGCCCTGCTTCTGCCCTTTGTAGACTCAAAGGGAAACTTCGGCAAGCAGTATTCCCGTGATATGGCCTTTGCCGCACCCCGATATACCGAGGCTAAGCTGGCTCCGATATGCGAGGAGCTCTTCGGCGACATTGAAAAAAATGCCGTTGACTTTGTGGACAATTTCGATGCTACCACAAAGGAGCCCGTCCTTCTGCCTACAAGCTTTCCCAACATACTTGTGAATCCCAATCAGGGTATTGCCGTCGGCATGGCAAGCTCTTTCTGCAGCTTCAACCTTGTTGAGATATGCGAGGCAACGACAGCCTTTATGAGCAATGAAGACTGTGACATAACGGACTATATAAAGGGGCCTGATTTTCCCGGCGGCGGCGAGCTCATTTACAACGAAGCCGAAATGCGCAATATTTACGAAACGGGCCGAGGAAGCTTCAAGGTAAGGGCAAAATACAGATTTGACAGAAAAAACAGCTGTATCGAGGTATACGAAATACCGTACACCACAAATATCGAGACAATAATCGACAAAATAATAATGCTTGTCAAGGCGGGCAAAATAAGGGATATTACCGATATCCGAGACGAAACGGATCTTAAGGGTCTTAAAATCGCCATTGATATTAGAAAAAGCGCCGACCCCGACATGATAATGGCAAAGCTGTTCACGCTTACGCCCCTGTGCGACTCCTTCAGCTGCAATTTTAATCTGCTTATAGACGGCAGTCCACGGACAATGGGCATAAAAGGAATTTTAGGCGAATGGGTACGTTTCCGAATGGACTGCGTAAAACGCCGTCTCAAATACGATATGGACAAAAAGAGCGCCAAGCTTCATCTGCTCCAGGGTCTTTCAAAAATACTGCTGGATATAGACAAGGCCATTGAAATAATAAGAAATACCGAGGTTGACGCTATGGTAGTGCCCAACCTTATTACGGGCTTTAATATCGACCAGAAGCAGGCCGAATATGTGGCTGAAATTAAGCTTAGAAACATCAACAAGGAATATATACTCAACCGCATACAGGAAATAAGCGAGCTTGTGGAGGATATAGCCGATTTAAATGCCATACTGTCCAGTGATACGAAGGTAAAACGTCTTATAGCCAAGGAACTCAAAACCATTGCAAAAAAATACGGTTCACCCAGACGCACATCTATCATATCCGATACCGAGGCTGAGACCATACAGGCCGATGACCTTGTGGAAGACTACGGAGTAAGACTGTTCCTGACGGAACACAACTATTTCAAGAAAATTCCCCTCACCTCTCTCAGGACAAATCCCGAGCAGAAGCTCAAGGAGGAGGACAGCATGCTGTGCGAATGTGAATGCACAAACAGGGCTGATATAGTATTCTTCTCCGATAGGCGCAATGTTTACAAGATGAAGGTTAACGATATAGCCGACTGCAAAGCCAGCAGCTTCGGTGAATATCTGGCAAATGTACTCACCCTTGAGGAAAACGAAAGGATACTGTATTTCACTGCAACCACCGATTACAGCGGATACATGATATACGCCTTTGAAAACGGAAAAGCGGCCAAAGTAAGCCTTGAAAGCTATGCCACAAAGACAAACCGCAAAAAGCTGATAAATGCTTACTCCGACAAATCACCCGTTATCGGCATACGCTATATCAGCGAGGACAGCGGAATGGTGCTTGTAAGGGATACGGATAAGGCGCTTTTATTCAACACCTCTCTTGTGCCGCTTAACACAAATAAATCCTCCGGCGGTGTTCAGGTATTTACCATGAAGAAAAACAGCAAGGTCACAATGCTGTTTACCGCTTCGGAATTTGTAAGCGAGGACATAGAGCGCTACAGAACCAAAAAACTGACGTCCTCCGGTGCAACCATAACCGATGACGATGTCGTAAGCAACAGCATACCGGGACAGATAAAGCTTTAATCTGAAAGCTCTATTGTAGGCAAATCAGCCTATAGCCTGACTTAAATAAATATGCAATAATTTACTCCCTGTCATAAAAAATTTCAGCAGGGAGTAATTTTTGCCCTTTCAGAAGCACAAAAAAGACGCAGAAAAGATTATTTCTCCTAACTGCGTCTATTTCATAATTTTATCTCAGCGTGCTATTTCCGTTATTATTTTTACACACTCGTCTATGCCGAGTCTTGATGTATCAAGGCATATATCATAGAAATCGGAATGACCGAACTCTGTCTTAGTGAAGAAGGTACAGTATTTTTTGCGCTTCTTGTCTATGGCGCAGATTTCGTTTGCCACCTGCTCCTCAGTATAATCAGGCATCTTTTCCTTCATTCTTTTAAGTCTCCAGTCAAAATCCGCATGGATAAATACATTCAGGCATCCGTCAAACTCCTTGAGTATCATATTGGCGTTTCTGCCCGTTATAACGCATTTGCCCTTCTGACCGATGTCGATTATGACTTTTTTCTGTGCCTCGAATACCTGCTCGCTCATGGGTCTGCTGTAGAAATCAAAAAGGCTCTGTGTAAATCCGAAGGAAAGCGGAACCTTTTCATCCCATTCCAGCAGATGATATATATCTATATTGCTGTCTGCGGCGGCCTTGAGAATGAGCTCCTTATTGTAGTATTCCCAGTTAAGCTCATTTGCTACCTTTGCGCCGATTTCTCCACCGCCGGCGACGAATTCACGGCTTATAGTTATTATTTTTTTCATAGTCTGCTCCTGTCAGATAGTCGTAATAGATTACAGTACCTTGTTGAGGAAGTCTATAGTTCTGGGCTCCTTGGGATTTGAAAGTATCTCGCCGGGTTTGCCCTGCTCAACTATATATCCGCCGTCCATAAATATAATCCTGTCTGCTACCTCTCTGGCAAAGCCTATCTCGTGGGTAACGATTATCATTGTCATGCCGTCTGCCGCAAGCTGTTTCATAACGCTTAAAACCTCGCCGACCATTTCGGGGTCAAGGGCTGATGTGGGCTCGTCAAAAAGCATGATATCGGGATTCATTGCAAGGGCTCTGGCAATGGCAACACGCTGTTTCTGTCCGCCCGAAAGCTGGGGAGGATATACCTTTGCCTTATCCTCAAGACCTACACGTCTGAGAAGCATAAGACCCTTTTCCATTGCTTCCTCCTTGGTCATCTTTTTAAGCTCCACAGGGGCAAGCATAATATTTTCCAATACGGTCATGTGAGGGAAAAGATTGAAGTGCTGGAACACCATGCCTATGTTTTCCCTGACCTTGTTTATATCACATTTTTTGTCGGCAATATCAACGCCGTCAACAACTACTTCTCCGCCGGTTATATCCTCAAGACGGTTGAGACAGCGCAGAAATGTGGATTTTCCGCTGCCGGAAGGGCCGATAAGCACAACAACCTCGCCTTCTGTAACGTCGGCGCTTATGCTCTTTAAAACCTCTAATTTTCCGAAACTCTTTTGTAGATTCTTAACATGGACCTTTACCTTATCGCTCTTTACCAACGTTAAGCCTCCTCTCAACACGTTTCGCAATCTTTGAAAGTATTGTAATTACAATCATGTACATTACCGCTACAATAGCCCAAACCTGCAAAACCGCAAATGTATTTCCCGCTATTATGTTACCTGCTTTGGTAAGTTCGGGGAAACCGATTACCGAAAGAATGGAAGTATCCTTGAGTGAAATGATGAACTGGTTAATTATAGAAGGTACCATAGTACGGATAGCCTGGGGAAGAACAACCTTCTGCATGGCCTTTCCGTAGCTGAGACCAAGACTTCTTGCGGCCTCCATCTGGCCCTTGTCAACGGACTGTATGCCCGCTCTGAATATTTCAGCCATATACGCTCCGGCATTCATGGAAAGCGCTATTGTACCTGCCTGAAGCGCCGTAAGTCTGAAATTTGTAACGCCTGCGGCCTTAATTCCCGCCGGGATACCAAAATAAATGAAGTACGCAAGTACTATAAGGGGAACGCCTCTTACCGCATCAACATACAGTGTTCCGATAAAATTCAGGACTTTATTCTTGCTGACATTCATAAGGCCGAAGATAAGTCCTATTACAAATGCAAAAATAAGGGAGAGCAATGTCAACAGCATTGTCTGCCCCAATGATTCCAACAGCATACCTGAATATGTTTGTAAAATTTGAATCAATTTTGCCATTCCGGTCGCCTCCATTACCTATTATTTTCTATATTGCCGGCCGTTTGTAAAATCCTGAGCCTCCTCAGAGCTTTACAAGCGACGGCAACATATATTAAAACGACGGGCGGCAGAGTGTTAAAAGTATTGCAGCTGTCCACAATACAGGCACTGCTACCGCCCGCAATTAGATCATACGGAATATCTAAATACTCTCATAACGAATATCCCGTCATCTGCAAGCTATAAAATTATTTTGTGTAAGTGTCAACGATTTCGTCAAACTTGCCGTTTGCAATGATGTTAGCAAGTCCTGTGTTGAACATTTCAAGAAGCTCAGCGTTCTCGCCCTTAGCAACTGCAAAGCCGTACTGTGTACCTGCTGCTGTCATACCCTCGGGGATCTGAAGGCCTGCACCCTGCTGGATGTTGAAAGCCATAACAGGATAGTCCTCGAAGCAAGCTGCTGTGTTGCCTGCGATAACGTCCTGATACATTGTAGGTGAATCCTTGAACTCAACAATTGAGAAGCCGTACTGGTCAGCGATTGATTTAGCATAGTCAGCGCCGTTTGTTGCTGTCTTAACTGCTACAGTCTTGCCTGCAAGGTCTTCATAAGTTGCGATGTCTGAACCTGCTGCTACAGCCATTGTAACGTCTGCATCAAAGTAAGGCTCTGAGAAATCAAAGATTTCTTTTCTCTCATCTGTGATAGACATACCTGCGATAACACCGTCAGCCTGTCCGGTCTGAACTGCAAGGAGAGCTGCGTCAAAGCCAAGTGACTGAAGCTCGATTTCAAAGCCCTGGTCCTCAGCGATTGCATTGATGATGTCAACGTCGATACCTACGAATTCTCCGCCTTCATTTGTGAACTCAAAGGGAGGGAAAACTGTGTCTGTAGCGATGATGTACTTTTCGCCTGTGCCTTCAACTGTTTCTGCTTCTGTTTCTTCAGCGGGTTTTTCCTCTGTTTTGCTGCTTGAGCATCCTGCAAGTACGCCGAGAGCCATAACAGCTACAAGAGAAAGTGATAATAATTTCTTCTTCATTACTAATTCTTCCTTTCTTATTCCTTCTTGTTTAATCAGCAAATAACGCCATGAAAAAAAGCACAAAAGAAAACGGCTATGTCTTTTGCGCACAGCGGCATTATCAGACTGTTATGTTTATTATAAAAAAAGTCATAGATTATGTCAATTCTTATTGTTAAAAAAATAATGGTGTCGCCTGTATTATTTGACTTTTTTAAACCGTGTTATTTCACATTATATCCAAAACATAGATCGTTAAATACGTGCTGTTCAAAAACACAGTTTCAAAGCTATCCTTAAAGCCTCGACCCGAGTTCATAATGCATAATACTTAATAACGGCCGCATGTTACTGCGGCCGCAATTCTAATTTTATTTTACTACTATGTTTACAATTCTGCCGGGAACATAAATTTCCTTAACAACAGTCTTGCCGTCAAGTCTTGCTCCGAGTGCAGCCTTTGCCTTTTCAATGGCTGACTCTTTTGCTTCGTCCTTGGCAAGCTTGATATTCTCTCTAACCTTGCCGTTTACCTGTACAGCAACGGAAACTGAGTTTTCAACAAGCTTGCTTTCATCGCATTCGGGCCACTTGGCTTCAAATACGCTTGTTTCATAGCCGAGACCGTGCCACATTTCCTCAGCGATATGAGGTGTGAAGGGTGCAAGAAGGATTATGAGTGTCTCAAGTGAATCCCTGTCAATACCATTGTTCTTCTTAGCCTCATCAACCATTTTGTTGGTGTATTCCATGAAGCCGCTGACAACGGTGTTCATTGTAAGGGCATTGAGTCTTGAATCAATTTCCTTTATCATCTTGTTCTTGATGAACTCGCTTTCCTCTGTAGGTGCGGCGGGCTTGTCCTTATATTCGTCATAGAACTTCCATACCTTGTTGAGATAACGGAATACGCCGTCAATTCCTCTGTCGTCCCATTCGGAATCCAATTCGGGAGGGCCTACGAAAAGCTCATACATACGCAGTGAATCACAGCCGTATTTTGCCACAAGCTCGTCGGGTGAAACGACATTGCCCTTGGATTTGCTCATCTTTGCGCCGTCCTTATTTATCATACCCTGGTTGAACAGTCTGTGGAAAGGCTCCTCAAAGTCTACTACGCCGATATCGTAAAGGAACTTTGTATAGAATCTTGCATAGAGAAGGTGAAGTACCGCATGCTCGATACCGCCGACATAGAGGTCAACAGGTGCATACTTCTTGAGGTTCTCCTTGCTTGCAAGCTCATTGTCGTTATGAGGGTCTGTATAACGCAGGAAATACCAGCTTGAACCTGCCCACTGAGGCATTGTGTTTGTCTCACGCTTTGCGGGAGCGCCGCAAACGGGGCATGTTGTATTTACCCAGCTGTCAATTGATGACAGAGGTGATTCGCCTGTGTCTGTAGGCTGATAGCTCTCGACCTCGGGAAGAAGTACGGGAAGCTGATCCTCGGGAACGGGAACCGCACCGCAGTGAGGGCAGTGTATAATTGGAATAGGCTCGCCCCAGTATCTCTGTCTTGAGAATACCCAGTCACGAAGTTTATAGTTTACAGTCTTTTTGCCGATACCCATCTTTTCAAGCATTTCGGGAGCCTTCTGCTTTGCCTCGAAAGCTGTCATTCCCTCAAAGAGAGGCGAATTTACGATTACGCCGTCGCCTGTGTATGCTTCCGTAAGCTCTTTTTCTTCCTGTCCCTCGGGTCTGATAACCTCAACGATGGGAAGGTCGAACTTCTTTGCGAAGTCAAAGTCACGCTGGTCATGGGCGGGAACGCACATGATTGCGCCTGTGCCGTAGTCGGCAAGTACATAGTCTGATACCCAGATGGGAATTTCCTTATTGTTAAGGGGATTTACGGCATAGCTGCCTGTAAATACACCTGTTTTTTCTCTGTCGGACATACGGTCAACGGAGGATTTTGTGGAAGCAGCATAGCAATATGCTTCCATAGCCTCTTTGTTTTCGGGTGTGGTAATATCCATAACGTGCTTATGCTCGGGTGATATTACCATGAAGGTTGCGCCGTAGAGTGTGTCGGGACGTGTTGTATATACAACAAGCTCCTTATCTGTGCCTGCAACCTTGAAGGCTACCTCTGCGCCGTAGCTTCTGCCAATCCAGTCTCTCTGCATCTTCTTAACCTTATCTGGCCAGTCAAGCTGGTCAAGGTCATCAAGAAGTCTGTCGGCATAGGCTGTTATTTTAAGCATCCACTGACGAAGATTTTTCTTTGTTACCTGTGAACCGCATCTCTCGCATACGCCGTTTGTTGCTTCCTCGTTGGCAAGTACGCATTTGCAGCTGGGGCACCAGTTAAGGGGCATTTCCTTCTCATAGGCAAGACCCTTCTTAAACATCTGAACGAATATCCACTGTGTCCATTTGTAGAACTTGGGGTCTGTTGTATTTACTTCTCTGTCCCAGTCATAGATAGCACTTATCTCATGGAGCTGGCGCTTAACATTGGCGATGTTCTCTGCTGTGGAAATAGCGGGGTGAATGTTGTGCTTAATTGCGAAGTTTTCGGCAGGAAGGCCGAAAGCATCCCAGCCCATAGGATGAAGCACATAATAACCCTGAAGCACTTTATAACGGCTTATAACGTCGCTCAGAACGTATCCTCTCCAGTGACCTACATGAAGGCCTGTTCCTGAAGGATACGGGAACATATCAAGACAATAGTAGATGGGTTTGCCGGGTTTTTCCACGTTTACGGGGTTCTTTTCCCACTCGGCACGCCATTTCTTTTCGATCTCACGGAATTCATAACGTGAACTCATTTAAATAACCTCCTAAAAATAAATGTACATGTATGTCGCATTGCATAACCAAAAGCTTTTCCCTGTTGGTTTTATCCGCTTTTCGGCCAAGGCCTGCGCCTTATATATGTAAGATTTAATCTTTTGCTGAGTAAGCGAGCCTCCTCCTCAAAAGACTAAACCTTACATAGGCAATGCCTGCATTGCATAAAAAAATCCCTCATCTCGTTAGAGACGAAGGATACTTCGCGATACCACTCTAGTTTACCGCCTAAGCGGTACACCTCTTATGCCCTTAACGCTGTGCCTGCGCCTCGGCCTACTGATATTTTCAGCCGGGAACTCAGAGGCGAGTTCAATAAAACCCCAATGCCGTCTCGCACCTGCCGGCGGCTCTCTGAAAATGCTGTTTTACCTACTTTTCCTCATCATAGTTTTTAGCCATATAATGATATAGGTTATCACATTATTACAAAAATTTCAAGATATATTATTATTTGATTTTAGATATTTTTTGTTCAAATTTCCTATTTATTAACAAAATATTGAATTTTTTAACTGTATATTATATAATTGAATAAACAAAATTTCATAAGCTTTAATTTTATTCAGGAGGGTATAATATGAAAACAATGGGCTATGATATGGACCTTAATGTGCGTAAGCTGAGCCTTAAAGAAGATACCGTATTTGATTATTTGAGCGAATATAACTGTATTTATCTTGACAGCGGACGAAGCTGTATAAAAGTAATATGTCAGCTTTTTCCCGATAAGGAGCTGCTTGTGCCTTCATTTTCATGCTTTGCCGTAATACGAGGCTTTGTAAACGGTGTAAAGCCTGTATTCTATAAGGTTAATGATGATTTTTCGATTGATTTGGATGACCTGGAAAGCAAGATAACAGGCAACACAGCAGGTATATATATAACTAACTATTTCGGACATCTGCTCAGTGACGAAGCCGCAGAGAGAATTATTGAAATCAAAAATAAGTACGGTCTTACGGTTGTTGAGGACAACACCCAGAGCCTGTTTTCAGGAAAGCTCAAGGTAGCTGATTATGCCTTATGCTCTATCCGCAAGTGGTTTCCCGTTCCTGACGGTGGTGTTATTTATTCCAAAAAATCTTTGGATATTTTTGATATAAGCAGCTTTACTAAGGACAGCAAACAGTGTGATAAGCTTTACCCTCAGACGCTCAAATCAATGGTTATCAAGGGTCTTGTGGATTATCCGGTAAGCAAAATAGCTGATTTGTTTGCACTTGTTGAGCACGAACTGGACGAGTATTCCGATAACGGAGAAATTTTCTTAATGTGCGATTTCACCAGATTTGTTTACAACTGCAACAGCGTTCCTCCGATGATTAAAGCAAGGCAGGAAAATGAGCGTTATCTCAGGACACTCATAGACTCTCCCTATCTTAGATTCGCAATAGATAAACTTGAAGATAATGAATGTCCGTTTAATTTACCTTTTTACTGCACATGCCGAGATGAGATGTGGCAGTATCTTGTGGACAACTTTGACATCTATCCTTCTGTTCTGTGGCGTACCCACTTATATGACGAGGTAAATAAAATAGGCAATACTGCAAAGATGGGACAGGAAATAATTTCGCTTCCCATAGATCAGAGGTATACAAAAAAGGATATGGAAAAGCTGGCTGATGCAGTTAACAGTTTCAGATTAAAATAAATGTTATGTACTCTTTCAGCTAAGTACATTGAATATTCTGTAGAATTACAGTAAAAAACAAACGCAGGAAATATTAATTTTCCTGCGTTTGTCATCTAAAATTTAAATTTTTTCAGCTGCATATACAGAGTTTTTTATCCTTCTATATGTATCTCAGAAGAAAATCTCATCTGCGGCTCTTCTTCCGCCATACATTTCCTCAAGCTCGCTCTTATGGTATAAGTAGCCCTCGTCATCGAAATACTTAGCCTGCTTGGGACAGAGCTTAACGCACTTACAGCACTTCATACAGATACCTGTAATCTGTGAAACGTCCTCAGGATTGATTGAGCCGAGAGGACAGTTTCTTGCACAGAAGCCGCATTTTACGCACTTGCTTGTATCTGTTTTGGGTTTAACCTTACGGATATCAATGCCGTTGCCGTTTCTGTCTCTGGGTGTATAGTAGGGTCTGATAGGTGTTTCACCTTTTACCTCTATGGGAGCCTCATTGATATTTCCGCTTGCAAGCTTTTCAGCTATCTTTTCAATAAAAGTATCGGCAATTGCCATATCCTCTGCATCTGGTCTGCCCTTTCCGAGAGTAGTTGAGAATGAATGCTCACCTACAAAAGCTCCGCCTGCTATCGTATGGAAGCCGTCTTTTTCCATAATATTTCTGAGTTCAATAAGTGCATCGTCAAAGTTTCTGTTGCCGAAAAGAACAACGGGTATGCCGTAGGCACCGTTGCCGACAACCGTATCAAGATACTTGAGAAGCAGGTTGGGAACACGTCCGGCAATAACGGGAGTACCCAGTACAACTATATCGTCCTTGCCGTATACCTTAGGCTCATTCCTTGATGCGGGAGGAGTGAAGTCAAAGGCCTCATATTCATATCCCATTTTTTCAGCCAGGCCGGATGCAATATGTGTTACCATTTTCTTGGTGGTTCCGGTGCCGCTGAAATACATTCCATATACTTTTTTACCCATAAAATCACCTCATAAGATTTAAGTCTCCATAATTATATAATATTCCCGCAATATTCGCAATAGCTATGTCTGATGTATGCATAATACAATTTAACTTTCCTTATTTCATATTTATTCATTTTAAAATATATTTTTATTGAATATTATTTCAAATTACTGTAAAATATCTTTAATTATGATTTCAGGAGGTACTTAAATGGCATATTTTTCGTTTAAATATGAAGCATTAAAGGATTTTTCACAGGAAGTATTTGAAAAAATGGGCTACACAAAGGACGAAGCGGCTATTATCACCGACGTTCTTCTTACCAGTGACCTTTACGGTATTGAGTCCCACGGCATGCAGAGAATGGTGCGCTACTATAAGAGCATCAAAAACGGCCGCCTTAAGCTGGGCGCCGAAAAGGAAATAGTTTTTGAAACACCCGTCAGCGCCGTAATCGACGGACACGACGGCACAGGCCAGCTTCTCGGTCACTATGCCATGAGCCTTGCCATAGAAAAGGCAAAGAAAACAGGCGTAGGTATCGTTACCGTAAGAAACTCAAACCACTTCGGCATTGCAGGATATTATGCAAAAATGGCTTGCAAGGAGGGTCTTATGGGCTTTGCCACAACAAACAGCGAGGCCATAATGGTTCCCACCTTCGGCAGACTTGCTATGATTGGTTCAAACCCCCTTGCCTTCGCTATGCCTGCAGAACCCTATGATTTCCTGTTCGACGCTTCAACAACGGTTGTAACAAGAGGAAAGGTAGAGGTATACAACAAAAAAGGCGCTCCCCTTCCCGAAGGCTGGACAGTTGACGCCAACGGCAATGTAGGCACAAACGCTTCCGAAATACTTAAAAACATCGAGCAGAAAAAAGGCGGCGGAATTGTTCCCCTCGGCGGCGTAACGGAACAGCTGGGCGGACATAAGGGCTACGGCTACGGTATGATTGCTGAAATATTCTCATCCATACTTTCAATGGGTCTTACATCAAACCACACAAATATCGGCTCCACAGGCGGAACATGCCACGGCTTTGCGGCTATTAATCCTGCCGTATTCGGAGACCCAGAAGCAATTAAGGAGCATTTATCAACTTTCCTCAAGGAGCTGCGTGAATCTCCCAAGGCCGAGGGTCAGACAAGAATTTACACCCACGGTGAAAAAGAAGTCGAGGCTATCGACAGAATACTCAGAGACGGTGTTCCCGTAAATGAGAACACTGTAAGAGAAATGAAAACAATCTGCGACGAATACGGCGTAGATATGGAAAAATACCTCGGAAAAGTAGAACTGTAAGAATTAAAGGCGAAATCTGCAATAGGTTTCGCCTGTTTTTTATTTCAGCTCAATTATCATCCTGTTTTTCTCAAATATTACCATTTTATTTCTTTCGCTTATCAAATCCCTCTGTTCAAGGCTCGTTCTGAACACCGACAGCATAAGTCCTATAAGAGCCATGTTAAGCACCAGTGCCGTATTTCCGTAAGAGAACAGCGGCATGGAAACAACAGAAAAAACTCTGAAGCCCAAATTTGCCATAGTATATATAACCGTCTGCACCGTAAACGAAGCCATTACAGGGAAGCATACCGCAAAGCCTATAACGCTTTTCTGCTTAAAGGTCTTATAAAATCCCACCGCAATAAATACCGCAAAAGCCGCTGTTATCACGGCAAAGACCAGCCAGCCGAAGCGGTATATAATATAGGTCAGGAAGCAGTCTGTATCAAAGCTCGGTACCGTTATTTCGGCAAAGCTGCCCGTCGTACTGACCTGTCCGATTAATACGGCATTTTTCACTATATTTCTTGTGAGCATGGTTACATAGCCTGCACCCATTGCCTCCGATTCGGGAAAAAGTATAGTCTTTATTCTTGACAAATAATATCCGCTTCTAACTCCGACCAGTATATACAGCAGGAAAGCTACAACGGCTATACCTGCCAGTACCGTAACCAAAACTGTGTATTTTTTCTTTTCTTCCCCAAACCAGCCCTTTTTAATAAGCATCGGAATCTCTATTGCGGCTGTAAATGCAATGGCTGTAAGTCCCGCAAAGGATGTTATGAAAACAAGTATTGCCGCAAGAGCTATCCAGCAGACCGCCGAGCATATTATGCCGTATTCTCCCCTGCCCCTCTGTGAATATACAAAGCATGAGAACAGCAAAGGCGAGATTATGGAATACACCTTATTTACTTCTGTCAATACAAATCTGTCAAAACCGTTTACTCCGCTTCCCGCCATCATAAGCAGGCCTACTGCAATCATAATAATGCACATATATCTGCCGTATTTCATCGGTATCTGACAGTCACATCTGTAGGCCGCCGCAAATGCCACGGCTGCTATAACAGCAGGGACAAGCATTTCGGCAGGACTGATGCCGCCTACTGCCCTTATTGCTACTCCGGACAGAAATATAAGTGCCGCCAGTACCGCCATTTTTATCTGCGGCTCGGGACGGTGTATTTTGTCCAGCTCATCGCCCACCGTCAGTGGGTCACCCATCTGTTCAACAGCTTTCCTCTCTGCGGTATCTTCGTCAAGTCCGTATTCAATGTATAAGTTTTTCTGGTCTGCTATGTGGTTTTCCAATTCCTTAGCAACGTTGTCAGCTGCCTTTTTCCAGCGTATTCTTCCGCATACACTGTCCACGTATTCTTTTGTCACATCAGAGCGCATATCCGGCACCTCCCTTTAGTACCTTGTTAACTGCTGAAGAATATTTCTCCCACTCCGTTGTTTTCTCGGCCAGAGCCTTTCTTCCCTTGGCAGTTATACGGTAATACTTTCTTACTCTGCCGCTGCCGGCACTGTCATCATAGGACTCCACACAGCCGTCCTTTTCAAAGCCGTGCAGTATTGGATACAGCGTGCCCGCTTTAAGCTCAAAGGTATTATCCGATCTTTGTGCCAGCGTTTCTATCATCTGATATCCGTACATATCCCTTTCTTCAAGAAGCTTAAGTATCAGTACGGACGTACTTCCCGTTATCAATCCTTTATCCATATTATCGGCCTCCTATATATATCGATTATCTATATATAATTATATATCGGTTATCTATATATGTCAAGCAAAAAGCCACCTTTTATTAGGAGGCTTGCAAGATAAAATTTTAAATTTACTTAATTATTAAAAGTTATTTCAAACAAATTATTGATATTCAGAAATAACCGATAATTTATAGTTTTTTAATTTTACCACATTCTTCTTTTACACTATTACCTGTTTCTTCAATAGTTTTTGCAGTTCCGACAAGTGTCGTTACTATTGTTGCTAAACCAAGTACAATATTCAAAATAGATTTAGTATTGTCTTTCATAATCTTATCCTCCAATTATCTTATGTTTGAGAGTTTCATATTGCCTGATGCAATAACATTATTTTTAGTATATACTTTGACTCCATATCCGGGATATTTAGTGTTAAACCTTTTCGCTATCCATTCGGAAACAGTCCAGCTATCCGGTGCTCTCAGCGAATATGTATACTGCGGAATGTCCGCTTTATTTCCCCTTACATCTACTCCTCCCCATGTAAATGCAACTTTGAATCCCTCTATCTGTTTTATCTTGTCCTCTACTGTTTTTAATAAAGCCATATTACCCCTCCTGTTATGCTATAAAATAACTATTTTTATTATCTTTTATCATATTTTATCACTCTTTTACATACTTTACAATAGAGAATAACAAAAAACAGGTGGTGTAGAATAATGGAGAAAAAACAACTTTTAGAAATAGGCCATCGTCTTCGTACAAGAAGGCAAGAACTTGGACTTACAAGAGAAAAAATGTCAGAGCTTGCCGATATAGGCTCCGGATATTACGGACAGCTTGAAGTTGGTACATCACAAATGTCTGTAGATACTTTAATTAAACTATCCCGTTCCATGCACCTTCCGATAGAGTATATACTGTTTGGAGATGATTATGAAAAAGGAGACCCTTCTGCATTAATTGACTTACTTAAAAACTGTACTCCGAGAGAGTTATCCTTAGCAGAAGAAGTTCTTAAGCTGTTTTTAATGAAAAATAATTAATTTTGTTTATCTTTAATTATGTACAGCCCGCTTATTTTACACACTGATATTTTGCAGACATAGTTTAAATAAAAACCTTTTCTTTAAAGCACATAGCCAATATCTGCCTAAGAAAAGGTTTTTTATTTTATGATTATAAATTAAGTTTATATAAGCTCATATAAGTTTGCTTCCACCGTAATTATATTGTTTACAACAGCAAAAAAACAAGGACGGATTTCTCCGTCCCTGTCGGGTGATGATATGCAAATCAGTCTAATTCTGCAAAAGCCTGTTTGAAGTCGTTGATAAGGTCCTCTGTATCCTCGATACCTACTGATACACGGAACATACCGGGTGTGATACCCATCTTTCTTCTGTCTTCGTCGGGCATGTGGCTGTGTGAAGATGTGCAAGGGTGGTTAAGTGTTGTTCTTACGCCGCCGAGTGTTGTAGCATAGTGAACATACTGAAGCTTAGCCATGAACTTGTTGATCTTGTCCTCGTCCTCTGTGTTGAGGATGATGCTCATCATACCTGTCATATGCTCGTCTCCTGCAGGCCAAAGCTTCTTAGCAAGCTCTCTCTGAGGGAAGCTGTCGATTGAAGGGTGGTTTACTTTGATTACGTGAGGGTCAGCCTCGAAGAATGCAGCAAGCTTAGCAGCATTGTACATCTGTTTTTCAAGACGAAGCTGAAGTGTCTCAAGTCCGCGAGATGCCTGCCAGCAAGGGAAGGGATCAGCGGGTGTACCGAAGAGCATACGCATGGGACGTACTGTCTCGATGATTTCGTGTGTTGATGTCATGCAGCCGAGAACTACGTCTGAATGGCCGTTCATGAACTTTGTTACTGAAGAAATAACGATGTCAGCGCCGAGTGTAAGAGGTTTGATGGAAACTGATGTTGTGAATGTGTTGTCCATCATAAGAAGTGCGCCGTTGTCGTGTGCAAGCTTAGCAACTTCGGGGATATCGATAAGGTTCATTGTAGGGTTAGCGCAAACCTCAGCATAGATAAGCTTTGTGTTGGGTTTGATTGCAGCCTTTATGTTCTCGATGTCGTCCATGTTTACAAGTGTTGACTCGATGCCGTATCTTGAGAAAAGTTTTCCGAATACGTCGAATGTTTCACCGTAGATGTTTCTGTTGCAGATTACATGGTCGCCTGACTGAAGAAGTGAACCGATTGTTGTTGAAATTGAAGCCATACCTGATGAGAAGATAAGTGTGTCTCTGTCAAGTCCGGGAGCTTCGATAGCTGTTATCTGAGAAGCAAGTACGTCACGGTTGGGGTTGTTTGTTCTGATATATGTATATCCCTGTGCATAAGCCTCTTTAATTTCAGCAAGTGTGTTAGCTGTGAAAGCTGTGCATGTGTAAAGAGGGAAAGCTTCGGGCTTTAATAAGTTAACTGCACCCTCTTTAAATTTTCTGGTGTAAAGTACATCTGTTTCAATTGACATTTTAAATACCTCCCTAAATTTTTAAATATACCTCAGTTCCCGTCGCCGCAGGAACAGCTTTTATGTTTTTTACAAGTTAGATTTTATTCTGTGTAACTACAATAGAGTCAAGATGTATTTTCAAAAAAATCAAGCTGTTTTCGGTAAATATCAAGCTACTTTTTTACATAAAATGGATATTTTCTTATTATTTTTTTGTATTTGATTAAATACAAAGCGATGTAAAATTGTTTCAATCCCCATACATAATTCAGTGCCAAAAATACCTGACGGTAAAACCAAAATTCAACTGTTTAGTAATTATCAACATTCAGGCTTTTTAAATAACACCGAATTTCAATCGGATTTATGCAAACTATACAAATCATTTTCAACTGTTTTTTCACTCATCTGACATAAAATAACGTGAACGCCACCGGCGGACAGATTTGCAGCGGCTGTCTATTACTATATAGTTACAATAGAGTTTTTTACTCATATATTTTATTCACGGCAAACTAAAAGACAGGGATACTCTCCCTGTCTTAGATTATGCCGCTGTTAGTAAATGTCTTTCCCGATGCCTGATGTATTCAATTATCTGAGCTGTTCTTTTACGAAATCCTTAATCTTTTCTCTCTCGCAGAGGTTATTGTGGAGAACTTCACGCTTCTCAATGTCCTTTACGGGTGCTGGAATGGGAACGCCGCTTAACTTTTCAAGCTCGTCCATGAGTGCAAATGCGTCCTGTCCTCTGTATTTTTCGTCAATGGCTATACAAACGTCCTTGGCGAACTTATAGGGGCTTGCCGTTGAAACGATGACCGTCGGTGTTTCGTCTCCGCTTTCCTTAACGTATTTATCATAGGAAGCATAGGCTACTGCCGTATGCGTGTCAAGCACATACCCTTCGTTGGCGTACATTTTTCTAATGGCTGTGGCCGTTTCTTCCTCATCGGCAAATTCTCCGACAATGTCGTCAGCCTTGGCAGTCATGCTGTATTCGCCATTTTCGGAAAGGGACTTCATAAGAGCCGCTGTCTCCTCCTGTGATGTAAGCATACATACAAGTCTTTCAAGGTTGCTTGAAATAAGTATATCCATAGAGGGGCTTGTGGTCAGTATAAACTCTCTCTTTTTGTCGTAGGTGCCTGTTCTGAAGAAATCATAAAGTACCTTATTGCTGTTTGAGGCACATACAAATTTGTTTACGGGCAGACCCATCTGTTTTGCAAAGTAGCCGGCAAGAATGTTTCCGAAGTTTCCTGTGGGAACTGTAAAGTTGATTTTGTCTCCTGCCTTAATACTGCCTTTTTTAACAAGCTGACAGTAAGCATACCAGTAATATGCCACCTGGGGTATAAGCCTGCCTATATTTATGGAGTTGGCCGATGAGAACATAAAGCCCTTGTCATCAAGCTCCTTCTTCATTTCTTCGTCTGTGAATATGGATTTAACGGCAGTCTGGGCATCATCGAAGTTGCCTGTTATGGCAGCTACGCATACGTTTTTGCCCTTCTGTGTTACCATCTGCTGTTTCTGCACGGGGCTTACTCCGCCGTCAGGATAGAATACGATTATCCTTGTGCCTTCAACGTCTGCAAAGCCCTCAAGGGCGGCCTTACCTGTGTCTCCCGATGTAGCTGTAAGTATAACTATTTCTTTATGTATGTCATTTTTCTTTGCCGATGTTTTCATAAGATAAGGAAGTATTGAAAGCGCCATATCCTTGAAAGCAATTGTCTTTCCGTGGAAAAGCTCGAGGAAAAATACTCCGTCCTTTTCGACAACAGGAGCTATTTCGGGAGTATCAAATTTCTCATCATAGGCGTTATTAATGCAGTAACGCAGTTCTTCCTCAGTAAAATCGGTAAAAAACAGGCTCATTACCTCATAGGCTAAATCTCTGTAGTTCATTTTTGAAAGCTCGTCAATTTTCTTCTCCATAACGGGCATTTCTTCAGGGATAAAAAGTCCGCCGTCGGGGCAGATACCCTTGAGAATAGCTTCCGAAGCCTTCAACTTAATATTCCTGTTTCTTGTGCCGATATATGTTATGTCCTTCATTATGTGCCACCCTTCAAATAAGCATTATTAATTCCGTTATAAATCTGCATGGGCTGCAAACAAAACAGCCTGCCCATTTAAAAGCAAGCCGTATTTTGTCTGTTATCCGCATGCTCCGTTTTTTTGATTATATAGAAAGAAAAAACGATTGTCAATCAAAGTCTCGGTATTTCAGACTATAATGGCGTAAATGACAGGTATAAGCAGAGACGGCAGCATATTTCCAACCTTAAATTTGTTGCCGAACGCCACATTTACCCCTACGCAGAATATGAGCGCCGAACCCACATAGGACAGGTTGGCTATAAGCGCTTCACTTATGAAATTGCCTGCAAAATAAGCCGCCAACGTGAGAGCACCCTCATATACAAGGATAGGTATTGCCGAACACATGGCGCCGGGGCCGTAGGTAGATGCCAGTACAATGACAATTACGAAGTCCAGCACCGCTTTTGCCGTAAGCATGGAAGCATCGCCGCTGAGCCCATCCTGTATGGAACCGACTATTGCCATAGCGCCGACACAAATAATAAGTGAGGTATTGACAAAGCCGTCTACAAATCGGCTGTCGCCCTCGGCACGAAACAGCTTTTTGAGCTTTTCTCCCAAAGTGTCCATTCTCTTTTCTACATTAATCAGCTCGCCAATAAGACCGCCCAAGGTCAGCGAGAATATAAGAAGCATACTGCCGCTTGTCTCTATTACGCCGTTATTTACCGTCAGCATGCCCTTCAGCGTTCCTGCTGTGCCTATAAATATGGTGGCTAATCCGCAGCCGCTCATAAGAGCTTTCTGTATATTGTCCTTCAGGCCCTTTCTCAGCAATATGCCGATAGCGCCGCCTGCCAGAACAGCTATTGTGTTTATTATCGCTCCGATTCCTATCATATTTTCCCCTCATTCAGAGCCGACAAAGTCGTCTCTAAGTTGAAATCCTTTGGGATTTCAACTTAGACTGTAGACAAACTGATTTTTTGGGCGGATGGTCAGCACTTTTGGTTATAGCAAAAGCTGCGCAAGCGCAGTCGCATTTATCTTTGCGATGCACTGGTTATGAAAACGAAGGGTTTTCCAAGTTCAATCCGCAGAAGTATAAACCGCGTGAAAGTCGCGGCGCGAAGCGTCCCCGAAGGGGATTTG
>JAQXNZ010000176.1 GCA_029098265.1 Clostridia bacterium | reverse complement strand
CCCCAACGTCCCCCAATCCCTTTTGGGCGACGCTCAAAACCAAACAAGTCAAAAGTTTATTTAGCAGGTTCACGGCAATACATTCCCGACCTACGTCCGGGTTACTGTTGTGCACAGCAGTCAGAAGTCTAAACATATATTTCTAGGCAATACATAGCGATATGGTTTGTAAAACCGTCCCGCGGGCGAAGTTCGCGAATGTATAAATGTTATTTAGCTACCCAAAAGTCAGGTTTGTTTGGGTTTGAAGCGTGTCCAAGAAAAGAGAGGGGGATTGGGGAGAGGAAACTGCGGACTTCGCAATTTAAGCTGTTGCCTCTCCCCAAGGTATTGGCGCTCGCCAGAGCGCAAAGGGCACCCACTCGGAGAGTGGAAAAATGTAAATTCGAAGCCGAAGCTTCGGAAAGCTAAGAGTCACGCACTCGAAATGTGTAGCAACTCACCCCTAAGCCTTGGCTTCGGAAGGCCAAAAATCACGCACTTGGAGTGTGTAGCAACTCACCCCTAAGCCTTGGCTTCGTGTATTGCCCCAAATACTCAATATACATTCCATGAACTCGGCACAAACAGCTTATTGAATGTCGCTATACAGAATCTGTCCGTCATACAGGCAATATAGTCGCATACAACCGTATCCTTATGCTCTCCGTTTTTGATAAGGTGTATAAATTCTTCGTCCATTTGGTCGGTGTTTTCAAGATAATAGTGATACAAATGCCATATTATCGTTTTTACCTTGTCCTTTTCTCTCAGGGCATGCTCACTGAGATATACCGTGTCAAACATAAATTTTCTGAGTCCGCCCAGTGTTGCCTTCATGGAGTCGCTCATTTTTATATCGGGTATGCCCTCGCTGTTGGCTATGGTGTCCCTAATCATGGCGTTTATTCTGGAGCTTGATGTGTCTCCCAGAACCTCCTTGAATTCCTGCGGTATATCACTTATTACCCCTGCCCTAATGGCATCGTCTATATCATGGTTTGTATAGGCTATTTTGTCCGACAGTCTTACAACAAGCCCCTCCATAGTCGAGGGCTTGCAGCTTGTTCTGTGGTTCAGTATACCGTCGCGCACCTCCCAGGTCAGGTTAAGACCGTGTCCGTCCTTTTCTATCATGTCCACAACCCTCAGGCTTTGTTTGTTGTGTTCAAATCCGTCTCTGTGCAGGTCGTTGAGCGTTTCCTCTCCCGCATGTCCGAAGGGTGTGTGTCCCAGGTCGTGTCCCAGCGCTATGGCCTCGGTCAAATCCTCGTTCAGCGACAGTGCTCTGGCGATTGTTCTTGCTATCTGCGCCACCTCAAGGGTATGGGTCAGCCTTGTGCGGTAGTGATCCCCCTCGGGCGAAATAAACACCTGTGTCTTATGCTTCATTCTCCTGAACGCCTTGCAGTGTATTATTCTGTCTCTGTCCCTCTGAAAATCCGTCCTTATATCACATTTTTCCTCCCGACGTGCTCTGCCCTTGGTATTTGCGCTTTTTGCCGCAAAGGGTACGAGAATCATATCCTCTATTTCTTCCTGTCTTTCTCTTAACAGCATATAAAATCACCTCCCGGTTTACACAAACTCTTTTGTCACGGAAAGCCGCATATATGGTATTCCCGCATACTTCCCCTAATTATTTAATACGGCAAAAATAACCTGTTTCCTCTAAAATAAGCAAACTTTTGTCAGCCGCAGAATAAAACAGGGACAGTCAAAATAACCGTCCCCAACTCTTACATATATCTTTCCGTTACTTCCAAATCAATAAGCAGTTCTCGCTTATTCCTCGTCATCGTCAAAATCGGCGAATTCATTGACTACGGGTATTATATTTCCGCAGGCGGGGCAGGTAAGCTCCTCCTCATTTTCGAGTATGTCCTCATCTACCTCCAGCTCCTGACCGCAGGCAGGGCAAATGAAAGCGTAGGTGTACTCCTCGCCGTCATCGCATTCATCTTCGCATTCGTCATCATACTCAAAGGCTTCAAGAATCTCCGCCATATCGTCAAGAACATCAAGTATTCCCGCAAAAACGGCGCCCTCCTTGGTGTCCTCTCCAAAGCCGCTTCCCTCGCACAGTCCTCTGAGATAAGATATTTTCTTCATTATTTCCTTCACAGCCGGCTTCCTCCTCTCTGATTTTGTACAGTCATTTCTGTACATACCGTCTTTCCGCCTTTAACTGCCTTTATGCAAAAAAGGGGAATACCATAGTATCCCCCCTTAAAGTCTGTTTGGACTTCGGCAAATGACATCCGAAAGATTTCTGTAAACGTATGTCTTTTATCAGTTTGCTCTTCCGAGATATTCGCCTGTTCTTGTATCGATCTTGATAACCTCGCCCTGATTGATGAATAAGGGAACGAGTACCTGAGCGCCTGTCTCTACAATAGCGGGCTTTGTAGCGCCTGTAGCTGTGTTTCCTGCGAAACCGGGCTCTGTCTCTGTTATCTCAAGCTCTACAAATAAAGGAGGCTCGATACCGAATACTTCTCCCTCGTATGAAAGAATCTTAACCATTTCGTTTTCCTTAACGAACTTAAGTGTATCTCCTACGTCAGCTGCGTTTACGGCAATCTGCTCGAAGTTTTCTGTGTTCATGAAATGATAAAGGTCGCCGTCTGTGTAGAGATACTGCATTTCAAGTCTGTCGATGTGAGCCTTGGGCATTTTCTCTGTGGGTCTGAATGTTTTTTCAACAACAGAGCCTGTCTTAAGGTTTTTAATCTTTGTACGAACGAAAGCAGCGCCCTTACCGGGTTTAACATGCTGGAACTCAAGGATGATATAAATATCTCCTTCGTATTCAATAGTAACGCCGTTTCTGAATTCACCTGCAGAAATCATGTATTATTTTCCTCCTCATAGTAAAGCCGCCGTGCGGCCGTATAATTTGAATTTAACATACCTGAATTGGTACATAGTCTCATATTAGTTTATATTATTTTTTAATATTTTTCAATATTTTTTTCTCGTCAATCCAATATTTTATGCGCAAAATATGAAATTTCCTTTAATTTATACAAAAATCATTGCTTTTCAGCGTCTGCGCCCCCTCTATCGGCGCCTTTTCAGCCCTCTATCCACGTTTATATATTTCTAATATATGTAAAGTAATATCTTTACTCACTAATCCATTGAAACAGGCTGAAAGGTTTGGAAAACAAAGAGTTTTCCAAGTGGAATCCGCAGGCGGGATTCATTTCCGCCGAGGAGAAGTCTAAAATACAAGCCATGCGCAGTATTTAGACTTCATGCCTTAATTTAAACAAGCCGAAAACCTGTTTTCGGCTTAGAGTGAAACTTGTTTCACTCTAATTGCATTTTTATTGCCTCCAGCGCCAGCAGATATCCATGCCAGCCGAAGCCGCACAGCTGTCCCACACAAACAGGCACCGTCACCGACGTATGTCTGAACTGTTCCCTTTTATGAATATTTGACATGTGTATCTCTATTACAGGCATATCTACAGAAGCCAGTGCGTCCCTTATGGCATAGCTGTAGTGGGTATATGCTCCGGGATTTATTACTATGCCATCGGCTTTTCCATAGCATTCCTGTATTTTGTCGATAATGGCTCCCTCGTGGTTGGACTGGAATATTTCCACCTCAAGCCCAAGCTCATCGGCCTTTTCTCTAATCTTCTCATTTATCTGGTCATAGGTAAGAGTGCCGTATACGCCCTTTTCCCTGATACCCGTAAAGTTTATGTTCGGTCCGTGTATAAGACATATTTTTTTCATATTATGCTCTCCTCTTTAAGAATACTGATTATTTTATTCGTGGCTTCCCTTGACGTCATTCCCGTAATATCCGCCGTTATATCGCTTCTTGACTCATACATGGGCCGTCTTTCCTCCATGAGGGTTTTTATTCGCTCCATTTTGTCCCCTGTGTTCAAAAGCGGTCTGGAACGGTCATTCCTTATATTTTTATATATGTGCTCCGGCGAAGCCTTTATGTACAGCACCGTTCCGTTCTGTTTCAAGAGCTCCATATTCTTTTCGTTTTTGATCACTCCGCCGCCGGTGGCAATGACACAGCCGCCTCTTTCCGACAGTTCTCCGCAGAGCTCCGTCTCCATGCTTCTGAAATGGGCTTCTCCGTACTTTTCAAATATTTCCGTTATGGGCATTCCTGCTTTTTTTACTATTTCATCGTCCATGTCCGTGAACGTATACTCAAGCGCCTTAGCCAGCTTTTTGCCTATGGTTGTCTTTCCGCAGCCCATGAAGCCCACAAGCACTATGTTTCTTCTCTCCATTGTCTTACCCCCTGCGGTAGAAGGCCGTAAGCTTTTCCTTAAGCTCTTTGGCTGTTTCCCTATCGACCTTCATATCATGCCATATCTCAAAGGAAGCCAGTCCCTGATAGAACAGCATGTCAAAGCCGTTTACGGTCACCGCACCCCTTGCGGCTGCGTCCTTCATCAGCCTTGTCTCCCAGGGAGTATATATTATGTCCACAACTATTTTCACATTATCAAAAAACTCCGTTTTTTTCACGGGTGTGCCGTCAACATCGTTTCCCATGCCCACCGAAGTGGTCTGCACAAATATTTCGGGGTCGGCTATATCCGTTATGGAATCATAGTCCGTTACCTCCACCTCTATGGGGTAATATTTTCTTACACGCTCCGCCAGTGCCTCTGCCTTTTCGGCAGTCCTGTTGACTATGACAAGCTTAGCGGCCTTTTCCTCTCCCGCCAGCATTGCCGCCGAGTTTGCCGCACCGCCTGCACCCGCCAGCACTACGGTTTTGCCTTCTATTGATATATTTCTTTCCTCAAAGCATTTTTTAAGCCCTATGATGTCCGTATTGTAGCCCTCATAGCCCTTTTCCGTCAGCTTAAGGGTGTTTACCGCACCTATCCTCTTGGCAACGGGGTCAATGGCACAGAGGGCGTCCATAACCTCTATCTTGTGGGGCACAGTCACATTAAAGCCCTTTATACCCAGCGCCCTTGCACCCTCAACAGCAGTCTTTACCTGACCCCTTTCCACCTTAAAGGGTACATAGGCCGCGCTTTTGCCCAGCTCCTTTGCTATCGTATTCTGGAGCACCGGCGAGAAGGATTTCTCCACCGGATTTCCTATTATTCCGTAAACATTTGTTTTTCCGTTTACAAGGTCAACGCACATTTTTTCTTTTCCTCCTGAAATATAACGCCATAACTATTTTTTCCGGCGGTCTTTTCACCTTTGTTATAAGCTGGTCCCTATTGCATATAGGCGCCGTCATTATGGACAGCATGCCTGCGTTATGTCCGCACCACACATCGGTAAACACCTGGTCGCCCACCATTGCGGTGGAGCTTTCGTCGGTTCCCATGTCCCTCATAGCCTGTTTCAGTACCTTTGTGCCGGGCTTGCCTGCCTTCCAATAGGCATAGGCTCCTATTTTTTTATTGAATATCTTTATTCTGTTTTCGTTGTTGTTGGAAAGAAGGCATATTTTAAAGCCCTCCGCCCTGATGTTGTCAAGCACCCCCAGCGCCCATTCGTCGGGCTCCGCCACATCGTAGGGCGCTATTGTGTTGTCTATGTCAAATACGAGGGCTTTTATTCCCCTCTCCTTCAGCTTCTTAAGCGGAAGCTGTTCAATGGATTTTATATAAATATCGGGATATAGTTTTTTAAGCATAGCTACCTCTGT
>JAQXNZ010000175.1 GCA_029098265.1 Clostridia bacterium | reverse complement strand
CAGCGCCTTCTTCGGAATGTCAACCATATATGCGGAGGCTACACTTGCGCAGAAATTTAAAGTGATTGAAAACGGAGAGACCAACGGCGGACCCGTTTACTATATAAAAGCAGCCTTTAAGGGCGGCTTCGGCAAGTTCCTTGCGGCGCTGTTTGCCGTATTTATCGTACTTGCCCTCGGCTTTACAGGAAACATGGTGCAGTCGAACTCCATCGGTGCGGCTTTCTCCAGCGTATTCCAGGCCAGAAATATAAACATACCTCCGATAGCTATAGGTATAATATTAGCGATTATTGCAGCATTTATATTCATAGGCGGAACTGAAAGACTTGCTTCCGTAGTTGAAAAGCTTGTTCCTATAATGGCATGTATATATATTGTGGGAAGCCTTGTGCTTATCATTATGAACATTACAAATGTTCCCGCAGCTTTTGTTACTATTATAAAGGCCGCCTTCAATCCCCGTGCGGTATTAGGCGCTGCGGCAGGTATAGGAGTAAAAGAAGCTGTAAGATACGGTGTTGCCAGAGGACTTTTCTCAAATGAAGCAGGTATGGGTTCAACACCCCATGCCCATGCAAGAGCCGTTGTAAAGAATCCCCATGAACAGGGTCTTACAGCCATGATGGGCGTATTCATCGATACATTCATCATTCTTAACCTTACTGTATTCTCAGTGCTTACTACAGGAGCATTGGAAACAGGCAAAGGCGGAGTAGAGCTTACACAGGCCGCATTTATGACAAGATTCGGCGGCTTCGGAGATATTTTCATCGCAATATGTCTTCTGTTCTTCGCATTTTCAACGATACTCAGCTGGCACTTCTTCGGAAAGATTAACTTTGAATATCTTTTCGGCAAGGGTGCAAGCAAAATATATTCTATAATTGTTGTAGCTTTTATTATCATCGGTTCAACACTCAAGCTTGAGCTTGTTTGGGAGCTTTCGGACTTCTTCAACGGTCTTATGGTAATTCCAAACGTATTGGCACTGCTGGCGCTCAGCGGCCTTGTGGTAAAGATGAGCAAGGATTATTCTAAAAAATAAATAATGTAAATGTCAAAAAGGCTCCGAATTTTATTTTTAAATTTCGGAGCCTTTTTGTGCTGTTTCAGCCGCTTATATTGCAATCACATCTGCCGAATGATAAAGTATATACAGAATACTTATACGGCAGGTGATAATATGCCCTTTGAAATAGTACGAAACGACATAACAAATATATATGCTGACGCCATTGTCAATGCGGCCAATCCAAAGCCGGTTATAGGCTACGGTGTTGATGCTGGCATACATAAAAAGGCTGGCCCCAAGCTTTTGGAAGCACGAAAGAAAATAGGCAGTATACAGGCGGGTCAGGCTGCAGTTACACAGGCCTACGGACTTAATGCAAAATTCGTAATCCATGCTGTAGGGCCCGTATGGCAGGACGGCAAGCACGGTGAGGAAAAGATACTCAGACAGTGCTATGACAATGCTTTAAGACTGGCGGCAGAAAACAACTGCGAGTCTGTGGCTTTCCCTCTGCTTTCGGCGGGAAATCACGGTTTCCCCAAGGCTTTGGCGCTTAATACGGCTATAAGTGCATTCAGCAGTTTTCTTATGGAGCATGATATGACCATATATCTGGCGGTTTTCAGCCATGACGCCTTTGAGCTTTCGGAAAAGCTGTTTAAGTCTGTAAAAAGCTATATCGACGAAAATTACATAACTGACAAAACGCTGGATGAATACGGCGTGAAGAATAAAGCAGATGTGCGTGAAGCTGAGATAGAGGAGATACAGAAAGAACTGCGTATACAGATGCGTCGCCGCAGAGAACTGCTTGAGGAACAGAAAATGTACTCTCTATGTGCGCCTTCTGCCGACAGCAATCTTGAGAAAATGCTTGAAAATACCGAAGACGGTTTTTCGGCGGCACTGCTTAAGCTGATAGACCGCACAGGCAAAAAGGATTCGGAAATATATAAAAAAGCCAATGTTGACCGAAAGCTGTTTTCAAAAATACGCAATAATCCGGAATACAGACCGTCCAAGTCCACGGCACTGGCCTTTGCCATAGCCCTTGAACTGGATATTGACGAAACGAGGGAACTGTTGGGCAGTGCAGGCTATGCCCTTTCCCATAGCAGTAAAGCAGATATAATAGCGGAATATTTTATAAACAATAAAAACTATGACATTTTTGAGCTTAACGAAGTGCTGTTTGCCTTTGACCAGCCTCTTATCGGCTCGTAAATGTCGCATGCGAAGCGACCAAAACCTCCTTTTGACAGGCTATAGTATAGACATGAAAGGGAGGTTTTTAATATGACGGAAATAGTATTTATACTTGACAGAAGCGGTTCAATGGCAGGAATGGAAAAGGACACAATAGGCGGCTTTAACAGTATGCTTAAAAAGCAGAAAGAGACCGAGGGCGGCGCATTTGTCTCCACAGTGCTGTTTGACAATACCGCACAGGTGATACATGACAGGCTTCCTCTTGAAAAAGTGCCGCCTCTGACCAATAAGGACTATTATGTCAGGGGCAGTACGGCACTGCTGGACGCTGTCGGCGGAGCCATACACCATATCGGGATTATCCATAAATATGCGGAAAAAGAAAACAGACCGGATAAGACCCTGTTTGTTATAATGACCGACGGTATGGAAAATTCCAGCAGGTACTACAGCTATGAACGTGTACGCAGTATGATAGACAGACAGAAGAAAAAATACGGCTGGGAATTTCTGTTTATAGGCGCTAATATTGATGCGGTTTCCGAGGCGGAGCGTTTCGGCATAGACGCCGATTTTGCCGCCGATTATCACTGCGACAGTGCAGGCACCAAAGTAAGCTATGAAACCGTAAGCGAGGCAGTGTGTATGGTGAGACAGGGTTGCAGCGTATCTAAGAGCTGGAAAGACCGAATTGATGAAGACTACAGAAGACACAGATAATGACGGAGGGTGATATTATGTTTGGAGCAATAATAGGAGATATAGTAGGCAGTCCATACGAATTTGATGCAAATAACATAAAAACCAAGGAGTTTCCGCTTTTTTCGGAGCGCTCTGAGTTTACCGATGATTCGGTTATGACCCTTGCCGTGGCTAAGGGAATAATGGATACCGAGAATACTGAAGACGATGAAGAACTGAGAAGAAATATAATAAATTCAATGCGTGAGCTGGGAAGGTACTATCCCGATGCAGGCTACGGATTCAGGTTTTCGGACTGGCTGGACAGCGATGATCCCAAACCCTATAACAGCTACGGAAACGGCTCTGCCATGAGGGTGTCCTCGGTGGCATGGATATTTGACAGCATAGATGAGGTACGCCGTGCCGCACGCATTTCGGCAGAGGTGACCCATAATCACCCCGAGGGTATAAAGGGTGCGGAGGCCACGGCTTCGGCTGTATTTATGGCACGAAGCGGCTTTGACAAAACGGAAATAAAGGAGTATATAACAAAAAACTTCGGCTATGACCTGAGCCGCACCTGCGATGAAATAAGACCCGAATACCGTCATGTGGAAAGCTGTCAGCAGACAGTGCCCGAAGCCATAACGGCCTTTTTGGAGGGCATGAGCTTTGAGGACGTTATAAGAACCGCTGTGTCATTGGGCGGAGACAGTGATACTCTTACAGCCATATCCGGAAGCATTGCAGAGGCCTATTACGGCATATCCGAGGACTGGAAAAAGGCGGCATTATCACGCCTGCCCAATGATTTGGCCCAGATACTCAGAAGGTTTGATATAATGTATGGCAGAGACTGTATAAGCAATACAGACAAACTGCATGAAGCCGTAAGGTTTGCCGAAAAGGCCCACAGAGGTCAGAAAAGAAAGGGAACTCAGGCGGATTATATAATTCACCCTATGGAGGTTTACAGCATACTTATGTCCGTGAATGCTTCGGCAGATGTGCTTGCCGCAGGCATACTGCATGACACCATAGAGGATACGGATACCGAAATTGAAGATATTGAGGCGAATTTCGGCGAAAGAACAGCCTGTCTGGTAAAGGGACTGAGCGAAGATAAAAGCAAAAGCTGGAGGGAAAGAAAACAGCACACAATAGACTGCCTTAAAAATGCGGAGCGTGATTTAAAACTGCTTGTTCTTGCAGATAAGGTGTCCAACATGAGAAGTATGCTTTATGATTATAAGCGTATGGGAGAACAGCTTTGGGACAGGTTCAGAGAGCCTAAAAACATGCAGTCGTGGTATTACAGCGGCATACAGGACTCCCTTGCCGATTTGCAGAATGACCCTTGGGCATGTAATCCGTACTGGGAAATGGTAAGCCTTTATAAGGACTTGTTTGTCGAGTACTGTGCAGACTTGGATAACGGGGCAATATATCAGACAGCCTTCGGGGCAGAAAGCTATATTTACATGAGAGACAGGGCCGTTTGGGAAAGCTTTTCGGGAGAAGTACCCGAGACCGCCGTACCTGTACAGCGTATGAAGGCCGAAAGGCTGGAGGACTATTGGAAGAACGAATACTACGACAATGATACACTCGGCAATCAGAATACGGAGAGAGCCATAGACGCTCTTGCAGCGGACTGCACCGATGATGATTTGTTTAACATACTGTGTCTGATACGGGAAAGCATGGAGAGAAATGGTCATTTCATTGTTCCCGTAGAGGAAAAGGAAGAAGATAAATATTATCAGAGGTCTGTGGAGCTGGAAAACGGAGAAATTAAAGCGGCGGTATTTACCAATATGCTGGAGGCGAACAAAGCGCCTGAAACAACACTGATTTCCGTACCTATCAGGGAGGTTCTGACAAATGTAAAGAATAATGAGCGCTATTCGGGAATTATGATTAACCCCTGGGGAAACTATTTCTATATGCCGAAGTCATGGCTGAATATCATATTTGATGACGATAATAAACAATAATAAAACTACTGCCCGCTGAAATAATCAACGGGCAGTAGTTATATACAGTAATTATTTATCGGCGTATTTTTCGGCAAGGGAAGAACAGTATGCAATCATTTCCATACAGTTTTTCTTTCTTGCTTTTCCGGCAAAGTCACCGAAAGGGTCTGAAAGCTCACTGCATATAAGCGAGCCGTACTGCTCCTTCATTTCGTTTACCATTGAGCCGAAAAGGGGATATACCTCACCTGTAAGCTGTTTAACTCTGTCTGACATTTCTTCCTTTTCAAAGGGGTCACGTCCCTTTACGGTACCGAGGGCAAGAACCGCTCCGGTAATGGCGCCGCAGGTGTTTTTTGTATGTCCCATGCCGCCGCCGAAGCCTGATGCCATTTTTATAATGCTTTCGGGGAGGTCAGTATCATGCATATCCATAAATGTGCGAAGAACGCATTCTGCGCAGTTAAGTCCCTGACGGAAATAACCTCTGCTTATTTCATCGGCAAGAGCCATTTTTTCTTCTGTTGTTTTGCCTTCTGTTGAAACCTTAGCCATATTATCACTCCTGTACTTTTTTGTAATAATATTAACTCTTTAGGTGTATATTGTCAAATGGACGGTTATAAAAACATAACGGAAAAATACATGAAATTATTTTTGCTGATTTATAAAACAATAATTTAAATAAACTATTGCTAAAATATATTAATGGATACATAATCTTTAAAATATGTATTTTTATACATATCAAGTTACAAAGTTTTAAATGACAACAAGGAGGTACCCACTATGAAAGGAACACTGAAAAAAGCGGTGTCGATTGTCATGGCTTCAGCAATGACAATGTCACTCGGCACAGGAATTGCCTTTGCCGGCGCAAAGACAGTAGTATCACCGCAGAAAATCTATGTTGACGGACAGAATGTTGATGCAGAGGTCTATAATATCGACGGACGCAACTACTTCAAGCTTCGTGATGTAGCAGGTGCGGTGGCTGATTCGGACTATAAGTTCGATGTTGCATATAATGAAGCGGACAACGCTGTCATTATCGAGAAGGATAAGGCATATACAAAGACCGGCGACGAGCTTGCCGCTGCTAAAGAGGATAAGAGCGCCACTTGTGTAGAGAGTGCACAGAAGCTTTTTGTAGGAGAGAAAGAGACTGCTGTAAAGGCCTATAATATCGGCGGAAACAACTACTATTCAATAGCCGACCTCGGAAAGCTTATCGGCTTCAGTGTAAGCTATGACGAAGCAACAAACAGCGTATATGTTGTAACAGATATTGAAGAAGGCCCCTTAGGTATTATAAGCGCCATGTCGGTAGAACTTCAGGCTCTTGTTGAGGCCGCCGACATTGAGAAAGAAACAGTTATTGGCGGAAAGACTTTCTATGTAGGAAAGCTCAACGGCGAAGATGTAGTAATGGTACAGGCAGGCGTAGGCAAGGTAATGGCAGCCAACGGTACAGCCGCATTACTTAATAACTTCAATGTTAAAGGCGTAGTATTCACAGGT
>JAQXNZ010000174.1 GCA_029098265.1 Clostridia bacterium | reverse complement strand
AGCGTAATACAGCAGGAGGGTCTTTGCTATTATATAGGCGGAAGGCTTATAAGATTCAGCATGGTATATATAATTGATGCGGGAGTAGCGCCCGGCAGTGAAGAAAAGACAATAAAGCTCATAGACGAGGGAATTAAAAATATAAAAATAGACAGCGAGAAGCTTGAAGCCGCCAAAAAAGCCGTGCTCAGACAGCTTAAGGCCGCGGAGGACAGGCGAATGGGCATTATAAATGAAAGGCTCAATGAAATGCTGTTGGGCGTGACCGTGGACCATGACGCCGAAAAGGATTTGGCAACCATAAGTGCCGCAGATATATACAGGGCGGCGGAAGGGCTTACGAAAAAAGGCATATTCACAGTGGCGGCAAGCGGAGATGAGGTGCGGTAATGGAAGTGAGAATGAACTGCCCTTCGGGGTGCGAGACTGTATCACACCTTATGAACTGCGGCACACAGGTCTATGTACTGCCTAAGAAAAGAAATATAAATATTGGAGCCGTGGTCATAGGCTTCGGCGCCGCAGACAGGAAATTTAAATATAAGGGTAAAGAATACAAAATACCGAGCGGCACAGCCCATTTCCTTGAACATCAGATGTTTGAAATGCCCTACGGAAATGCGGCTTCAAGGTTTACGGCTTTGGGTGCGGAAAGCAATGCCTTTACCGATGCGGGCAAAACCGTCTATTATTTTAAAACTGCCGGAAATTTTACCGAGTGCCTGAGACTCCTGCTGGAATTTGTAACGACACCGTATTTTATGAAGGAAAGCATAGAGACTGAAAAAAGCATAATTAAAAACGAAATAGCCATGTATGATGATGAGCCGGGGTGGAGAGCCTTTTTCACATCGATGAAACAGCTTTATCCCGACAGCCCCATAGCAGACGAGATAGCGGGAAGTGCCGAAAGCGTGGACAGCATAGATGCCGATATACTGAATATGTGCCATTCGGCCTTTTATACACCGGACAACATGACGGTTGTATGCTCTGGAGATGTATGCGCCGAAACCGTACTGGAAGTATGCCGAAAAGCGCTTGACGGAAAAAACAAATCTGACGTTTGTGTACAGCCGATGAAGTACAGACCGACAGGCGGCAGTGCTTCATTGGAAATGTATACGCAGTTTCCTAAATTCTGCATATCATATCCCATAAAGATAGGAGCAGACAGGGCTGAGGAAATATTTATGCTACGGCTGGCGGCGGAAGCCGTTTTTTCGGAGGGGTCGGACTTTTTTAAAAGCATGTCCGAAAAAGGCATAATGTCGGAGCCGCCGTCTGCGGAGATATATGAGCATAACGGCATCGGCTATCTGGCAGTCAGCGGAACGGCAAAGGACGCAGATACAGCGGCGGAAGCGATTAAAAAAGCAATAAAAGAACTGAAAGAGAAGAGCTTGGAGAGCAGAGCCTTTGAGCGGGAGCTTAAAAAGCTTAAGGGCGGGTTTGTAAGAATGGCCGACGGATGTGAGTCCGCCGCCATGACTCAGGCGGAGTTCAGAGCGTTACCCCTTGCGGCCTTGGCGGAGCGTATCGGAAAAATTACACCCGAGAAAACAATTAGGGCTGTTGACGATTTGGATAATTTATGCGGAGTGTGTATAGTAAGACCCCATAAATAGCTTGATATAAAAAATGCTCTGTGCTAAAATGTTCCATAAATATATTTATGGAGGTATGAATCATGCCTGAAATATGGTTTCCAAATCTGGGGATAAAAATAGACAGCCTTAGCAGAGTGGCCTTTTCTATATTCGGCTTGGATGTTTACTGGTACGGCGTACTGATTGGCGGCGGAATACTGCTGTGTACCTATCTTGCTATGAGATACATGAAAAAAATAGGCGGCGATTCCGATGACGTTATGGATTTTATGCTGTACGGTATAATTTTCTTCATAATCGGCGCAAGGCTTTATTATGTGGCCTTCAGCTGGGATACCTACAAGGATAATCTGTTGGATATATTCAATACAAGGGAAGGCGGTCTCGCCATATACGGCGGAATAATAGCGGCCCTTATATTTGCGGTGTTCTACGTAAGAAAAAGAAAGCTGAGCTTCTGGAAGCTGGCGGACGTTATGATTCCCTACGTTCCTCTGGGACAAGCCATCGGCAGGTGGGGTAACTTCTTCAACAGAGAAGCTTTCGGAGGATATACCGATGGACTGTTTGCCATGAGATATCAGCTTTCACAGGTATCAGCGGGAAATCTCACAAAGGATGTGTTTGCCCACACGGTGGTGGAAAACGGAGTGGAGTATATTCAGGTTCATCCTACATTTTTATATGAATCAGTGTGGAACATCGGCGTATTCATTGCCCTTATTCTGCTCAGAAAAAGCGGTAAGTTTTCGGAAAGAATGCTTGCCTGGTATCTTATACTTTACGGAGCAGGCAGAGTGTGGATAGAGGAACTGAGAACGGACAGCCTCTACCTGTTTAACACGGGAATTAGGGTGTCTCAGGCACTCAGCATGGCGATGATTATTACAGGCATAGTAATGCTTGTGATAATGGGAAGAAAAAAGCCGCTGAACTGCGATGACGGCAGTATTGACCAGTAAAGATGACATAACTCAAATATAACTAAAAAACAGCTTATACAAGCTGTTTTTTTTATTCAAAAAAATAGAGGCGCATACCCTTGTTTTTTCCTGAAAAGTTCTTTATAATGGTGACAAGTGGTGTGAAGTGGTGGAAAGTAGAGTAAAAGTGTCCGATTTTGGTTCAAAAGACACATAAAAGGCAAACGGGAGGTGAGATGAAATGTTCATAGGCGAGTATTCACACAGTCTTGACGCAAAGGGCAGACTTATAGTGCCTGCTAAATTCCGTGAAGGTCTGGGCGAGCATTTCATCGTTACCAAGGGAATAGACCGCTGTCTTTATATATATCCCAGAAGTGAATGGGAGGTATTTGAGGCCAAGCTCAGACAGCTTCCGCTGGCTAACGCCGACGCGAGACGCTTTACCAGATTCTTTCTTTCGGGAGCGGTAGAATGCGACGTGGATAATCAGGGTAGAATAATAATACCGCAGACCCTCAGAAACTACGCAGGTCTTGTAAAAGAGGTAGTTTCCGCAGGCGTAGGCGCCAGAATAGAAGTTTGGAGCAAGGAAAAATGGGATACTGAGTGCGATCCCGACAAGCTGGACGACAGCATCGTGGAATCAATGGGACTGTTCGGAATTTAAGTTCCTGCCGCGGATAATAATACACTGGGAGTGGTAGCAGGTGGAATTCAATCATGTTTCGGTTCTGCTTAACGAGGCTGTGGACGGCCTTGACATAAAGCCCGACGGGATATATGTGGACGGCACCCTGGGCGGCGGCGGACACAGTCTTGAGATAGCCAAAAGGCTGACCGAGGGCGGACATCTTTACGGAATAGACAGAGATACGGACGCCATTGAGGCCGCAACGGAAAGACTGAAGAATTATGCAGACAGATTTACGGCTGTACACGGCAATTTCTATAATGCGGCGGAAATACTGGACGAGCTCGGAGTAGAAAAGATAGACGGATTTCTGCTTGATTTGGGAGTTTCGTCCCATCAGCTGGACGAAGCCGACAGAGGCTTCTCCTATATGCAGGATGCACCGCTTGATATGAGAATGGACAGGGAAGCATCCTATTCGGCTTGGAATGTTGTAAACGAGAAGCCCGAGAACGAGCTGAATGACATAATATTTAAATACGGTGAAGAAAAATGGGCCAGAAGAATAGCTCAGTTCATAGTGGCGGAAAGGGAGAAAAAGCCTATAGACACCACCTTTGAGCTGGTGGAGGTCATTAAAAAGGCAGTTCCCAAGGGAGCAAGACGAGACGGCCCCCATCCTGCTAAAAGAACCTTCCAGGCCATAAGGATAGAGGTCAACGGCGAGCTTGCCATATTGGACAAGGCTGTTGATGATATGACTGCAAGACTTAACGAGGGCGGAAGAATGTGTATCATTACATTTCATTCCCTTGAGGACAGGATAATTAAAAACGCAATGAAGCGCCATGAAAATCCATGCACATGCCCTCCGGAATTTCCGGTGTGCGTATGCGGAAAGATTCCCGACGGCAAGGTTATCACAAGAAAGCCGATAATTCCGTCGGAGGAGGAGCTTGAGCGTAATCCAAGAGCAAGAAGCGCAAAACTGCGCATAATGAAGAAAATCTAAATAACCGGCAGGGGAGAGCGGTATTTTATGACATCTTCGGAAAATGAGATTTATTATATGGACTATTCGGCGAGAAGGGGCTATAATGGCTACAACCACGGCTCGTCAGCTTATGATATAGATTTTGACAGAAGAGCCAGAGAGGAACAGAAAAAGAACCTTGAGGCCGAAAGACGCAGAAAACAGGCTGTCAGAGAAAGAACAGAACGCAGGGAAAACGCGTTCCATTTGCTCAGACTTGCCTTTGCGGCGGGAGTATTCTTTTTTGGTTGCGTGCTTACTATAACTGCTGTTTCATCCGTAAGCGAAATGCGCTTTCAGATAAAGGAGCTCAAGGAGGAGCTTAGCGTTCTGCAGAATGAAAATACAGTTCTTTCTTCGGAAATAAGCGATACGATAAACCTTGACTACATAGAGGACAGAGCTGTCAACGAGCTTGGTATGTCCGAACCGCAGAGCTATCAGATAAAAACAATAAGTGTTCCCGAAGAGAGCTATACTTTGCAGTACAGCGACAAGGGCTCCAATGCGCCCGAGGTAAACGGAGAACTATTAAAGGAATTTTTCTTAAACGGCTGATCTTAACAGGACAGCCGTTTGTACATCAAAGGAAAGAAACGGAATGATTGTGATTGAAAAATAAAAGAGAAAGAAAAATGCAGAATAAAAGAATAGGACGCCAGCGTGTTATTCTTTTTGCTGTAAGCGTAATTATGGCTCTGCTCATAGGCAAAATTGCCTATCTTAAAATTGTAAAGGGCGAGGAATATGAGAGTGCCGCCAAAACTCAGCAGACCGAGGATTATGACAACACAATAAAGGCCAACCGCGGCTCTATAGTAGACCGAAACAATCAGGCCTTTGCGGTATCCACCCGTGTTTATAACCTGGCACTGGACGTAAGGGTGCTTGTATCCAGCTACAGTGCCGAGGAGCAGGAAAAGACCATTTCGACACTGGCGGGAATAGACTATCTGGGACTTGACTACGCAACGCTTAAATCCTATATAACAGTGGATTCCAACGGAGTTCCTGCGGCGGATACCCATTGGAAGGTGCTTGCCAAAAAGCTTTCCAGAGAGCAAAAAGAAGAAATCGAGGCAATGGGTCTTAAGGGTGTTGTTTTCGGAGCGGACACAAAGAGAAGCTATCCTCTGGGAACGGTAGCATCCGATGTAATAGGCTTTATAAGAGGCGACAGCTCCTGGGGACTGGAAAGTCAGTATGATCAGGTGCTTTCGGGAGTTGACGGACGAGAGTTCAAGACCTATGACGGAAGCTCATCGGCAGTTATACAGACTATAGATGCCAAGGACGGGCAGACCGTGGTCACCACCCTTGACTATAATATTCAGCAGTATGCGGAGCAGGCGGTTGCACAGGCCGTAGAGGACTATTCTCCGGAGCATGCGGCGGTGCTTGTTATGAATCCTCAAACGGGTGAGGTATACGCTATGGCAGAGTATCCATCTTTTAACTCAAATACACCGTCAGACCCTACAACGATATATACCTCAGAGGAGTTCAAGGGTGAATGGGATGCCATGACCGACGAAGAACAGCTTAACTACCTCATGGAAAGCTGGAAAAACTTCAATATATCCTATACCTTTGAGCCAGGTTCCATATACAAGCCTATGGTCGTTGCAGCTGCACTGGAGGAAGGTATTATATCCGAAAGCGACACATTTGTCTGTAACGGTAAGAAAACGGTTTATGACAGGGAAATAGGCTGTTGGCAGCGTTCGGGACACGGTACGGAAACCGTGGAGGACGTACTGGCAAACTCCTGCAACGTAGCCATGATGGATATAGGCGAAAAAATGGGCAGAAGTCTGTTCTATAAATATCAGAAGGATTTTGGCTTCGGAGAAAAGACAGGTATAGACCTCCCTGGCGAGGAATCATCGGCAAACAACCTGTTTGCGGAAAATGCCATCGGCCCCGTTGACCTGGCAACCATGAGCTTCGGACAGTCCTTCAACTGTACGGCAATACAGGTGCTTACGGCTTTCTCAGCGGTAATTAACGGCGGCAATCTCATGCAGCCCTACGTTGTGTCAAAAATATATGATTCCAACGGCGACGTTACTTACGAGAAAACACCGACGGTTGTCAGAAAGGTAATAAGCAAGGAAACAAGCAATACGGTAAGGAAATATCTTCAGACCGTTATTGATTCAGGTACAGGTAAAAAGGCTAAAATAGAAGGCTATGCCATAGGCGGTAAGACGGGTACAGCTCAGCAGGCTATCCGTACAAATGAGAAGTATACAGTAACCTTCGTAGGCTTTCTCCCCGTTGACGACCCCCAGATAATAGCTATAGCAATACTGGACAGACCTTCGGTATATACAGAGGGCTCCACATCGGCGGCACCTATGCTTAAGGGACTTCTGGAAAACATAATAAAATATCTCGGCATACCAAAGACTGAGGATGCCCAGTCAACATCCTCATCAGGGGATAACACAGTTGTACTGGACGACCTGACACAGTATACTACCAATGACGCCATTACATACATGACCCTTAAGGGGCTTAACTATCAGATTGTGGGAGAGGGAAGCGTTGTAACCAGCAGTGCGCCCCATGCAGGCACAGAGGTAGCCGAAGGCTCCACCATAATAGTGTATGTAACAAAGGGCGAAAACGACGACAATATGACCCAAACGCCCAGCGTACTGGGAAAAAGCTATGACGATGCCGTTCAGACGATAATGAACGAGGGACTTTCGCCTGTTGTAGAGGGCGATGAAAGCGGAGTTGTCACATATCAGAACCCTCAAAAGGGTGAGTATGTACTCAAAGGCAGTGAGGTAAAACTCAAATTTGAGGTAAAGGACGGCGGTGCATCCCAAAGCGGCTTAGAGGGCAGCGGTGAAAACGGCGGCACGGCAGATAATGACCCGTCACAGAACACTGTTCAGACGTCACAGAATATCGTGCCTACCACAAAGAGAAAGGTAGGAAAGGTCGTTAGCTGATGTAAAAATGACCTTCATCTAAAAAAGGATTTTTGTTAAAAATATCCTTTGAACCGAAAATAGAATTATGATATTATAATATATACAGCGAGTGGCTTAACTGCGTAAATCCGGTTGGTTAAGTCTCCCGCTGTTTTTGTTTTTATAATATTATACTAATTCCCCTATCAAGAAGGCACTGAAGCCTGTTGAAAAGAGGGATGCGAGCGTGTAGCATGACAGCGTAAATCCAGCCGTCTATACTTCCTTAGGGTACTTTATCCCGGGAAGATGTACACGCTTATTTTTATGGAGGTAAACTGAAATGAATCAAAAATCCAATTCGTTCCTTGAGACGGAGCCCATCGGTGCGCTTATGCGCAAATACGCAGTTCCATGCGTAATATCTCTGCTGGTTGCGGCACTTTATAATATCGTTGACCAGATATTTATTGCCAATGCCACATATCTCGGTTCCTACGGCAATGCCGCCAATACGGTAGTATTTCCTCTGACGGTTGTAGCCCTTGCCATAGCCGTAATGATAGGCGACGGCTGCTGTGCCTTTGTCAGCATAAGCCTCGGAGCCGACAGGAAGGATGACGCCCACAAGAGTATAGGCAGTGCGGTAATACTTGTAATTGCGGCGTCAATTATACTTACGGCTGTGTATCTTATATTTCAGAAACAGATACTGACCATGTTCGGCGGCAGTGTAAACGAGGAAACCTTTGCCAATGCCAAGGAATACTTTTTCTGGATAACCATCGGCATACCCTTCTATATGTTCGGGCAGGCCATGAATCCTGTTATCCGTTCCGACGGTAGTCCAAAATTTGCAATGGCTTCTACACTGGCAGGCGCTGTGGTCAATATCATACTTGACCCCATATTCATATTTGTTTTCAAATGGGGCATGATGGGAGCCGCTGTGGCAACAATACTCGGACAGATACTTACGGCTGTTCTTTCTGTTGTTTATCTTTGCAGAATGAAGGCTGTTAAGCTTAAAAAGGACAGCTTCCGCATACACATGAGACTTGTAAAAAGATATATACCGCTGGGTATATGCAGCTTCCTTTCACAGATTTCACTGGTGGCGGCTATGGCGGCTATCAATAACATGCTCCGTAAATACGGCGCCGTTGACCCCATATTCTCACAGGCTCAATACGCACAGATACCTATGGCGGTAGTCGGCATTGTTATGAAGTTCTTCCAGATAGTAATATCAATCGCTGTCGGCATGGCGGCTGGATGTATTCCTATAGTCGGATATAATGTGGGCGCAAAACGAAATGACCGTGCCCTTAAGCTTTTCACAAAGCTTCTCATTGCGGAGGCAGTTGTCGGTTTTGTCGCCACCGTAATCGTCGAAGTATTACCCATACAGCTTATATCCATATTCGGTGCGGCAAACGAGAGCGCATACTATACGGAATTCGCCGTTAAGAGTTTCCGTATTTATCTTTGCCTGATGACGCTGGCAACGGTAAACAAGTCTGTATTCATATATCTTCAGTCACTGGGAAAAGCCCTGCTTTCAACTATGCTTTCAATGGTCAGGGAGGTTGTATTCGGCGTTGGCTTCGCTATTATACTTCCCGGGTTTTTCGGACTGGACGGAGTACTTTATTCCATGCCCGTATCGGATTTGCTGACATTTATTATTTCGGCAATCTCGGTGGCATATATATACAGGACTCTTAGAACAAAGGAGGCGTGAGTATGAACAAAAGAATAATTGCCATAAGCCGTCAGTTCGGCAGCGGCGGACGAACAATAGGAAAAGAGACAGCAGACAAGCTGGGTATACACTGCTATGACAGCGAGCTGATTGAGAAAATAGCCGAGGAAAGCGGATTTGCTAAGGAATATATAGCCGAAAGAGGCGAATATACATCGGGCGGAAACTGGTTTGCCGGTGCGCTGTCCGAACGTGACTTCTACGGACATTCCAATCAGGACAGTCTTTGGATAGTACAGAGGAAAATAATACTTGAGCTGGCTGAAAAGGAAGACTGCGTTATAGTAGGAAGATGCGCCGACTATATTCTCAGGGAAAGAGAGGACTGCCTCAGAGTATTTGTTTATGCCGACATGGAAAAGCGTGCCGACAGGATAGTCAAACAGTACGGAGAAAGAAGTGTATCTCCCGAAAAGAGACTTCGTGACAAGGACAAAAGAAGGGCGGCATATTATCAGTTCTATACCGAATGGAAATGGGGAGATGTTCAGAACTATCATTTAGCCCTTAACAGCGGCCTTATCGGCATAGACAAGTGTGTTGATATAATCGCTCAGCTTTGCTGATAAAATATGCTTTTCACACACCCTTATGCAGATAAAACTCCTGATTAATAACAACAACCCCACTGCTTGTGACCTAATTAGACAAGAGCGTGTGGGTCTGTCTGCAAGAGTGCTGAAATATAAAAGGCATCGGAATATTTTCCGATGCCTCAGATTGTAGATAAACTGATTTTTAGTGCGGAAAGGTTTGGAAAACGAAGAGTTTTCCAAGTTTAATCCGCAGGCGGAGACCGCGCTCTTCGCCGAGGAGAATGGCGTGTTTCAAGGCTTTTCATGCTTTTTGAAAAGCCGATGGAATAGCCATTCATAC
>JAQXNZ010000173.1 GCA_029098265.1 Clostridia bacterium | reverse complement strand
CAAATCCCCTTCGGGGACGCTTCGCGCCGCGACTTTCACGCGGTTTATACTTCTGCGGATTGAACTTGGAAAACCCTTCGTTTTCATAACCAGTGCATCGCAAAGATAAATGCGACTGCGCTTGCGCAGCTTTTGCTATAAGCAAAAGTGCTGACCATCCGCCCAAAAGACCAGTTTGTCTACAGTCTGAGCCTTTTCGGTTATTCCGAAGGGGCTTTTGTATACATGGCTGTCTTATATAATTCGGCCTGTCTTTGCCAATATTGTTTATCCTTATCAATTATCTCTCTGATAACTCTGCATGGATTTCCTGCGGCAATGACATTGGACGGCATATCCTTAGTTACTACGGAGCCCGAACCGATAACAGTTCCGTCACCGATAGAGACGCCGGGGTTAATAACGGTTCCGCCGCCTATCCATACGCTGTTTCCTATGGTTATGGGCTTACCGTATTCCAGTCCCGAATTTCTGACTTCGGCATCTATGGGGTGCGTAGCTGTAAAAAGAGATACCCTGGGAGCAAAAAACACATTGTCTCCGATATTTACAGAGCATACATCGAGTATTATACAGCCGTAGTTAGCATAAAAATTGTTACCTATAGATATGTTGTAGCCGTAATCGCAGTGAAAATCAGGCTCTATCCAAGCATTTTTACCTAAACTGCCGAACAGCTCGGATAACAGCTCTGTGCGGTATTCCAATTCTTCCTCAGTTGTATTATTGTAAAGCCTTGTCAGCTTTTTTGTTCGTTTTCTTTCCTCTGACAGCTCCTTATCTCCTGAAAAATACAGCTGTCCCGAAAGCATAAGCTCTTTTTCGGTCATGTTTTCACCTGCCTGTAATAAGTATTGTTTTATTATATCATAAACTCTTTCTTTGGAAAGATAGGTATGTGTTTCATATGAAACACAGATAAAGCTATATGCCGAAGTTGTATTTGCCTAAGACTCGCATTACCGCATCCCGATGGGCCGACTATACTTACAAACTCGCCCTTATCTACGGAAAAGGACAGGTCTTTTATAACCTCGGTCTCACCATCGGGGCAATGATAATTAAAGCAGATATTTTTTGCCTCAACTGTCGGCTTCAATATGACCACTCCGATAATCAGTTTCTATATTATATTTATCACGGGGACAAAAGGTTACAGTCCGCTTAAATCAAAAAGAGGGGTGTACTCGCTTGCTGCCGAGGATTTTTCTTGCATATATCCGTTTTTAAGGCCTATTTCAAAGAAATGGTCAATGACCCTCGTATACTCCGCCGACATAAGCCTGCGGTTTATTTCCTTATATTCCGATGCTCTGTACATGGGCGTATACTGCCTGAGCAGGGATACATAGGCTTCTTCTCCGAAGTTTTCTTTTATGCTGTCCAAAACCTTAAATGAGTCATCCTTATGGGACGGCAGTATCATGTGGCGGATTATTACGCCTTTTTTCATAATGCCGTTTTCGTCAAATATATTTTTTCCTGTCTGTCTGTACATTTCCGTAACAGCCGGAATTGCATATTCAAAATAGTCGGCCGCATTGGAATACTTGGCAGAAAGCTCCGAGGAATAATACTTTATATCAGGCAGATATATGTCCACAAGACCATCAAGAAGCTTAAGGCTTTCAGCCTTTTCATAGCCGCCGGAATTATATACGACGGGTATGGTCAGACCGAGACCTTTGGCCTTTGATATAGCCTCTGCTATGGACGGTATATAATGAACGCCTGTGACAAGGTTTATATTGTGAACGCCCCTGTCCTGCTGTTCAAGCATTATCTCTGACAGCCTGTCCGTACTGATTTCTCTGCCGATATTATCCGAGCTTATATCGTGGTTTTGGCAGAACACACAGCGCAGGTTACAGCCTGAAAAAAATATTGTTCCCGAACCCCTTGTACCGCTTATGGGCGGCTCCTCCCACCTATGCACAGAGGCGAGGGCGGCGGTAATAATAGACGGCATGCGGCAGAAGCCCAACTGTCCGTTTGCACGGTCCGTACCGCAGTTTCTGGGGCAGAGCGTACATTTTTTGTAATAATTCATAGGAAAACACCTCGCTATAAGTATAACAGATTTTTAGAAATGCATCACAAAAAATTCCTGTATACTCAGCGGATATTTTATTGTATAATTACGCCGTACAGCAGAAAGGGGAGAGACGTATATGATAAAAACAATAGAAGTTAACGCATCGGTAACGGAAACCGACGTTATAGTATGCGACGCCTGCAAAAAAGAAATCAAAAGAAATAAATTCGGAGAATTTGACGATTTTTACCGTATAGATAAAACATGGGGATACCACTCGGATAAGGACGGCAGACATGACTGCTACGATATATGCGAGGAGTGCTATGACAAAATGCTTAAGGCCATAGGGCTTTAAATAAATATATGTAAATAGACAGACCTCAATCAGCCCAAACAGGCCGACTGAGGTCTTTTTTCAGTCGTATGAGACGATTATGCCTTTGTTGCCTGCGTACAGACTGGCAACGCCTCTTGTATTGTTTATAAATATTTTAATATCAGGTATTTTTTCAAGTATTTTTTCCTTAAGCAGCTCGGCTCTTTCGAGACAGTTGCAATGAGCAATTACTATCCTTTGGGAATGTTTCTCTGTACAGCCTTCCACAACAGTGTCCACCAGCTTAACCATAGCCTTTTTGAAGCCCCTTGCCTGACCGAACTGGTATATTGTGCCCTCGGGAGAGCCTGCCATTATGGGAACTATGTTAAGCAGGTTTGCTGCTATTTTTTTAAGTCCCGTAAGTCTGCCGTTTCTTTCAAGAAAGCTTAAATCCTCCAGAACAAAAAGAATATTGAGGCTTGCTCTGTATTTTTCGACTGTATCGACCGTTTCCTCGAAGCTCATGCCCTTTTCCTCGCACTCGTTTATCTTCATGGCGATAAGGGTTTCTCCGGCAGAGGCAGATTTGCTGTCAAAAACATGTACGTTTATATAGGGACTTGTTTCAGCAAAAAGCTTTGCTGCAAGGTTTGCGCTGTTATATGAGCCGCTGAGTTGGCTCGAAAGCGTTACGGCATAAACATTATGTACGCCGCAGTCATATTTTTTCATATACTGTTCGGGTGAAGGGCAGGCGGACTTAGGACATTCCGTTGTAGATGCCACCAAGTCAAGAAATTTAGCCTGGTCAAAGGTTTCGTCATCTATTATGTGTACGTCACCCACCTGGAGGGTAAGGGGAACATTATCATAAACACCGCATTTTTTCATTTCGTCGGTAAGTTCACCGCAGCTATCAAGAAAAATTTTGTATGACATAGTTATTAAAACTCCTTTATCTTGACTATATTACTATAATCTACTATAATCAAAACACGGAGATTTGCAAGCAACAAATTTATTTGATAAGCTTATATAAAGACATATAATATATTTATGTTGATTTTTTGAACTTTGCTTTAAAAGTGTCGCTTTTGGAGGTAACTATGAAAGAAAACAGAAGGATACAAATGACAAAAAAACTGCTTAAGGACAGTGTTATTGAGCTTTTGGAGAAAAAACCTCTCAATAAGATAACAATAAAGGAAATATGTGAAAATGCCGATGTTAACCGCACAACATTCTATAAATATTACGGAGACCAGTATGCGCTGGTGAGAGATGCAGAGGATGCTTTGCTTCAAAAGACAAGGGAATTTCTCGCAAATCTCAATTCCGAAAAGGAAAAGATACTGATACTTGAAGATTTCCTGTACTATGTGGAGGAAAACAAGGATATATTCAGAATACTGCTTGACCAAAACAGCAATACCGAGTTTTCCTACAGGCTTATGAGTCTGGCTATGGAAATGGTACTTAACGAGGAGTATCAGATAAACATAAAAGAGGATGATAAGACCTATGTTTACTGCATGATAATAATGGGAGCCATAAGCACCATTGCCCTATGGGTCAATTCCGACTGCGACAAGCCTGTCGAGTATGTGGCAAAGCTGATGTTTAATCTTGTACTGTTCGGACTTAAGGGAATAGAAAAACCCTGACTGTTCGTCTGCGGCAGAATTTAAAGTACATCAAGGGAATATATATTTACTATATTTATTTCCGGGGTGATACATATTGATAATAAAGGCATTCAGGTTTTCTCCGAAAAAAATAATAACGGCTGCTCTGCTGGCTGTGTTTGTCGCTGCGGCGGTAAAGACTGCACCTCCGGCGGCAAAGGCAGTATTTTCTGCGGCTGTTGCTAAAACACAAAGGCTTTTGCCCATATACTGTGTAGAGACCGATAAGCCGCAGGTGGCAATCAGCTTTGATGCGGCTTAGGGAGCCGACGACACTGACAGACTGCTTGAGATACTCGAGAAAAATGATGTTAAGACAACATTTTTTATGTGCGGCTATTGGGTAGAAAAATATCCGGAGGAGGTCAAAAAAATTGCCGAGGCAGGCCATGACCTGGGAAACCATTCCGCAACACATCCGCACATGAGCCAGCTTACCAAGGAGCAGATAAAAGAGGAGCTTACAAGTGCCGGAGATAAGGTAAAGGAACTGACAGGAGTAGAAATGGATTTGTTCAGAGCACCTTTCGGGGAATATACCAATGACGTCATAAGCGCCGCACAGGAATGCGGGTACTATACAATACAGTGGGATGTTGACAGTCTTGACTGGAAAGAATACGGCACAGAGGCGGAAATAAACCAGGTGCTTAACCACAAGCATTTGGGAAACGGCTCCATAATACTTTTCCACAATGATGCAAAGTATACTCCTGAAGCCCTTGGTACTATAATAA
>JAQXNZ010000172.1 GCA_029098265.1 Clostridia bacterium | reverse complement strand
CTTATCGAGGAAATGAGCGGAGCGGAATAAATATGAAAAATAAAAAAGGGCAGATGCCCTTTTTTATTTGTTGGTAAATTTTTATTTATCGGCTGTCCGAAACCGAGGTGTAAAGATGAGTTCTTACACACTCCGAGTGCGTGGAATTGCTGTCCGAAGCTTCGGCTTCGAATTTAAGTTCTTCCACTCTCCGAGTGCGTGGCTTTTGGCTTTCCGAAGCCTCGGCTTCGAATTTCCGTTTTTTCGCTGTCCCAGCGAGTGCACGCAGGGGGAGGAGACCACTCGGAGTTGCGAAGCCCGTTGTCTCCTTCCCCCTTGCGACCCCCACCTCTCTCGGGCGACGCTTCAAACCCAAACCAATTTGACTTTTGGGTAGCTGATTAATATATATACATTCGCGAACTTCGCCCGCGGCACGGCTTTACAAAACACGTCGCTGTGCAATACTAAATAATTAAGTCATAGCTTTTGACTGCTGTGCACAACAGTAACCCGGACGCTAGGTCGGGAATGTATTGCCACGAACTAGCTAAATAAATGTCCGACTTGTTTGGGTTTGAAGCGTGTCCGAAAGAGAATGGGGTCGCAAGGGGAAGGAGACAATGGGCTTCGCAACTCCGAATGGTCTCCTTCCCCTGCGTGCACTCGCTGGGACAGCGAAAAAACGTAAATTAGAAGCCGAAGCTTCGGAAAGCCTAAAGTCACGCATTTGGAGTGTGCAACAACTCATATTTACGCCTCGGCATCGTGATGCCAATAAACTAAACGTCTCATCGCTCCGAATTGCGCATAGCAGCCTTATATGCGATTTACAAATACAATAAACTATATTCCATTGCATGAATTTCTTAAATAACGCCCTGTGCTATATGCCGCAAAAGCCGCAAAAACAAGGCATTTTTCTTTGTTTTCACCAATCTGCACAAAACAGTGGCCAAAATATGAATATATCTCATATCAGATTAAAATTTTCTTAAAAATTTTTGTCTAAATTACTTGACAACACTTTAAAGCAGTGATAAACTACGAACAAGATTTAGCAAAGGCGCTACGGAATATCCGCAGCGCCTTTTTTATTCTCTTAAATATTATATGAATAAATGAAAAAGGAGAGAGACATCATGAGTACAATGACAGAATTATTTGGTTCACTGGTATTTGATGACAAAGTGATGGAAGAAAGACTTCCGAAGCAAATCTACAAAGCCATGCAGAAAACAATCAAGGACGGGCTTCCCCTTGTTGACCTGGAAGTGGCAAACGTTGTTGCAAACGCCATGAAGGACTGGGCAATTGAAAAAGGAGCTACACATTTCACACACTGGTTCCAGCCCATGACAGGTATCACAGCCGAGAAGCATGACAGCTTCATCTCACCTAAGGGCGACGGCAAAATTATCATGGAGTTCTCAGGCAAGGAGCTTGTTAAAGGCGAGCCCGATGCTTCATCATTCCCCTCAGGCGGACTGAGAGCAACATTCGAGGCCAGAGGCTATACAGCATGGGATCCCACATCATACGCTTTCATTAAAGACAAATCACTGTGCATTCCTACAGCATTCTGCTCATACGGCGGCGAGGCGCTTGACAAAAAGACTCCCCTCCTTCGTTCTATGGAATACATTAATAAGGAAGCTTTAAGAGTTCTCAAGCTTTTCGGAAACGAAGACGTTACATCGGTTAAGACAACAGTAGGTCCCGAGCAGGAGTATTTCCTTGTTCCCAAAGAGCTCTACGATCAGAGAAAAGACCTTATCTATACAGGCAGAACACTTTTCGGAGCAAAGGCTCCCAAGGGTCAGGAGCTTGATGACCACTACTTCGGAACAATCAAGCCCAGAGTTGCAGCATATATGTCAGACCTTAACGATGAGCTTTGGAAACTCGGCATACTTGCAAAGACAGAGCATAACGAGGTTGCACCCGCACAGCACGAGCTTGCACCTATCTATACAACAACAAATATCGCTACAGACCACAACCAGCTTACAATGGAAATCATGCAAAAGGTAGCAAAGAAACACGATCTTGTATGTCTCCTTCACGAGAAACCTTTTGCAGGCGTAAACGGTTCAGGTAAGCATAACAACTGGTCGCTTTCAACCAACACCGGAGTTAACCTTCTGGAGCCCGGTGACACACCTTATGAAAACGCTCAGTTCCTCTTATTCCTCTGTGCAGTAATCAAAGGCGTTGACGAATATCAGGATCTTCTCCGTATCTCCGTTGCTTCCGCCGGAAACGACCACAGACTCGGAGCCAACGAGGCACCTCCCGCAGTTGTATCAATATTCCTCGGCGATGAGCTTTACTCAATACTTGAAGCCATCAAGGACGGCAAGAGCTACAACGGAACACAGAAAGAAAGCATGAAGATCGGCGTAGATATTCTTCCTCCTTTCTTCAGAGACACAACAGACAGAAACAGAACATCACCCTTCGCTTTCACAGGCAACAAGTTTGAATTCCGTATGGTTGGTTCTACAATGTCTATCGCAGGCCCCAACTTCGTACTTAACACAGTAATCGGTAAGGAGCTTAAAGAGTTCGCTGATGAGCTTGAGGGCGCAGCAGATTTTGAAACAGCACTCCACGGTGTAATCGTTAAGACCATCAAAGAGCATGAGAGAATACTCTTCAACGGCAACGGCTATGAGGATTCATGGATTGAGGAAGCCGAAAAGAGAGGTCTCTGCAATCTTAAGACAACACCCGATTGCCTGCCTTACTTCCTTTCAGAGAAAAACGTTTCACTCTTTGAGGAAAGCGGAGTTCTTACAAGAACAGAGGTTGAATCTCGTTATGACATCACACTTGAGAACTACTGCAAGGTTATCGGCATAGAAGCAGCAACAATGCTTGACATGGCTAAGAAGGACATCCTTCCCGCCGTTACTGCATACAGCAAAGAGCTTGCCGATACAGCAATTGCCAAGAAGAGCGTAATCGCAGGCTGTGCATGCGGATATGAAGAAGAAGTTCTCTCTCAGATTTCTTCACTTTCAGCTCAGCTTTACTCAGCAGTTAAGGTTCTTGAGGACAACGTAGCAAGAACATCTGAAATTTCAGACATCACAGAGCTTTCAATGTTCTATAAGGATTCAATCATCCCCTCTATGGATGCAGTAAGAGCACCCGCAGATGAGCTTGAAACACTTGTTTCCAAGAAATATTGGCCGTTCCCTACATACGGCGACCTTCTCTTCGGAGTAAGATAACCAAAGTACTAATGCTGCCGGTCAAAACCGGCAGCTTAGCATAAAAATCAGCAATTATCAGACAAAATTTTAGACACATGTATCTTACAATTTTTTGACAACTTGTTTATATCAGAAAGAAGGAATGAAAATGGACTTTACGGAATTATTCTCTGACATTAACATCATGTGGGTGCTCATTGCGGCAGCTCTCGTATTCTTTATGCAGGCAGGCTTCGCAATGGTTGAAACAGGCTTTACAAGAGCCAAAAACGCAGGTAACATCATAATGAAGAACCTTATGGACTTCTCCATAGGTACACCGCTTTTCTGGATTGTTGGCTTCGGCATCATGTTTGGAGGAGCAAGCAGCATTTTCGGCGGTCTTGACCTCTTTACAAGAGCTGACTATTCTGCAATACTTCCCGACGGAGTATCATTCTTCGCATACTTCATCTTCCAGACAGTATTCTGTGCCACAGCCGCAACAATCGTTTCCGGTGCTATGGCAGAAAGAACAAAGTTCAGCGCATATTGCGTATACTCAGCAATCATAAGCCTTATCATTTACCCTGTAAGCGGTCACTGGATTTGGGGCGGCGGCTGGCTTGCTCAGATGGGCTTCCATGATTTCGCAGGTTCAACAGCAGTTCATATGCTCGGCGGCGTTTGTGCCTTTGTCGGAGCAAAGATGCTTGGACCCCGTATCGGTAAATATGACAAAGACGGAAATTCTAAGGCTATACCCGGTCACTCCATTACACTCGGTGCTTTAGGATGCTTCATCCTCTGGTTCTGCTGGTTCGGTTTCAACGGCGGCTCAACAGTATCAATGACAGGCGGCAGTGCAGAACTTGCAGGCAAAGTATTCTTTAACACAAACCTTGCTGCAGCTACAGCAACGGTAACGGTTATGATTTTCACATGGGCTCTTTACAAAAAGCCCGACGTTTCAATGACACTTAACGGCTCACTTGCAGGTCTTGTTGCTATCACAGCAGGCTGTGACCTTGTAAACCCTTGGGCAGCAGCAATCATCGGTATCATCGCAGGCTTCGCAGTTGTAGGCGCTGTAGAATTCATCGATAAGAAACTCAAAATTGATGACCCTGTCGGTGCATGCGGCGTACATATGGTAAACGGTGCTTTAGGTACTATCCTTACAGGTGTCTTCTGTTCAAACGAAAATCTTGCCGCTATGGGCATGTCAAGAGCTCAGTTTGTAGGCGTTGAGGTCCTCGGTGTTGTTGCAACAGCAGCTTGGGGCGCAATCGCCATCGCAATTACATTTGCTATCATTAAGAAAACAATCGGTCTTCGTGTTACACCCGAAGAAGAACTTCAGGGTCTTGACCTTCCCGAACACGGTCTTGTATCCGCTTATGCAGACTTTATGCCCGCTATTCCTCAGCTTGACGCATCAAGCAGCTTCACACCCGTTGATATGGGCAGCGTACCTATGGACGAGGCAATTCCCGTTCAGGTTAAGACAGCTCCTAAGGAAACAGCCTTTGGTTCAGATGTGAAGATGACAAAGATAGAAATTCTTATCAAGCAGGACAGATTCGAGGCTCTCAAATCAGCTCTCATGGGAATCGGTATTACAGGTATGACAGTTACTCATGTTCTCGGCTGCGGCGCTCAGAAGGGCAAACCCGAGTACTACAGAGGCGTTATGCAGGAGGTTAACCTGCTTCCTAAGGTTCAGGTCGAGGTTGTTGTATGTAAGGTTCCCGTCAGAACAGTTATTGAGACTGCTAAGAAGGTTCTTTACACAGGACATATCGGCGACGGCAAGATATTTGTATACGATGTAGAAAACGTAATCAAAGTTCGTACCGGAGAAGAAGGCTACGATGCCCTCCAGGATGTCGAATAAAATAATTACACATTCCTAAAAAGATTTAAAACTTAACGAAAGGCAAAAGGTACAGACATATTCATACGGATTATCCCTCCCAATATAATCTGTACCTTTTGCGCTTTTGCATATCAGTAAGTTAGGGGTTGCAGTTTATGAATGAAAAATATATGGATAATAAAAATCAGGGACTTTACGAATCACAGTTCGAACACGACAACTGCGGTATAGGCGCTGTCGTAAACATTAAGGGCATACAGTCACACAAGATTGTTGACGACGCCCTCAAAATAGTTGAAAAGCTCGAGCATCGTGCCGGCAAGGACGCCAAGGGCGAAACCGGTGACGGTGTAGGTATAATGCTTCAGGTCTCACACAGCTTTTTCAGCAAAGCTGCCGCTGAGATAGGCATAAAATTAAACGAGGAAAGAGACTACGGTATCGGTATGTTCTTCTTCCCCCAGGATACACTCAAACGCAATCAGGCCAAGAAGATGTTTGAGGTCATTACCCAGAAGGAAGGCCTTAAATTCTTAGGCTGGCGTACAGTTCCCGTTGACCCTTCGGTTCTCGGACAGAAGGCAAAGGATTGTATGCCCTACATAATGCAGGCAATAATAGAAAGACCCTATAACCTTGAAAAGGGTCTCGATTTCGATAGAAAGCTCTATATAATCAGACGAGTATTTGAACAGAGCAACGACAATACATACGTTGTATCTCTTTCAAGCCGTACCATAGTATACAAGGGCATGTTCCTTGTAAACCAGCTGAGAAAGTTCTATCTTGACCTTCAGGACGAGGACTACAAATCAGCCATTGCTATGGTTCACTCAAGATTCTCAACAAACACAAATCCCAGCTGGGAAAGAGCACATCCCAACAGATTTATACTTCACAACGGAGAAATCAACACTATCCGAGGCAATGTAGACCGTATGCTTGCCCGTGAAGAAACAATGTTCTCCAAAGTAATGGCTGACGATATGGATAAGGTACTTCCTGTTGTAAACGTAAGCGGTTCCGACTCAGCCATGCTTGACAACACTCTCGAATTCTTTGTTATGAACGGCATGGAGCTTCCCCTCGCCCTCATGATTACAATTCCCGAGCCCTGGAGCAACGACAAGAACATCAGCCGTGAAAAGCGTGACCTTTACAGATATTACGCTACAATGATGGAGCCCTGGGACGGCCCCGCCTCCATTCTTTTCTCCGACGGCGACGTTGTAGGCGCTGTTCTTGACAGAAACGGTCTTCGTCCTTCAAGATACTACATCACCGACGATGACCATCTTGTACTCTCCTCCGAGGTAGGCGTACTTGATTTTGCTCCCGAAACAATAGTTAAAAAATCCCGTCTTGAACCCGGCAAAATGCTCCTTGTTGACACTAAGGAAGGCCGTGTGATTTCAGACGATGAGCTTAAAGAAAAATATGCTTTAAAACAGCCCTACGGTGAATGGCTCGACCAGTATCTTGTACACCTTAAGGACCTCCCTATTCCCAATAAAAAGGTTGAGGTACACGACCAGGAAACAAGGGCTAAGCTGTACAAGGCCTTCGGCTACACATACGAGGACATTAAAACAGCAATTCTGCCTATGGCTGCCAACGGCATTGAGCCTACGGCTGCAATGGGCATAGACATACCTCTGGCTGTGCTTTCGGACAAGCATCAGCCCCTGTTCAACTATTTCAAGCAGATATTTGCCCAGGTAACAAACCCGCCTATTGACGCTATCCGCGAGGAAATAGTAACAAACACAACGGTTTATCTCGGCTCCGACGGTAATCTTCTTGAGGAAAAAGCCGACAACTGCCGTGTTCTTCAGATACATAACCCTATACTTACAAGCGTTGACCTGCTCAAGATTAAGAACATGAATAAGCCCGGATTCAAGGTTGAGACCGTTTCCCTGCTCTATTACAAAAATACACCACTTGAGCGTGCCATTGACCACTTATATGTAAGTGTAGACAGAGCATATAAAAACGGCGTAAACATCATCATACTTTCAGACAGAGGCGTAGACGAAAACCATGTGGCTATCCCCTCTCTCCTGGCAGTATCAGCCGTTGAGCAGTACCTTATCAAGACCAAAAAGAGAACAGCCGTATCTATCATACTTGAAAGCGCAGAGCCCAGAGACGTACATCACTTTGCTACCCTTCTCGGCTACGGCGCAAGAGCTATCAACCCCTATCTCGCCCATGAATGCATAGGCGAGCTTATAGATATGGGTATGCTCGACAAAGACTTCCACGTTGCCGTTGATGATTACAATAACGCTATTCTCCACGGCATCGTAAAGATAGCTTCAAAAATGGGTATCTCCACCATTCAGTCCTATCAGTCGGCTCAGATATTCGAGGCTATCGGCATTAAGCAGGAAACAATAGACAAATACTTTACAAATACAGTCAGCCGTGTAGGCGGCATCGGCCTTGAAGAAATAGACGAAGGCGTTGAATGGAGACACTCCCACGCCTTTGACCCTCTGGGACTCGGTGTAGACACAACCCTTGACTCCAGCGGCGCCCATAAGCTCCGCAGCGGCAATGACAAGGACGACCACCTTTACAGCCCTCAGGTTATAATTGCCCTTCAGGAGGCCACACAGTCCGGAGACTATCAGAAGTTTAAGGAATACACGGCACTGGTTGACGATGAAACAAAGCCCCATACCCTCAGAGGAGTGCTTGAGTTCAACTATGACCCTGCAAAGAGCATTCCCATTGAGGAGGTTGAACCCGCTTCCGAAATAGTAAAGAGGTTCAAGACAGGCGCCATGAGCTACGGCTCAATATCACAGGAGGCCCATGAATGTCTTGCCAGGGCCATGAACTCCATCGGCGGCAAATCAAACTCCGGCGAAGGCGGAGAGCTTCCCGAAAGACTTCATTCCGACTGCTGCAGCGCTATTAAGCAGGTTGCATCGGGACGTTTCGGCGTAACAAGCGAATACCTTGTAAGTGCAAGAGAAATACAGATAAAAATGGCTCAGGGTGCAAAACCCGGCGAAGGCGGACATCTTCCCGGCAAAAAGGTTTACCCCTGGATTGCAAAGACGAGATATTCAACACCCGGTGTTGCTCTTATCTCCCCTCCCCCTCACCATGATATTTACTCCATTGAGGACTTGGCACAGCTTATATACGACCTTAAAAACGCCAACAGAGACGCCCGTATATCGGTTAAGCTTGTATCAGAGGCAGGAGTAGGCACAATTGCAGCAGGTGTTGCCAAGGCAGGCGCCCAGGTAATACTTATATCAGGCTATGACGGTGGAACAGGCGCAGCTCCCAAGAGCTCCATACACAGCGCAGGTCTTCCCTGGGAACTCGGTCTTGCCGAGACACACCAGACACTTATAGAAAACGGTCTCCGCTCCAGAGTAGTAATCGAGACCGACGGTAAGCTTATGAGCGGACGTGACGTAGCTATCGCATGTATGCTCGGTGCAGAGGAATTCGGCTTTGCTACAGCTCCCCTTGTAACAATGGGCTGTGTAATGATGCGTGTCTGCAACCTTGATACCTGCCCCGTAGGTATTGCAACCCAGAATCCCGAACTCAGAAAGAGATTTAAGGGTAAACCCGAATATGTAATAAACTTTATGATGTTTATTGCCGAGGAGCTTCGTGAAATAATGGCTAAATGCGGTGTTCGTACCGTTGAAGAGCTTGTAGGACACAAGGAATTCCTTCGTGTAAGAG
>JAQXNZ010000171.1 GCA_029098265.1 Clostridia bacterium | reverse complement strand
ATGTGCGACGACTGCCGCTCAAGATTTGAAAAAAATCCCCTCAGAGTGCTTGACTGCAAGGAGGAAAAATGTCAGCAGATAATTGCCGATGCACCCGTTGTGCTTGACTACCTTGACGATGAGTGCAGAAAGCATTTTGAGACGGTTAAAGCCATACTTGACGAAATGGGAATAAAATACGAGGTTGATCCCAAGATTGTGCGCGGCCTTGACTACTATACAAGAACCGTATTCGAGTTTGTATCAAACGGCATAGGCGCCCAAGGCACTGTATGCGGCGGCGGACGCTACGACAATCTTGTTGCCGAATGCGGCGGACAGCCCACAGGCTGTGCGGGCTTTGCAGTAGGCATAGAGAGACTTCTGCTTGTGCTTGAAGCCCAGAACGGCGCATTTGAGAGCAAGCCTCACAGAGATATTTATATCGGCGCCATAGGAGAAAAGGGACTTATCAAGGGACAGGCTCTTACCTACCGTATGCGTTCCGAGGGAATAAAGGCCGAGTGCGACAGCGTTGGCAGAAGCGTTAAGGCTCAGATGAAGTATGCCAACAAGATAGGCGCTTTATATTCTGTAATACTCGGTGATAACGAAATTGACCAGGACAGTGTAAAGCTTAAAAATATGGAGACAGGCGAGGAGGAAGCTGTTAAGGTTTCAGAATTGCTTGAAGTGATGAAGGGCAAGCTTGCCTGATATGAAAGGGGATTTGTATTATGCAGCCTGACCTGCTTAAAGGTATAAAAGTTGTTGATTTCACTACCTATGCGGCGGCACCCTGTTCCATGAGACTGCTTGCCGACTGGGGTGCTGATGTTATAAAGGTTGAAAGCTTTTCGGGAGACCCCATGAGGGGATTCGGCGTAAATCTTGCACAGACTCCCTATACCGAGGAAGAAAACCCCGTATGGGAATATGAAAACGGAAACAAAAGGGGAATAGCCGTTGACCTTAAGACGGAAAAGGGCATGGAGCTTATGCACAGACTGCTTTCCGAAGCAGACGTATTTGTTTCAAATGTCCGTGCGGCTGCCCTTGAAAAGCTCGGTCTTACCTATGAACAGCTGCATGAGAAATATCCCAAGCTTGTAGTCGGCGTAATATCGGGCTACGGTCTTTACGGAAAGGACGCACCCAGACCTGGCTATGACGTTGTAGCCTTCTGGGCAAAGGGCGGCTCCCTTGTTGATATGTCGCCCGACGGAACAGCCCCCGTTACCGCACCCTATGCCACAGGCGACCATACGGTAGGTCTTGCCCTTGCATCGGGTATTCTCGGAGGAATAATAAAGGCTAAAAACACAGGTATAGGCGAGAAAATAGTTGTATCCCTTTACGGCACATCAATATGGGCAAACTCAATGATGATTATCGGAACACAGTTCGGTGTGGAATATCCGCAGTCCAGATACAATCCGGGAAATCCGCTTATTAATTCATATAAGTGCAAGGACGGCAAGTGGATAACTCTTTGTGTGCTTGCCTATGAAAGATACTGGGATTCCTTCTGTGAGATATTCGGGCTTTCCGATATACAGAATGACCCCGACTACCGCTCTCTTAAGAAGGTCGTTGCAGATAAGGAAAAGCTTAAACACTGCTGTATGAGGATTGAGGAACAGTTTATACTCAACGACAGAGAATACTGGGCTGAAAAGCTTACTGCCGCTGATATTCCATTTGAGAGAACACTTCAGTGGAAGGATATATCTACAGACCAACAGGCCATTGATAATAACTATGTGACTGAGTTCAAGATGAAATCAGGAAATTCCTTTATGCTTCCCATGACACCTGTACAGTTCGGCGGACAGGAGGCCATAGACTCGGCGCCTGCCCCTCTTTTAGGTCAGCATACACTGGAGGTTGCTAAAGAACTGGGCTATTCCGATGAGGAAATGGCACAAATGATTAAGGACGGTGTTATAAAACAGCATCAGTAAAAGGAGGCCGTAATATGAGGGTCGTACTTACGGGAGCGCATAAGTTCCACGATGATATAAAAGAGAAAATAACTTCACTGGGATATGAGGTGTTTGACCATGCGGACGAACTGGAGGAGTTTACCGATGAGGAATACGCCTGCGATGCAATGGTCGGTCTCAATCCGTTTAGGGGAAGCAAACTGGATAAGTTTACAAACCTTAAGTTTTTCCAGGCTACATCGGCAGGCTTTGATACACTGCCCGTGGAAGAATTTAAGAAAAGGAACATTATTTTTGCCAATGCAAGGGATGTTTACAGTGTTCCCATTGCAGAGTATACAATAATGCGAATATTGGAGATATAT
>JAQXNZ010000170.1 GCA_029098265.1 Clostridia bacterium | reverse complement strand
CGCCGTTATAATGTCAATCATTACATCAGCCGTGCTGTTCATGCTCATAATAAAAGCAAGGGCTATGGTATCATTACCATAGCCCACAGACTGTAGACAAACCTGTTTTTTATGCGGAAAGGATTGGAAAACGAAGGGTTTTCCAAGTTTAATCCGCAGTCGGAGACCGCGCTCTTCGCCGAGGAGAATGGCGTGTTTCAAGGCTTTTCATGTTTTTTGAAAAGCCGATGGAATAGCCATTCATACCATAATTTAAGCAAGTTGAAAACCTGTTTTCAACTTAGTGTCCTAATATTGTATATTTCGGATTACTCCATTATTTCAAAGTGTTCAGCCGATGCATGGCAGAGAGGGCATACATAGTCTGAAGGAAGTTCCTCGCCCTCGTAAACATATCCGCATACCTTGCAGACATATTTCTTCTTGGGACCCTTTGATTCCTCAGGCTTTTCCGTTCTTTCCTCTATCTCCATTTTTGCTGCGGCAAGTTCCTTTGCAAGGTCAGCAATCTTAGCCTTTGTTTCATCATTCATGGCTGACTTGATTGTTACGTTGTTTTCGGCAAGAGTGATGTTTTTGCTCTTTTCAAGCATTCCCTTCATAACCTTCATAGCCATAGGTGCCCATGAGCCGTTTTCGATAAAGCCTATAACACGGTTCTGGTATCCTCTTTCCGTAAGGTGCTCGATGAATGTTCTCATAAACGGGAATATATCGGCATTATATGTTGTTGTGGCAAGCACAAGTCTGTCATATCTGAATGCGTCCTCAACAGCCTCTGCCATATCGCATCTTGCCAGGTCATTGAGAACAACCTTTTCGGCACCGGCCTTTTCAAGCTCCTCGGCAAGGAGTTCTGCAGCGGCCTTTGTATGTCCGTAAACCGATGTATAGCAGATACATACTCCGGCTTCCTCGGGCTTATAGCTTGACCATGTATTATAGAGGTCAATATAATAGCCTAAATCCTTTGTAAGTATGGGGCCGTGGAGAGGGCAGATTTTTGTTATTTCAAGCTCTGCAGCCTTTTTAAGCACTGCCTGCACCTGACTGCCGTATTTTCCTACGATACCGAAATAATATCTTCTTGCCTCACATGCCCAGTCCTCATCAGCATCAAGGGCACCGAATTTTCCGAAGCCGTCGGCAGAGAAAAGCACCTTTTCGCTTGATTCGTATGTCATCATAACCTCGGGCCAGTGTACCATGGGCGCAAATACAAAGTTGAGCACATGGCTGCCGAGTCTGAGTGTGTCACCGTTATTAACAACCTTTGTTTTCTTTATCTCAAGGCCGGGGAAAAACTGTGAAATCATAGCAAATGTCTTTGCGTTTCCTACAACCGTTGTGTTGGGATATTTATTGAGGAACGCCTCGATTGAAGCCGAATGGTCGGGCTCCATGTGCTGAACAACAAGGTAGTTGGGCTTACGCACGCCGAGCACCTTAGCGATGTTTGACAGCCATTCGTCAGTCTTTCTCTGGTCGATTGTATCCATAACGGCGATATTTATATCATCGATTATATATGAGTTATAGGCCATACCGTTGGGAACGTCGTACTGACCCTCAAACAGGTCGATATCATGGTCATTGGCGCCTATGTAGATTATCGAATCGGTTATATTTTTGTGCATCGTTTATTCCTCCCTATTAATTTAACTGGTTTATCTGTATACATTATAACCGTTCACAGTTTTCAAGTTCAATATATTTTTTATTTTTTCTAATATCCGCCGTAAATATCGGCAATATTCACGTCAAGGTCAAAATCAGATGTTTTTCATTGTTCAAATGTCTTAAAACATTGTAATTTAATGGGCTGAAAATGACAATCCTGTCTATTGTACACGAAAAAACTTTCTTATATTTAGTCAAGTAAAAATATTGATGTAATGTCTGTATTTAATATTTCCGCCGTTTTGCATGCATATAAAAACAGCGGCAGTTTCCTGCCGCCAATTAAGCATTATTTAGTTTGCAGCGCCCTCATTCCAAACCTTATTGGGTCTGATATCTGTCCATTCCTCTGCCTCGTCTGCGTTCTCGCGAACATAGTCGTGGTAGTTGGTGGCTTCGAGCACTTCATAGTAGTACCATGCATAGTTGGGGTTATCCGGCCACATCTTTGTCTTCCAGTGGAGACCTTCGCCGTCTACCTCTCTGCCGAGTACGTTATTGATTATTGTCATTGCCTCTGCTCTTGTTATTGCCGCATCGGGATTATATGTTCCGTTGGGATAGCCGTTAATCCAGCCGTTTGCCGATGCCGAATTAATATATGCATTTGCCCAATGTCCTGCTATATCGCTGAATCTGTCCTCACCTGTGTAAGAAAGGTCATCGAAGAATGATACGATTGTTGCAAATTCAGCCCTTGTGATGCTGTCGTTGGGTCTGAATGTATCTTTTCCTGCATCACCGTGGAGTATGCCTGCGTTTGTCAGGGTTGCAACGGCCTTAAGGTACCAGTCTGTGCTCTGAACGTCGCTGAAGTTCTCAACGATTGAATAGTAAGCGTTTCTTGAATCATCGCTGAGCAGTCTGTAGAATATTGTAGCTACCTCTGCCCTTGTGATGTTTGCATTGGGTCTTACTGTTCCGTCGGGATAGCCGCTGATGTACTGGAAGTGTTCCTGTGTCTCCAGCTCGGGCTTTTTCTCGATGTGCTTTTCGGGAAGCTCGTAGCTGCTGTCGCTGCCCTTCTTTTCATACTGTGCTACGAAAACAAGATCTCCCTCTTTGATTCTCATTTCCTCTACTTCTGAGTCTGAATAGAGTTCATCATCGTCACCGTTTAA
>JAQXNZ010000169.1 GCA_029098265.1 Clostridia bacterium | reverse complement strand
GCCGTTGTGTGTGCTAAGGCGTACTCCGAATGGTCTCCTTCCCCTGCGTGTACTCGCTGGGACAGCGAAAAAACAGAAATTAGAAGCCTAGGCTTCGGATAGCTAAAAGTCAAACACTCGGAGTGTGCAGAAACTCTCCTTTAGTCTTCAGCACTACGATACCTCCAAACTAAATATTTTTAAAATACATGAAAAACGGCTTCAAAAACTCAAATCCCCGTTCTACCTCGTCCAGTATGGAGCGGTCAAACAGGCTGTCCGTAATTCTGTATTCACTGGTAAGCGCCAGGTTCCTGAACTGATACCATTTTGCCAGTTCCGGCGCCGTTCCTTCGGGAGTAAAATTCTTCTTGTACAGCTTCACGTCAGGTACAAAAATATCCTGTGTTTTCAGCCTGTCATCCAGTCTTTTAAGTCCCGCCGTATCTGCCGACAGCTTCTTTCTGTACCTTGCCATATATTCGGCATTGGCGTCATAAAAGCCCATGCCTGCCGACCAGCCCTCGGGTGCCACCTCAAAATAAAAACAGCATTTTTCCTGCCAGCGGCTCTCCCCATAGTTGAAAACCACCCATTTCCTGTCCTTATAGGGAGATTTGTCCTTTGAAAACCTTATATCACGGTTTGCCCTTGATATTGCAGGATAAAAGCTCTCACCCATGCCCATATCGTTCATTCTTTCGGTCATTTCGGCCGAAAACAGCTTCATAGGCTCCTTTATAAGCGTTTCGTATCTGTCCCTGTTGGCGGCAAACCACTCGGTATTGTTGTTCATTCTCAATTCCCAAAGAAAATCTATGCTTTCCTTCGGGAAGCCCTCAAAATATTTTCCCATAAAATCACCTGCTAAAAAACAGGGCAGTCTTTATCGACTGCCCTGTGCTATACCGTTATTTACAGCTGTTATTATCTGATAAGACCTGCACCGCTGTTGATCATAGCGAATAAAGGTGCAAATACAAGTGATACAACTGTCATAAGCTTGATAAGAATGTTGATTGAAGGACCTGATGTATCCTTGAAGGGGTCGCCGACTGTATCACCGACAACTGCTGCCTTATGAGCTTCGCTTCCCTTTCCGCCGTGGTTGCCTTCCTCAATGTATTTCTTAGCATTGTCCCAAGCACCGCCTGAGTTTGACATGAAGATTGCCATAAGTACGCCTGTTACAAGTGCGCCTGCGATAAGACCGCCGAGAGCCTTTGTTCCGAGAAGTACGCCTACGATGATAGGAGCGGCAACTGCCATGATACCGGGAACAAGCATTTCCTTAAGAGCAGCCTTTGTAGAAATAGCAACGCAGCTCTTATAGTCGGGCTTCTGTGTTCCTTCCATGATACCGGGATATGCTCTGAACTGACGTCTAACTTCCTCAATCATCTGGAAAGCAGCCTTACCAACTGACTGCATTGTGAATGCTGAGAAAAGGAAAGGAAGCATACCGCCGATGAAAAGACCAACGATAACCTGTGTGTTGAGAATGTCGATAGAGTCAAGTTCTACAGCCTGTGCGTATGATACGAAAAGAGCAAGGGCTGTGAGTGCGGCTGAACCGATAGCAAAGCCTTTACCCATAGCAGCTGTTGTGTTACCTACAGCGTCAAGCTTATCTGTGATTTCACGAACGCTTTCGTCAAGCTCGCTCATTTCAGCGATACCGCCGGCATTGTCGGCGATGGGGCCGTATGCGTCAACGGCTACTGTAATACCTGTTGTTGAAAGCATACCTACAGCCGCAAGAGCGATACCGTAAAGTCCGCCGAAGCCGTAAGCTACGAGGATACCGATTGCTATAAGTATGATGGGTGCTGCTGTTGATTCCATACCAACTGCAAGACCGCTGATGATTGTTGTAGCTGCGCCTGTCTCTGACTGGTCGGCAATCTTTTTAACCGATCTGTAGTCGCTTGATGTGTATCTCTCTGTGATGATACCGATGATAACACCTACGATAAGACCTGCAATGATTGAAATTGCAAGGCTGAATCCTCCGAAGAACATTTTGCTGAGGATTATTGATAAAATTACTACTATAACGCTTGCTACATAAGTACCTGTCTTAAGTGCTTTATGAGGGTTTGACTTTTCGTCGCCCTTAACAAAGAAGCAGCCGATGATTGCAGCTATGATACCTACAGCCGCAAGTACAAGAGGGAAAAGCGCACCCTCTGTGCCGAATGCAACAACACCGAGTGTTACTGCAGAAACGATAGCGCCTACATAAGATTCGAAAAGGTCGGCGCCCATACCTGCAACGTCACCTACGTTGTCGCCTACGTTATCGGCGATAACTGCGGGATTACGAGGGTCGTCCTCGGGTATGCCTGCCTCTACCTTACCAACAAGGTCGGCACCAACGTCGGCAGCCTTTGTATAGATACCGCCGCCAACACGTGAGAAAAGAGCAACTGATGAAGCACCGAGGCTGAAGCCGAAAAGAATGTTTGTATCTCCTGTTACTTCATAAACGATGCTTACGCCGAGAAGTCCGAGACCAACTACGGACATACCCATAACTGCGCCGCCGCTGAAGGCGATTGAAAGTGCTCTGTTCATTCCGCCTGTTCTTGCTGCGTTGGCTGTTCTTACGTTAGCCTTTGTAGCAACGCTCATTCCGAAGTATCCGGCAAGGATAGAGCATACTGTACCGAGTACGAATGCTATCGCTGACTTAACGCCGATACCGATAGCGATAAGAACAAATAATACTACGATAAAGATTACAAGAATTTTGTACTCTGCTGTTAAGAACGCATGAGCACCGTCGCTGATAGCTGCTGCGATCTCTTTCATCCTATCTGTGCCTTCGTCCTCACGGCCTACTTTCTTAGAGAGGAAAAGGGCAAAGATAAGAGCTATAACACCAACTATGGGTGCTAAGAAAATCAAGCTTTCCATTTTGAGTCCCCCTGTAAATAATATAAAATAGTGATTATAAAAAATATATATAAATTAAATCCGAACGGTTTTTACATAATAATAACAATATAACAATGATAGCTATATGCCCAAAAGCCGTCCCTGATTTAAATTATAGTCTGTATACAGTACACAAGGCTCCGTAAACGCTTATATATTATATATTAATAACCGCATTAAATCAAGCATTTTAGCCTTAATTACCTACTTTTTCAGTGCATAAATATTTTGAACTATAAAAGATACATTGTCAAGAGATACATAATGACAAAATAACAAATTTCAGCGATTTTTGCATACATATATATGTATATTTTGACAAATATCACAATTTACATAAAAAACTTTTAAAACAGTAGCTTTTTTTTAGAAAATGTTTTATAATATAAATCATCATTATGTAATCACAATAAGGCATAAAGGAGTATATGATACGTGGAATTTTTCAATCATACCATAAATAAGGACATACCTATACCGTTGTATTATCAGGTAAAACAAATAATTCTTGATGAGATCAATAACGAAGGTGTTAAGGCCGGAGACGCCATTCCTACGGAAAAGACATTCTGCGATATATACGGCATAAGCCGCACTACCATCAGACAGGCCATAAGCGAGCTCGTTAACGAAGGCTATCTTTACCGTGTAAAAAGCAAGGGCACCTTTGTGTCTCAGCCCAAGGTAAAGACCGATCTTGTCAATATGTACGACGGCTACAACATGGAGCTTTTCAATCTCTCCATGACCCCCTCCACTCAGGCCATTGAGCTTACCCTTGTAAAGGCCAATTCGGAGCAGGCCAGAGCGCTCAACATCAGCGAGGGTGACAATGTTATCTATCTTCTCAGGCACAGATATGCCGACGGCATGGCCATGGGATATGTAGAAAGCTACTTTAAATACCCTCTCTGCGCATTTCTTCTCAATGAAAAGGAGGAAGCCTTCAACTCCACATCTGTATATCAGATAGTTGCGAAGGAAAAGAATGCAAAAATCAGAAAGATAATAAAGACAATCGAGGCAGTGGGCGCCACAGAGGCAGAGGCAAAGCTTCTCAACATCAAAAAGGGAAGCCCTATCAATCTGTGCACAAACATCTGTCTTTCACAGGAAACGGGTACTCCCGTAATTTACGAGATTCTCAAATACCGCGGAGACAAAAACAAATTCTCCATAGAGATTAACATCGACTGATAAAGCAACGGAGAAAGCCTGACAACAGGCTTTCTCTTTTTGCATACACAAAATATAAACCAAGGCAGGCTGACGGCAATGAAAATAATAATATCACCGGCTAAAAAAATGAATATCGATACCGACGGTCTTGAGGTGCGTTCCCTCCCGCCCTTTATGGACAAAACCGAAAGACTGCACGAAATACTTCTCGGCATGTCCTATGAGGAGCTCAAAGCCCTTTGGAACTGCAACGACAAAATTGCCTCTCTCAATGCCGAAAGGCTGAATAACAGCCTCAGAAAGAACGTTACTCCCGCCATACTTGCCTATGAGGGCATACAGTATCAATATATGTCGCCGGGTGTATTCACCTATGAGGAGCTGGAATATGTTCAGTCTCACCTTGCTATACTTTCGGGCTTCTACGGCATGGTGCGACCGCTGGACGGCGTTGTGCCCTACCGTCTGGAAATGCAGGCAAAGCTTAAAGGCGACGGTTTTTCCTCCCTCTATGATTTTTGGGGCAGTATTATTGCCGATAAAATATTCTCCGAGACCGATTGTGTAATCAATCTTGCCTCAAAGGAGTACAGCAAAACCGTGTCGGCCTATGTTCCCGACGGTGCACGCTTCATAACCTGCCGCTTCGGCGAGATTAATGACGGCAAGATAATCGAAAAGGGAACAATGTGCAAAATGGCACGTGGTGATATGGTACGATATATGGCGGAAACAAAGGCGGCCTCTCCCGAGGACATCAAAGGCTACTGCCGAATGGGATATAGTTTTTCCGAAGAATTGTCAAAGGAAAATGAATTTGTTTTTCTGAAATAAATGATATATGACATAAAAAGGCTTCCGAAGACTTCTTCGGAAGCTTGAAAGCGTCGACAAAGCCGACACTCTAATGAGTCTGATTTTTTCGTTTTATTCAAATAATTCACTAAATGCTTTCTTTTTTAAAAATTTCAAAAAGCCTCTCCGCCTCTTTCTTTGTCACTTTCCAGCCGTACTTATCCATATCCACAGCCCGGCCTTTATCGGTTTTTGTAACCTTTACTCCCTCGTTTTCAAGCATAGCTTCTTGCATATCCCATGTAAGGAAGTGACCCGCTCCGCTGAGCAGACCCTTTGAATTTACGACCCTGTGGGCCGGCACCTGTCCTGCCAAGCCCATTTTCAGTCCGTAGCCCACCTGTCTGGCATTTTTAGGCTTTCCGCAGAGCATTGCTATTTGTCCGTAGGAGGCAGTTCTGCCCTCGGGTATACTTTTGCAGACTATGCCCATTCGTTTATAAAAGTCCAATTTATCCGCCTTATCTCATAAACATATTGGTTCTTCTTTCCCTCTCAAGTGTAGTTTCGGGGCCGTGTCCCGAAAGCACTCTGTAATCACCCTCAAGCTCCTTGAGCATTTTAAGCGATTTAGCCATCTGTCCCCAGTCGCCTGTGGGGAAGTCCGTTCTGCCGCAGCTGCCCATAAACAGCGTATCTCCGGCAACAATGAGGTCGTTGCATATGAAGCATACACTGCCGCAGGTATGTCCCGGTGTGAACACCGTCTTGAATGTCATACTGCCCACCGTAAACTCCTCACCGTCGGCAAGGTATCTGTCTGCCTCATAGCTTTCCGGTCTGCCGATAGCGGCTGTCAGATTGATGTTGGGATTGTTAAGCACCGTTTTTTCGTCTGCACCTGCCAACACAGGTAAGCCAAGCTCCTTTTTAAGTCCCTCCATAGCGCCGATATGGTCAAAATGTGCATGTGTAAGCACAATATAAGCAGGCTTAAGTCCATTTTCCTTAATATAATTCACATACTGCTCGTATCTTCCCTCGGGATCAACTATTATACAGTTTTTATCCTCGTCGCTTATTATGAAGCTGTTTGTTTCGCACATTCCGCCCACAAAGCATTTTACATCCTTTATCATATTAATTCCTCCTCAGAAT
>JAQXNZ010000168.1 GCA_029098265.1 Clostridia bacterium | reverse complement strand
GACGTAAACAAAAACGAGATAGTCGCCCTTATCGGCCCCAACGGTGCCGGCAAGACAACGGCCTTCAACTGCATAACGGGCGTATACGAGCCCACCAACGGACTTGTGGCCCTTAACGGCGAAACAATAATCGAAAATCATCCCCAGGGAAAGATGAAAACGGAATACAAGGGCGAAAATGCCGATATGTACACAAAGGTAATAAAGAAAACTCCCGACCAGATAACAAAGCTGGGAGTTGCCCGTACATTCCAGAACATTCGTCTTTTCTCCAACCTTACGGTATTTGACAACGTTCTTATCGCAAAGCACATGAGAGCGCATCAGAACGTATTCTCCGCAACCTTCCGTCTCAACAGGAAAGAGGAAAGCAGAATGCGTGAGGAGGCCACAGAGCTGCTGAGAATGCAGAACATGCTTGACCTCAAGGACGAAATAGCTTCATCCCTTCCCTACGGACTTCAAAGAAGGGTTGAAATAGCCCGTGCGCTGGCTACAGAGCCTCAGCTGCTGCTCCTTGACGAGCCTGCCGCAGGTATGAACCCGCAGGAAACACTGGAGCTGACATCGTTTATTAAAGAAGTAAAAGAAAAATACAATCTTTCCGTATTTATGATAGAGCATCACATGGACCTGGTAATGCAGATATCCGACCGTATTTATGTTCTTGACTTCGGAAAGACCATAGCAAAGGGAACTCCTGAAGAAGTTCAGAATGACCCGAGAGTAATAGAAGCATATCTGGGGGTGGCTGACGATGCTGAAAATTGATAATCTTTCTGTTAATTACGGCGGTATCAAGGCTGTCCGTGACGTATCCTTCGAGGTGCCCGACGGTAAGATTGTTACCCTTATAGGCGCCAACGGTGCAGGAAAGTCCACTATACTCCGTACGATAACAGGTCTTGTCCGTCCCGCTTCGGGTACCATAACCTACAACGGAGAGGAAATAACAAAGCACCCCACCTATGATATAGTTAAAAAGGGCATAACACTGGTTCCCGAGGGACGCCGTGTTTTCCCCGATATGACCGTTCTTGAAAACCTCAAGATAGGCGCATATCTCAGAAGAGACAATCTCAATGACGATATTGAGTGGGTATATTCCCTTTTCCCCCGTCTTAAGGAAAGACACTGGCAGCAGGCCGGTACCCTTTCAGGCGGTGAACAGCAGATGCTTGCCGTAGGACGTGCCCTTATGAGCCGTCCCAAGCTGATAATGATGGATGAGCCCTCATTGGGTCTTGCCCCTATCATCGTTAAGGAAATATTCAATATCATCAAGGAAATAAACAAAAACGGCGTTACAATACTGCTTATCGAGCAGAACGCCAACATGGCGCTCCATACAGCCGACCTGGCCTACGTTCTCGAAACCGGTCAGATTGCCTTAAGCGGCACCGGAAAAGAACTGCTTGCCAATGAAAAGGTCAAGGAGCTGTATCTGGGCAAAAAATAATATAAAGTATTTTCAGAGGAAGATTTTAGGGTCTTCCTCTATTTTTGCGCTCCATGTTGTTTTTGACCCTGTCAAATTTCTTGAATTGGCGCCGCCACTGTGCTATTCTATAGGAAAACAAAATGAGATTTGACATAATGAGGAGGTTTTTAATATGAAAGCAAGCGTAGCAATACAGGTTCTGCCCGGCGTGACAGACAACGGCGAAATATGTCGTATAGTTGATGAATGTATAGCCTATATAAAGGCACAGGGATTAAAGACCTTTGTTTCTCCCTTTGAGACAACCATAGAGGGTGAGCTTGATCAGCTTATTGACATCGTTAAGGAATGCCAGTACATTGCCGTAAAGGCAGGCGCTCCCAGTGTTATGAGCTATGTAAAGATTGATTTTCACCCCAATGACGACATACTGACCATAAACCAGAAAACAGACAAATATCTTGCAGGAAACAACGAAAAAGAGTGGGAATAATGAGAAATATAATATTTGATATGGACGGAACTCTGTTGGATTCAATGGGTATGTGGGAGAACCTCGGAAGCCTCTACCTGACAAAAAAGGGAATTGTTCCGCCGCCCGACCTTAAAGAGGTAATAGAAAACAAAACCCTTGATGAAGCCGCCGAATACTTTATATGCGATTTGGGACTTGAGGGCAATGTAAAGGGTGTAGTTCAGGAGATACTTTCCCTCATAAGAGACAAGTACGAAAACGAACTGCTTTTAAAGCCCGGTATGAAGGAGCTTGTTGAGTCCGAATGCCAGGAGGGTTCAAAGATGTGCATACTGACCACCTCCGACAGAGACCTTGCCATTGCCGCCATGAAAAGAAACGGCATATACAACTGCTTTACCGAGGTTTACACAGCCGAGACATTGGGTATGTCCAAAAGAAAGCCCGATATATTTATAAAAACCTGCGAGCTTATGGGTGTAAAGCCCGAGCAGACAGTAGTTTACGAGGACGCCCTTTATGCCGCAAAGAGCGCCAAGGGTGCAGGATGCAGGCTTGTGGCTGTCTATGACCACATGAACAGAAATGACTGGGACGAGATAAAGACCCTTGCCGATGAAGTGATAGAATAAGCCTTCTGCATTTTCTATTGTGCATACTATATAAAACCATATTTATACAAAAATTCAATGCCTGTATGATTTACTGACACTGTTATATATAGCAGTGCCAGTTTTTCTTTTATTATATAAATTTAACAAATAGTACAAAACCACTTTCTACAGTCAAAATGTGCGGCACTCTTTGACTTGTTTGCTTTAAAGTGATAATATATTTTTATCATCAGAGAAAGGAATGCTATATATGGAAAATGTTGAACTAAAGTACGGCAAATCAAAAATCAGCCTGACTTTGAACGGGGCAAACAGCGTGGAATATCTGCGTGAGAACCCTATGAGAGAAATAACCGATATAAAAGAAGAATTCAGACACTGCGTAGAGGAAGGCGTCATCGCCTCAAAGCCGCTTAAGGAGCTTATAGCTTCCGACGATGAGGTCACCATTGTAATAAGCGACATGACGCGCTTTTGGATGAGGCAGGACATAATCTGCGAGCTTCTGGTAAAATACCTTAACGAGGAAATAGGCGTATCCTACAAAAATATGGCTATAGTCATAGCACTGGGCACCCACAGAAAGAACTCCGAGGAGGAAAGAAAGACACTGGCGGGCGAATTTGCCTATGAGCATGTTGCACAGGTCATCGACCATGACTGCGACGCCGACGATCTTGTATATGTGGGCACCACATCTCTGGGCACGGAGGTAAGGGTAAATCCTCTTGCTGTAGGCAGAAAGCTTATCGTTATTGCGGGTACGGTACACCACATAATGGCAGGCTACGGCGGCGGAAGAAAGAGCATTATTCCGGGCATAGCCTCAAGACAGACAATAAAGATGAATCACATCAGAGCCCTTGACCCCGTTAATCCGAAATCCGATGACAGAGTAGGCAGCGGAATGGTCAAGGAAAACCCCATAAACCTTGATATGGAGGAAGCGGGAGAGCTTGTAAAGCCCACCTTCGGCATAAATATATGCGTCAATTCCGCATCAAAGCACAGCGGTCTTTTCTGCGGCGACTTTGACAAGGCCTGGAAGGAAAGCTGCAAATATATACAGAAATCCTACGGTCTGCCCATTAAAAAAGAGGCTGACGTTGTATTCGTAAGCTGCGGCGGCTTCCCCAAGGATCTCAACTTCTATCAGTCCACCAAGAGCCTTTTCAACGGTATATGCGCCATGAAGGAGGGCGGAACAATAGTCTTTCTTGCGGAATGCTGCGAGGGCAGCGGCGCAAGGGATTTCTTCGACTGGATAGAGCCGCTTAAGAGGGGCTGTCTTGACGAAAGCCTGAGAAAGGACTTCACTATCGGAGGATATATATTCTATGCCGCCTGCGAGTCCATAAGAAAGGGACACGTCCTTATGCTTTCTTCCCTTGACCCCGCAGAGGTTAAGGATATGCAGGTCGAGGCCTATAATGACATAGACGAGCTGATGAAGCATGTTGACGTAAGGGGCAAGGACGTATATGTAATTCCCTACGGCGGCAGTGTAAGACCCCAGCTTGAGGACAAATACAGACAGCTTTTAGACGAGCTTGACTGACAATATACACAAACATAATTCATAACATACGGAGGATGCATCAATGAATATACCCCTTTTAATCGTAATTTTATATGTCGTACTTCTTTTCGGCATAAGCTTCTATGTATCGCACAAACAGAAAAAGGACGAGGATTCCTTCCTGCTTTATAAAGGCAAGAACGGAGCCTTTGTAGTAGCCGCCAGTATCGCAGGTCTTGCCATCGGCGGTGCGTCAACAATCGGTATTGCGGAAAACGCTTTCAGCGTAGGTCTTTCCGCAGGCTGGTATGATACGGCATGGGCCATCGGTGCGGTAATAACTGCATTCCTTGCGGTAAACTATCTCAGAAAAAGCGGCTACAGCACCATAAGCGCCCTTGTAAACGAAATGTTCGGCAAAAAGACCAGCTTCATCATGGTCATTTCCATGTGCATAATCCAGTCGGGAATTATCGCCCTCCAGTACAAGGCCGGTGGTTCCATACTGGCGGCACTGCTGCCCGATATATTTACAACCCAGTCGGGAACATTCTTCTCATTCATCATATTCATGCTTGTTGCCATGATAGGCGGCATGGGAAGCGTATCCCTTACAAACGTACTTAACCTTATACTCATATATGTAGGCGTAATCGTTGCCACAATAATCGTACTCAGCGGTCACGGCGGCTGGGAAGCAATCCAGACCCTTGTTGCGGCGGAGCCTGATGTTCCCTACCTGAGCTTTACGGAAGGTATGGGCTGGATAGGCATAATCAGCTGGGTAATCGTTATGATAGGCAATACCAACTCCGTCCAGGGCGTTGTACAGATCGGTCTTACAGGCAAGGACGACCGTTCCTCAAAGATGGGCTATATACTCGGCGCCATTCTTATGGTTCCCGTAGGCTTTATATGTGCCCTTCTGGGTGTAGCCAGCAAGGCTCTCCTGCCCGATGCGGCGGCGGCAGAGGCCCTTCCCAAAATACTTATGAGCATACCTCCCGTTCTCGGCGGCATCACCCTTTCCGGTCTTTGGGCGGCTGACATGGGCACAGGCTGTTCGATGATTGTCGGTCTTTCCACAACGGTCAGCTCGGACATCGTTTACAAGCTTTCGGATTCCGAAGCCCTTAAAAAGAAAAAAGCAATCGTAAACAAGTTAATCGTTGTAATCGCCAGCATAGTCACATACCTCATTGCCACACAGATGGGCGCTATCCTCGGCGCTATGCAGAAGGCCCTTTCATTGGCTATCGGTACTTCGTTCATCGTTATCGGTGCATTGCTTGCACCCGGCTTTACCAGCAAAAAGGCAGGCTTCTGGACAATACTTGCTTCAATAATAGCCATTATTCTCTGGAACTGCGTTCCTTCACTGGCGGGAATATTCAAGAGCGTCGGCATATTTATGGTAATAGTATGCGGTGTTGTATTCATAGGCATAAGCGCAGTGGACAAGGAAAAAATAAAAGCAAAATAATATCCTAACATACGATTGACACACATAGAGCCGTCTGATACCATAATATCAGGCGGCTTTTAATGCTTTGCCGTAAACATATTATTAAAGAACAGAAGTATAGAAAGGAAATGCTGTTTGACAAAACGCAGTGTATCGGAGATTGCCTGAGCCGGGAGGCTTGGAGCGTCTCAGCCTCCCAATGCAGATTACCCATTGTTGATTTGCCCAAGAGGATTTTCAATATGAACCGAATAAATAAAAAAATGAAGTATGAAAAGGGTTATTACCGCAATCACGCCTGCAACGAAAGCTTCACCTGCAAGGTATGCGGCAGACTTGTGGTGCCCGAGGGTGCGGGAAGCGAGCACAGAAACCACTGTCCCTACTGTCTTTCCAGTCTGCATATGGACAACGAACCCGGCGACAGGGAGTCGGACTGCGGCGGAATTATGGAGCCCATAGGCGTATGGGTCAGAAAAAGCGGCGAGTGGGCAATAATACACCGCTGTAAGCGTTGCGGACATCTTTCTTCCAACCGTACGGCGGCGGACGATAATCCTATGAAGCTCATGTCCATAGCCCTGAAGCCCTTGGCTGAACCGCCGTTCCCCATTGAGAGAATGGAAGAGCTGGCGAAGATGCTGGGGATGTAGGCGGCGGAGCCGCTAAGTCGAAAGCAGGCTTTCGACTTATTCGGAGCAAAATACAAAAGTTCCTTGCAAAACTTTTGCATTTTGATTGGTTCATTTTCAGTTTTGAGACCCAACCGCAAATGAATTGCGGCTGGGTTTTCTTTTAGTGCCATTTATTATGCTGAAGAGCTGATATTATAGGTGTTCTTACATTATTATATACAATATAGGAAAATGCCGAAGGTTCCTCGCAAAAACCTTCGGCATTCCGCATATTATGTCTGTTGTTATTTACATAAATAAAATCAGTGTGTTTCGTTATATTTTTCAAGTGCCATGATTGCATCATAAACCATGTCGTATGTAACCTCGTAGGGAACAAACTTCATATCTGCTGTATCAAGAGACTTTTCGATAACGGGCTTGAGCTCATCCTCTTTTATCTCGATGTCAGCAAGCTTTGTGGGAAGCTTAATTGCCTTGTAAAGAGGGAAAAGCTCGTCTACCTTGTCTAACTGTCCGTCCATGAACAGAAGCACAAGTGTGCAGTAGGAAACTACTTCGCCGTGGAGATGTCTTTCCTCAATCTGGGGAAGAAGTGTTGTGCCGTAGCAGAGAGCATGTGCGGCATTGGAGTTAATTGTAACGCCGACATGGCATGATACGATACCTGTTGTAACTATGTTTGTAAGGGAGATGATTTCAAGCTCCTCTGAAATAATGTTGTTTTTGCAGTCCTCCATAGCCTTTGCGCCGTACTGAACAAGGGGTTTGTAGCACATTTCTCCGATGTGTACGCCCAGAGCCTGTCCAAGTGTAATCTTATGACCGTCTTTAACGGCAAGTGATGTCTCAAAATGCTTTGCCATTGTGTCGCCGATACCTGCCCAGAGATATACATCGGGAGCTTCGGCAATAATCTTTGTGTTTACGAAAACGTGCTCAGCCGTTCTGTGGCACTGATATGTATCTCTTGCTTCGTGGTTTGTGTAGTACATAATTGCTTCCGCAGATGCGCCTGCGCATGTAGCCGCGATTGTAGGGAATGTGAAGAAAGGCTTGGGGTCAATTATTCTTGATGCGTATTTAGCTGTATCAATAGCTTTACCGCCGCCGAATACA